>JAJTDF010000109.1 GCA_021294835.1 Planctomycetaceae bacterium
GAACACCCGCACTGACGCCGGGTTGCTGTCACCTCTGCGATCGGCCACCTCCGCTCCTGCGCCGTGACGCCAAGATACTGTCACTTGACCTCTCAAATCTCAAATCTGCCTTCTTGCCTTTCACGCCTTTCCTTCGCTCTCTTCGCTTCTTCGCTGACAACTCTTCTCTTCTGCCTTTACTCAAAGGCAAGACATGAAGGCCATCCAGCAAAGAAGCGAAGCAAGACCCCGAGCAGTGGAGTTCACCATGCCCCCTCCGCGCGCCCGCGTCTCCCCTCTCAAATCTCAAATCGGCCTCCCCGCCTTCCCGCCTCCACCTCGCTGACCGTCCCCTTCCCCCTCACCTCCGCTCCTCCCGCCCCTCCCCGCGCTGCGGCTCGCTCCGCCAGTCGTTCGCCTCCCCCAGCGTCAGCCTCCACCCCAGCACCGGCAGAATCGCCGTGCCCGTCGCCGGGTTGAAGCTCCCCGCCAGGTGCCAGGCGAACAGCCCCGTACCCGCCACCAGCGCCGCCGCTGCCAGCCGGTGCGTCCCGGTGATGGCCTCCTGCACCGCCGCCTGCTTCCGCCCGGTCACCATGCTCAGCGCGATCAGCTCCCGATGCAGCACCGTGTGCACCAGCACACCCGCCAGGTGCAGACCAATGACCACCAGCAACGCCGTGGCGCACACCTCGTGCACCTCCTTCACCACGCCGCCCTCGCCGCCGGCCCGGGCCATCATCACCCCGGTGATCGCCAGCGCTGCCGTCAGCCCCAGCATCAGCACGATCGCCGGCGCCGAGCCGGGGTTGTGCCCGGCATACGCAACCGGCCTGCCCCGCAGCAGGCCCGCGAAGTACGCCGCCGTCCTCCGCGGGCTGTGCACCAGCCCGCCCAGCCGCGCGTGCCGCGTGCCGACCGCCAGCCACACCAGCCGGAAGGCCACCACCGGCACCGCCATCAGCCCCAGCAGCATGTGCCAGGGGAACCACGCGCTGTGCTCGTCGGTGAGAAACGCCAGCCCCGCCGCGGCACACACCGTCCCCGCCAGCAGCGCGTGCCCCACACGCACCGGCGCATCCCAGATCAACGTCGTCGACATGCGGCCATCCTTCTGTGTTCAGTCACGGCGCCGCCCACAGCGGCCCTGCACCATAACCAACCCGCCAACCGTCAAAGCGGGGCCGGGCGGTCAGGCCCGGTCCCGCGCCACCGTTGCTCATGGCGCGCAACCGGCCGCAAAAGCCGCGATGAACGCGACAAAGTCATCCCCGGTGATCAGCCCGTCCGGCACCGCCGGCGGCCCCCCGATCCCCGTCACATCCGCCAGCGGCTCATCAGCGGCAAACGCGCCGATGAACGCCACAAAGTCGTCCCCCGTCAGCAGCCCGTCCGGCGCCGCCGGCGGCCCGCCGATGCCGGTGATGTCCGCCAGGTTGCACGGAGCCGGCGGGTTCGGCAATACCCACATCATCGCCTGATCGCCAAGATCGATGATGTTCGCTGAGCCGATCACGAAGATCGCCGAGCCGTGTGAGTACACGTCGTAGGCCATGCTGCTGGAATACCACGCAGGCAGCATCGCGTGCAGATCCACCCACGAGGCGGATGTGCCCGTCCACAGGCTCGCCCGGATCCTGTCGTCAACCACCGCATAGCCCACCTGCCGAACCCCGTCGGTCCCGTACGCGATCGAGTCCATCGCGTTCGCCGGGCTGAGATCGATCCACGATTCCGCCGTCCCCGTCCACAGGCTCGCCCGGAACGCTCCGGCAATGAACACCGTGCCCGTCTGTTGGCCGCCGCCGATCCCGTACGCGACCGACATCACCCCGCCCGGCGGGTTCAGATCCGTCCATGACGCCGCCGTGCCGCGCCACATCCCCGCATGTTGGCTCCCCGCGATAAAAGCACGGCCCACCTGCTCGCCCCCCTCGATCCCATACGCCGCTGAGGCCTCCGAGCCCGCAGGGTTCAGGTCCACCCACGACGCCGCCGTGCCGGTCCACAGGCTCGCCCGGATCAGCCCGCCCACCTCCGCATCACCCACCTGCCGCACGCCGTCGGTGCCCCGCGCCTCCGAGTGCACCGAGCCCGCCGGGTTCAGATCGATCCACGACTCGCGCGTGCTGCTCCAGATGCTCGCACGCGTGATCCCGCCCACCGTCGCCCACCCCGCCTGCTGTTCGCCCGCAGCTCCGAAGATGCCCGAACCCGTCGCCCCCGCCGGGTTCAGGTCCACCCATGAGCCCGCAATGCCCCGCCACAGCCCGGCGCGAAGCGTGTCGCCCCGGAAGTACGCCTCGCCCGCCTGCAGCATCCCCGTGCCGGCTCGCCCTGTTGAGAACATCGCCCCCGGCGGGTGCAGAGACACCGCCACCGGAACATCCGCCCGCGACAACGGCGTGACGCAAGCGGCGGACAGAACCGCCAGAACAAACCTGTTGTGCCGGGTATCCACGTGTGTGCTCCTTGTATGAGCGGATGCCAGAGAACTGGACCCCGCCGGGGCCGGCGGCCGCTCAGTGCGGAAGCACGTGAGGCCGCCGAATGAGGGCCAAAGCCGACACTGGCGAGCACGTTCGATTCTATTCAAGTACGGCTTCCGCCACGATCCCCACCCATGGCCCGCAACACTCCCTGCCGCAATCCGGGAGGGGTCATGGCCCGCACCACCTCGCAACCGCTCAACCCGACCGCACGCCCGCCCCGCCCGCCCCCACTTTGGCCATGCCCCCTCTGCAAGACCGGGCACGCTTCCACCAATCATCAGGCTGACAGCCAGCCGTCATACAAACGACCCCCGAACCGACCCCCTCGCATGGCCGTACCCCGCAGCATGAACACGCTCGCAGCTTCACCCCGGCCGGCCGCTGCGCCCGCGGCAGTCGCCGTACGCCGGTGCGGGCTCGCGCCGGCAGCACTCATCGCCGCCGCGCTGGCCCTCGCCCCGGCCGGCTGCGAACGCGCCACCCCGCCCGCCTCCGCCGCGGGCGGCCCGCTGGCACGCGCTCACAGCGGGGCAGGTGGGGGGAGTGGGGGGAGTGGGGGGGAAGGGGGTGTCGCCGAGGCCGAGCCCACCGGCGTCGAGGTCGGCCAGGCGCCCGGCGACGGCGGGACCAAGGCCGTTTCGGCCCGCAAGCCCAGCATCGCCGAACGCCTGCAGCAACGGGCGCAGAAGTTCGTCGACGGCTTTGAGAGCGAACTGCTCGGCTCACCCACCACGCCCGAGGCCCAGCGGGCGGCGCAGGCCATCGCCCCGCCCACCGGCCTGTTCGTGCTCGATCCGGCTGCGCTCTCCACCGGTCAGGTGCGCTGGCTTCCGCTGCCGGGCACGCACGCAGCGCCCGAGGCCGCCCCCCCGTCCCCGCCGCCCCCGCCGCCCCCGCTCCCCGAGCGCGTCGTGGTCTTGGTCCACGGCCTGGACGAAGTCGGCGGCATCTTCGACGACCTGGCGCCGGCGTTGGCCGCCGCCGGGCACACGCCGGTGCAGATGGACTACCCCAACGAGCAACCCATCGCCCGCTCCGCCGATGACCTGCTGGGCCACCTGGCCACCCTCGCCGCCCGGGGCGTGCGCCGCGTGGACTTAGTCGGCCACTCCATGGGCGGGCTGGTGATCCGCGAGGCCATCAGCCGGCCCGAGCCCTATGGCAACACCGCCCGCGCCACCCTGCCCGCGCCGGCCACGCAAGCCGCGCCTGCCACAGGCACAACCGCTTCCGCCTGGCCGGTCATCGAGCGCATCATCACGGTGGCCACACCCCACGGCGGCTCGCCCCTGGCCCGCTACCGGGGCCTGGCCGAACTGCGCGAGCAGATCAGCCGCTTCGCCGACCAGCCCAGCAGCGATTGGGCCACCGTCGCCGCCCGCCTTCGCGCCGTGCGCGAGGCCCTCCGCAGCCCCACCGGCGACGGCACCCAGCCCAACGCCGGTGCCGATCTGCTCCCCGGCTCGCCCTTCTTCACCACCCTCACCGCGCGAGATGTCGGCCGCCCGCCCGCCGACGTGAGCACCACGGTGATCATCGGCCGCCTCGCCGAGCCGGTGGAGCCGGCGCTGGTCACGCTGGTCGACCGCGCTGTGGACCTGGCCGGCCTGAGCCCCGCCGACGCCACCGCCATGCGCGACTGGGTCCGCCAGACCGGCGCCGGCCTGGGCGACGGCGTGGTGTCGATGCAGGCGGCCCAGTGGCCCGGCGTCACCGACATCGTCGTGCTCTCCGGCAACCACCGGGGCATCCTCCGCACGCCAGATGTCGAGAAGGCCCTCCGCCGCGAACTGGCCGGCCTGACCGGCAGCGGCCAAGCCTCCGCCAACCCCAATCCCAACTCCAGTTCCAACCCCGCCCCCGCCTTGCCCGCCCCACCGCACGACGCCGACGCTCCGCAGGTGCCAGTACCGCCGCCGGTGCCAACGCCGGCCTCCGCGTCAGTGGCCCCGGCGATCCCGGTGATCATCCAGCGGTTGCAACGTTCCGCCACGCCAGCCAACCCGCCAGCCGATCAGCCCACCAACGGCGCGCCCGCGACTGGCGGGGGCGGGCGCTGAAGCAACAAGGACAACCAGCGACGGCAACCTGGCTCACAGCCCGACTGAGCCGTCCTCGATGTCCATCGCGTCAGCAAGAGCCAGAGCGTTGCGGAGTACGAACGTCCCGTACCGCTGCGCAAGGCTGAGCACAGTGCGGCCGCCCTCCCGGGTCCAATCAGCGTTTACGACCAGTGCATCAACGATCATCCGATCAGTGGGTTTGGGTGGCAGTGCTTCCAGCAGTTGCGCGTACTCGCGACGAAGACCGGCGATGCCCGCATCGCTCCTGCTGGCGGCCGCAGCGCGAGTTCGCTTAACCTTTTCCAGCGCCGCCCGAACGGCCGCGAGCGCCACCGCTCGCGGGTCGGAATGGTCCCCGCTCGCGTCGCGCCTCTCTTCGTAGTCCCAGAAGATGTCACCCATTTCGTCGACGCACTCTGCGGCGAGCGCTGCAAGGTCCAATCGGGTTTCTGTTGACATGCATCTCCCCTTGTTTGCCCGCCTGCCGGATCAGGCGGCTTGGAAGCGGTTCTTCCGGTGCCAGCGCAGACAGTCCGGATCTGGCAGGAATCGCGCCGGTCGGTGGATCGGTCGTCCATGCCGAGAGAGGACCAGTTCGACAACCGATTGATCATTCATGGCCCGTATGCGTGGGCAGACCTCCAGCGTCAGGTCATCTCGGACGGTGATCAGCCCACGGTCGAACAAGCGATCAAAGGTCGCCGACATGCACAGCCCATTGGTCGGGTCGGCGCGTCGGCGTTCGTCCACGCTCCACGGGATGATGTGACCCGCCACCAAGCAGTCATCCAGCGGAAGGCCGGTGACGCAGCACCGGCCCTCATAGCTGCTGACGACGGCCTCCCGGAAGAACGACTGATGCAGCCGCTGCTTGGTGGTGATCTGCCGCTCCGATGGACCGGTCGGCAGTTCAAGATCGATTGCCGCTGCGGGCTTCGGCAGCAAGGCAGCCTTGAGCTCCTGGGCCCGGAGCACCAGACCGTTCCAATCCGCATGGAACTCATCCCAGATCGCACGATCGAGTTTGCTGCCGTGGGCAAGACCGGAGACGTTTCGGGCCGTGAGGACCGGATCAAAGGCGCCGAAGTTGCCGAGCTTCCGGGCAATGGAAGCGGGCGTGCGGTGGAGCATCGCTGCCAGATCACGGATCAAGGGGTTGCGCGTTGTGATCCGGCCGAAGGGCACCCGGCAATACAGCTCGAACGCCACGATCAACTCGTCGCGTGTCCACAGTTTGCCGTCGTTGGCCGGTCGTCCACCCATCCGCCTCCTTCCTCAGCCGTGCACGCCATGGCTGGTGCGCTTCGGCTTGGAACTGTCGTCCGAAGGATACCTCTGAGCGCGTGTTGCGGCCGGCGGTGGCGCGGCCATGCCGGTGATCAATCAACCCCCTCACCCCCCCTCAACCCCTCCACCGCACGCCCATACACCCCCTCCAGCCCCCGCACCATCGCCTCCGCGCTGAACTGCTCCTCCGCCATCCGCTTCCCCGCCGCCGCCAGCGCCGCACGCTCCGCCGGGTGCTCCGCCGCCCACGCCAGGGCCGCCGCCAGCGCCCCCACATCCCCCAGCGGCACCAACTTCCCCGTCACCCCGTCAATGCACGCCTCCCGCGTCCCGTCCACGTCCGTCGCCACCGGCATCACCCCGCACAGCAGCGCCTGCGGCACCACCCTCGGCAGCCCCTCGCGTGCCGAGGGGTGGCACAGCACATCCGCCGCCCGCACCAGCGCCGGCACCCGCTCCGGCGGCACCAGCCCCGTCAGCAGCACCGCCGGCCGATCCGCCGGAATCGCGTCACCTTCTCCAGCACCGCCCCCCCCGCCGCCCCCCGCCAACCGGGCCGACACATCCACCACCGCCAGCCCCGCCGCCCGCGCCCGCGCCGTCAGCCGCTCCCGCCACCACCCATCCCCCACCCACAACAAGCGCCACGCCGCCACCTGCCCGCCCTTTCGCCCCAGCGCCTCCACCGCCGCCAGAATCTCCTCGTGCCCCTTGTGCTCCGCCAGCCGCGCCACCGTCGCCACCACAAACGCCCCCTCACCCAGCCCCAGCGCCCCCCGCACCGCCGAGCGCGTCTCCGTCGGCCCCGGGTGCAAATAGGGCCCGAGCTCAATCCCCGACCGCACCGTCGTGTACAGCCCCGGCGTGCCGATCCCCCGCGCCAAGAACTGCGCCGTCATCGCATCCGCTACTGACACCACCGCATGGCACCGCGCCGCCGCCGCCCGCTCCGCCAGCGTGTACACCGCATTGCCCACCCGCCGCTTCAAACGCTTGATCGCCCCACCCTCCACCGGCATGAACGGCGGGCCATGAATCGTGTGCACCACCGCCGGATACGCCCCCCCCGCCGTTCCCTGGTCCGCCCGCGCCGTCGCGCACGCCACCTGCCACCCCGCCAGCCGACCCACAATCCCCGCCTTCGATGAATGCGTGTGCACCACGTCCGGCCGCACACGCTCAATCAGCCGCCTCACCTCCCGCACCGCCAGCACATCGCGAATCGGGCTCACCTCGCGGCACAAACTCCCCACCACATGCGTGGTGATCCCCCGCCCGTCCGCCGTGGCAAACCGCTGCACCCGCTCCAGCAATGAGCCCTCCGGCCCATAAATCGGCCCGAACGCCAGATGCACCTCGTGCCCCAGCCGCGCCTGCCCCTCGCACGAGAGCACCGTGTTCTCCTGCGACCCGCCCAGGATCAGCCGCGTGGAAATGTGCAGAATGCGAAGCACAGTGGGGGGAGGCTAGAACGCATGCCGTGCAAAGGGCGGAAGAAGTCTCCCCACTCACTCGCCCCCGCTTCCAAGAACTCCGCCGCATGCCCCCCTTGCTGCCCGCCCCGCCGCTGCACCCGTGTGTGGTCCGGCCCACGCCAGCGCGTGCTCTCCGTCTGCGGCCCCTCCGCCCGCGCCACCCTCCGCACGCTGCTTTGCGACCACCCGATCTGGCGCCGCGCCGCCCTCGTGCGGGTCGCGTGAAGCGGCCCAGCCCGATCTCTGCCAACCGCGGTGCCGATTTGACGTTGACGCAAAGTGCGTCAAGAATGACGCATTATGCGTCAAAGAAAGGGGCCAGCCGATTTCCTCCTCCCCCGCATCCGCCAAGCGGTGCTTTGTGCACTGCTCGATGGCCCCGACCGCCCGTGGTACCGCAGCGACCTCGCCCAGCACATCGGCCTGCGTCCTTCCAGCCTCCAGCGCGAACTCGATGGGTTGGTACGCGCCGGCGTGCTGCTCCGCCGGCGCGACGGCAACCGGGCCTATTTCACCCCCGATCCCGCCTGCCCGTTCCTCTCCGAACTCAAGGGTCTGATTAGCAAGACCGTCGGCATCGGCGCGCTGATCCGTCGGCTGCTTGACCCCCTGCGCCCGCAGGTGGCGGTGGCTTTCATCTTCGGCTCAATCGCCCGCAACGCCGAGCGCTCTGCCAGCGATGTAGATCTGATGGTCATCGGGTCGGTGGGCGTTGGCGACCTCATCCCAGGCCTTCGCAAGGTTGAGTCTCAGTTGGGTCGACCGGTTAACGTCCACACCTACACTCCATCCGAGTTCGTCGCCAAGTGGCGCTCCCAGCACCACTTCATCACGGACGTTCTGGCTCGCGAGAAGGTGTTCGTCGTCGGTACGTCCCATGACTTGGACGAACTGCTTAAATCAAGGCCGGGTTGAGCGTCACACGCCCAGCCGACGCGAGATTGACGATCTGCGCAGCCTGATCACCCGTAATCTCAAGGACGCCGCCATCCTCGGGCTCTCCGCCGACAACCGCCTCGGTCTGGCCTACGAGGCCGCACTCATCCTCGCCAAAATGGCCGTGACCTGCGTCGGCTACCGCGTCAAGGGCCAAGGGCACCACAAGACCATGTTCGAGGTCCTGCCCCTGGCCATGGGCCCGTCGGTGCAGCGCACCGCCGACTTCTTCGAGCATTGCCGACGCAAGCGCAACTCGATCAGTTACGACGCCGCCGGCACGGTCAGCGAGAGCGAGGCCGACGCCGCACTCGATGAAGCGATGCGCCTCTCGGCTGCGGTTGAAGCTTGGATCGCAGTCAAGCACCCGAACTTCCGGCGATGATGCCGCCCCCCCCCCCCCGCACGAGCGGACAGTTCGCATCGTCAATCCACACATCCTGCATTCATCTGGCCCTTGGGCCATCTGCCCCCCTCACGGCTTCACCCACCACGGAATGCTCACCCCCCGATACACCGTCGTCTGCCGCAGCAGCGCTGTCGGCTGGTTCAGCACTTCCGCCGCCACCGCCGTCCGCCCGCTGAACCCCAACTGCCCGCACGATCGTCTGTGCGGATGTGCAGGTGCAGGTGCAGGTGCAGGTGCAGGTGGGGGTGGGGGTGGGGGTGGAACTGGGGGATGCCGGGATCGGAGGTGATTGGTGCACGCCGCGGCGCTTCGTTGTCGGCGACTCGTGAACGATCCTGCGTCCGATCACATCGGCGGCTGCACCAGATTCCGAAGGTCGCGTGCGCCATGGATGACATGGATCACGTGAACCGACTCCTCGTCCGCAAGATAGAACACAAGGTAGATCGGAAAGCCGATCACCGGGCGGCGACGGATCGGCGGCAGCAGCGGATGCTGGATGTCCTCGAACACCGGCCACCGGCGCGGATGCGCTGCGATCGCCGACACCGTCTCATCCACCGCGTCCAAAAACCGCACCGCCGCGGATCGCGAGTCACCCGCGATGTAGTCGAAGATCTCCTCGATCTCCCGCCCCGCGCGCCTGCTGATGACGACCCGCAGGCTCATGACGCGCGGCGCTCATCGCGCGGCTGCTCGCCCGCTCGGTCCAGCTTCTCCAGCAGCCGCTTCTTCATGTCCTTGAACGTGTTCTCGTCCACCACAATCCCCGGGCCGCTGTTCAGCCCATCCAGCAGGTTGGCGATCAGTTGCTCCTTGGCCCGCTGGTGCTCTTGCTGCCGCTGGAGTTTCTCGCGGATCGCCTCCCGGACAAACTCACTCACCGAGCCGTACATGCCCGAATCGACCTGGGCATCAACCAGCCGCTTAAGCGCTTCAGGCAGCGAGATGTTCATCGAGAGCGTGGAAGGGTCAGGCATGGCAAAAGTGTACCACAAAATGGCGACAACTGCCATTCCCTGCCATAAACCACCCGCTTGTTCTTGTTTTGTACGGATTTCCCCTCACGGCTTCACCCACCACGGAATGCTCACCCCCCGGTACACCGTCGTCTGCCGCCGATACCCCGACACCTGCGCCACGTTGTCCGGCGGCGTTTCCAATCCCCGAATGAACGTCTCGATGTGCTCGCTCCGGGGCACCCACGCCGCCGAGCCGTCCGCGTACCCCTGATTCTGCCCGTCAACCCCGTGGTTGTTGTGCGCATCCGGCCAGTTGTTCACGCCATCGGCCCGCCCGATCAGCGGCGCCAGGATCGACTGGTCGTTGTCCGCGTCCAGAATCAAAATCGTCCGGCTCGGGAACTGCACGCTCACCGTCGTCTTCAGCAGCAGCGCCGTCGGCTGGCTGAGCACCTCCGCCGCCACCGCCGTCCGCCCGCTGAAACCCAACTGCCCGCCGATCGTCCCGCCCCGGCCCGACACCACCACGCCCGAGCCGAACATCCCCTCATCCCACCACGCAAACGTCTCGTACGAATGCCCGCCCTGGTCATCGGTGCGGTCCTTCGCCGCCCAGAACAAGTCGTACAAATAGTCCCGCCCGTACAACTCCGGCCACTGCTCAAACTGCCCCTCGTCTGACAGCATCCGATCCGTCCGCACCCTGTTGCGCGTGTTCGGGCAGATCGCCACGTTGTAATCCGAGATGTAGTCGGGGAACAGGTACCCGATGTTGTCCTCAAAGTTGAACACCGAGGGCAAGAACAGCCCCCGCTTGGTGTCGTTGGAGTACGTCGCGCACGCCAGCACCAACTGCCGCGTGTTGCTCAGGCACGCCGCCCGCCGCGCCGCCTGCCGGGCCGAGGCCAAGGCCGGCAGCAGAATCCCCACCAGCAGCGCGATGATCGCGATCACCACCAGCAGCTCAATCAACGTAAACCCGCCGCGGCCCCCGCGGCCCCTCGCCCCGCCGCCCACCGCATCAACCTGCTCCGGCGTGTGCTTCATGGCCATTTCGCCCGTCCAACGCCTTGCCCGATAACACCCCGCCACTCCCCGGGCCCGCTCCGGCGGGTCGCCCTGACATCAAGAAAGTGTACAACACCCGCCCAATCCCGCCAGAACAGGCACCCCGCCGGCCCCGCCCCCGCTTCCCTGTGGCACACTCACCCCGCCAAGGATCATCGATCCCCCCGTCCCCCCGTCCCCCCGTCCACCGTCCCCGCCCCACCGGGCCACCATCGCACAGACCAAGGAGCGAGAGCCATGTCCACATCCACCGCACCCGCAGCCCTCGTCCGCGCCGCCGCCGGGCTCGCCCTCGCCATCACCGCCGCCGCCCCCTCCACCGCCTCCGCCCAAACCGCCACCGTTGACGTCGGCAACATCACCCTCAACTGCCCCTTCTCCTTCTCCTGCGGCCCCTTCACCCGCACCAGCCAGAACAACCCCGTCCCCTCCGGCACCGCCCAAACCGTCCCCGCCTCCAACGGCTACCGCTACCAGGTCGGCGGCACCATCCGCACCACCGGCACCTTCGCCGGCATCATCCCGAGCGGCTCCAGCATCGCCGCCGCGTTCGAGACCCTCGCCCCCGGCTCCAGCGTCATCCTCGATGGCTACGTCCGCAACAACTCCGGCGCCATCCCCACTGAACTGGTCCGCCAGTCCTTCGCCGGCACCACCGCCGGCATCACCGCCGCCCTCACCCTCCGCCTGAGCATCGAGAACGGCACCGGCGGCCTCCCCGGCGTCGCCTTCGTCCGCTTTCAGGACATCAACCTGCCCCCCAGCTTCATCGCCGGCCAACTCGGCTTCAACGCCGGCAGCTTCGGCCGCGTGATCACCACGCCCGGCATCCCCGTGCAAACCAGCGAGTGGCAGTTCCAGGGCGATCTCTCCTCCGTCAGCGTCACCGGCGCCGGCCCCGGCCGCATGCGCTATCTGGATGACCCCGCCTTCGGCACCATCCTCGGCGGCCCCGGCGCCGAGACCACCCCCACCCCCGGCACGCCCACCGGCCGCACCGCCATCCAGTCCGCCTTCGGCACCACCGCCGACTTCGGCATCCCCGGCCCCGGCGGTTCGCCCGACACCGTCTACCGCATCAGCCCCGCCCGCAACACCGCCAACCCCACCAATGCCGACCAGCGCCGCGGCATCGGCCTGGCCGTCTACCCGCGCACCCAGCCCGTCTTCCCCGCCCGCACGCATCTGCAGTGGACGATGGTCTGGGACCTCTACATCCCCGCCGCAAGTTGGACGGCCCGCGCCGACGGCGCCGTGCTCGCCCTGATGCAAGACAACCACAACAACGCCAACTCCGCTGATATGTTCATCCGGCGTGACGCCAACGGCAACGCCGTGCTGGTCTATGGCGCCGAGGGCGCCGGCACCGAACTGCCCCTGGGCCCCGGCGTCGGCCCCGATCGCTGGTTCCGTCTCGCCGTCGCCGCCGAGGGCGCCCAGACCGGCATCGGCCGCGTCTTCGTCAACGGCTCGTTCATCGGCACCACCTCCGCCGCCTGGCTCTACAACGCCACCAACCCGAACGCCCCCGCGTTCGTTGACGGCACCGCCGTCCCCGCCGCCACCTGGAACGCCTGGGGCCAGTTCCCCAGCCCCTGGGCCAGCAGCCTCGGTGGCGGCACCGGCGCCTTCATGGCCAGCACCTTCTGCATGTTTGCTGATCTGGCCAACGGCGCCAGCGAAACCGCCTTCCTCGCCAACTACGCGTTTACCGACGCCGTCCTGCCCGACGCCCAGATCACCGCCCTCGGCGGCCCCAACGCCCGCGGCATCTTCTTCCTCCGCCCCGTCGGCCCCACCGCCTGCAACCCGGCCGACATCACCGGCATCGGCGGCCCACCCTCCGGCCCCGACGGCATCCTCACCGGCGACGACTTCAACGCATTCATCGGGGCCTTCGCAGCCGGTGACAGCCTGGCCGACATCACCGGCATCGGCGGCCCCCCCAGCGGCCCCGACGGCCTGATCACCGGCGACGACTTCAACGCCTTCATCGCCGCCTTCGCCAGCGGCTGCCCGTAACCCGGCTCACCCGCTCGCCCCCCCGTGCCCGCCCGTGGCATCGCCCTTCTGGGCGATGGGCCTTGCTGTCTTCGTGCCTTCATTTGGCCATTTGGCCATTTGGCGATTTGGCCATTTCTGTTGCCCCCTCCCCTCTCGCCCCCCAAACACCCAGTGCGGACGCTGTTCAGAACCACCACAGCCCCGCCTCAGGTTACATTGCACAGGCATCACCCTGTGGTAGAATTGCGTATCTCCTTCGGGGCGCATCTACGTTCACAGCCCATTCGGGCCCTCCGCTCCCGCCCCCCGTTCACACATGACCGAGTCCATACGTCCCACGGGCCCCGTTCCGGCCCGTGCTGTTCCAGGGTGAGGTGTCTCGTTGCGCCCACTCTGCATCCGCCCCAAGAGCCGCCCCCGGCAGAGTGCGCCATGACCTTCACCCAGCCCCACCAACCGTCCGCCGCCCCCGCCACCCTGCTCCGCCTGCTCGGCCTCGCCATCGCCGTGGCCCTGGCTCTGCTCGGTCTCGGCAGCCCGGCCTCTGCCCAGTGCAACGGCCGCTGGCTCACCAGCCCCGAGCAACTGCGGCCCGGGCTTGGCGGAGGCGCCGCACCGGTCGTCGTCATGCCCAACGGCGACCTGGTGGTTGGCGGCAGCTTCACCAGCGCCGGCGGCAGCGGAGCAGTCCGCATCGCCCGTTGGAACGGCGTCTCCTGGTCGCCGCCGGGATCGGGCATGACCGGTGGGAATGAACCGTCCGTAACTGCCCTCGCCGTGCTCCCCAATGGCGACCTCATCGCCGGCGGTGTATTCACCACCGCCGGCGGCGTAACCGTCAACAACATCGCCCGCTGGAATGGCTCGGCCTGGTCCGCAATGGGCTCCGGACTGGTCGATGTCATTGTGCAGGACATCGTTGTGATGCCAAATGGCGACATCATCGTCGGCGGTATCCTTGTCCCAATTGGAGGCGGGAGTCGGGCCTATGTGGCGCGTTGGAGCGGCGTGTCCTGGGTGCAGTTGGGGCCGGACGTGCTCCGACAGGACGGTGGGTTCGCGGGCGTATACTCTCTTGCCGTCCTGCCCAATGGCGACCTCATTGTCGGCGGCAGATTCGGCTTCGCCAGCGGCGTCTCTGTCAACAACATCGTCCGTTGGGATGGCTCGGCGTACACACCGCTTGGGACAGTGGCCGGCTTTGGCTCCCGGGGTGAAGTCTTCGACATCGAAGTGCTGCCAAATGGCGACATCCTCGCCGGTTGCGGACCCAACTTCACACAGAGTGCCAACGTCTTCCGCTTCAACGGCACATCCTGGGCGCCGCTGGGTTCGGGGGCCAATCAGAGCATCTCCGGCCTCGCTGTGCTCCCCAACGGCGACCTCGTCGCCGGTGGCGATTTCACCATGATCGACGGCGTACCCGCCAGCCGCATCGCCCGTTGGAACGGTTCATCCTGGGCCTCGTTGGGCCCGGGCGCCAATGCCGGCGTGCGAGCACTGACCATGCTGTCCAACGGCGACCTGATCGCCACCGGCTCATTCACCATCATCGGCGACGTGACCGTCAACCGCATCGCCCGCTGGAACGGCTCATCCTGGACGACCCTGGGCTCGGGGATCAACGGCGACATCAACGCCCTGGCCGTCCTGCCCGGCGGAGACGTGGTCGCGGGCGGCTCCTTCGTCACCGCCGGCGGCACATCCGTCAACCGCATCGCCCGCTGGAACGGCTGGTCCTGGGCGCCGCTCGGGCCGGGCATGAACGGCGAAGTGCGCGCCCTCACCCTGCTGCCCAACGCCGACCTGGTCGCGGGGGGCTCGTTCGCCATCGCCGGCGGCGTGCCCGCCGGCCGCATCGCGCGCTGGAACGGCTCATCCTGGGAGCCGCTGGGGTCGGGGACCAACGGCGAGGTGCGGGCCCTGGCCGTCCTGCCCAACGGCGACCTGATCGCGGGCGGGCAGTTCACCACCGCCGGCGGCGTCGTCGCCAACCACATCGCCCGCTGGGACGGCTCAGTCTGGGCGCCGCTGGGGTCGGGACTGAACAACGCCGTCTCCGCCCTCATCGTGCTGCCCGGCGGCCACCTGATCGCGGGCGGTTCGTTCACCAGTGCCGGAGGCGTGACCGCCAACGGCATCGCCCGCTGGAACGGAGCCTCTTGGGAACCTCTGGGCTCGGGCATGGGCGGCGTGTCCGCCCCCTTCGTGTCCGCCCTCGCCGTGCTGCCAAATGGCGACCTTGTCGCCGGCGGCAGGTTCACCACCGCCGGCGGTGCCGCGGCCAGCAACATCGCCCGCTGGAGCAACTCAGCCTGGAGTCCGCTGGGTGCGGGCCTGGCCAACGTCGACAACGTCTTCGCCGTGGTCAACGCCCTCGCCGTCCTGCCCGGCGGCCAGCTCGTCGCCGGCGGCCAGTTCACCAACGCCGCGGGCGCGACCGTTAACAGCATCGCCCGGTGGAACGGCTCATCCTGGGGCTCGCTCGGGTCGGGCATGACCGGGTTCAACAGCAGCGTGCGTGCCCTCGCCGTCCGGCCCGGAGGCGACCTCGTCGCCGGCGGTCTGTTCATCGCCGCCGGCGGCACAGTCGCCGGCTCCTGGGCCCGCTGGACCGACACCGGCATCCCCTGGGTCGCCCGCCAGCCCGCCCCAGCCTCCACCCCCGCCACCCGCATCGCCCGCCTCTCCGCCACCCTCGCCTCCGGCTACGACTTCAGCGGCCCGATCACCTTCCAGTGGTTCCGCGACGGCCAGCCCATCACCAACGGCCCCGCCGGCGCCTCCCCCAGCGGCGGTGACGTCACCGGCGCCACCGGCGCACTGCCGCGCCCCACGAGCGATCCCACCACCACCATCACCATCATCAACGTCCAGCCATCCGACGCCGGCGCCTACACCGTCACGTTCACCAACTCCTGCGGCACCGTCACCTCCGCCCCCGCCACCCTCACCATCACCACCCAAGCCTGCAACCCCGCCGACATCACCGCCATCGGCGGCCCCCCCTCCGCCCCCGATGGCCTGCTCACCGGCGACGACTTCGTCGCATTCATCAGCGCCTTCGCCGCCGGCGACCTGCTGGCAGACATCGTCGCCATCGGCGGCGTCCAACCCCCCGACGGCCTGATCACCGGCGACGACTTCAACGCCTTCATCGCCGCGTTTGCCAGCGGCTGTCCGTAGCGGCTTCGTCATGCCGGTGTCGCTTGGTACCCGCGCAACATACTGTGGCTGCAGGTGTCGGTCGTTCTGGGCCGGTCACCAGTGATCGACCGTGCGCGGCTCAATCTGCTTCGGAGGCTCACACATGCCAGCGTTCTCGGGTGCAGAAATCAAACGCAAAAGGGTCGCCGCGGATCTGACGCAGACGCAACTCGCTGGCAAACTCGGCGTCTCCCAAGCCCAGGTGTCCATCTGGGAGACCGGCAAGGCCGCTGTGCCGCCGGAACACCTGCCGCTGCTCCAACAGTTGTTCGGCGACGACTCCATCGGAACAGACAACCCGTTTGGCGATTGGTTGCGTCGTCAGCGTGAAGACCAGAACTTGACGGTTCAGGAACTGGCCGACAAGGCCGGGTTGACGCCGCCGACGATTTACAACATCGAGGCCGGTCGGATTGCCGCCCCGCGTCAAGGCACCAAAGACCGATTGGCCGCCGCTTTGAATGTGCCGATTCCCGCAGACGTGCAAGAACTCGTCCGCGCGGAGTCCGACATCGCGGGTTTGGGTACGTGGCAGGAGTTCGAGCCGCACGACCCGAAGCAATTGCCAGTCGTCGCCGGGGTGTACGTGCTGTACGACCGCACCAATCGTCCCGTGTACGTGGGCCAGAGCATCAACATCGAGTCGCGGATCAAGGACCACCGTCAGAAGAAGTGGTTCATCGAGGAGTTCATCAGTACAGCGTCGTACATCGAGGTTGTCGATGACACCTTGCGCAAGCAGATCGAAATGCTACTCATTAAGTTCATGAAGACGAACGCTCTACTCAACGAGCGCGGGGTTGACCGCGGGGAGAGCGACCGCTAGCAGGCTGTTGAAAAACCCATCCGGCTACTGAACCGCCCGACTTTCCGGCCCTCGTACCCGGGTCTAACGGGCAGAAAACGGTCTGGCGCAGCCAAAGGCCTGCGGTCAGGCGGCCCTTGGTCGCCATCACAACTCCCCCGCATCCCCTCGCCACCCCGCCAGCCCCTCCGCAAACCGCCGAAACGACGGGCACTTCTGACCCACCACCTCCAGCCGCAAGCGCTCCGCCACCCGCGGGTTGTGCATCTTCGGCACGTACAGCGGCTTGCCCCCGGCCCGTCTCGACTCACTCCGCAGCCATTCTTTGGGGCTGTTGATCTGCTCCGGGCTCCGGTGCCCACCGAACCGAAAACTCGTGATCACCGCGTTGATCGCCTGCTCATCGGCAATCAGCCATGCCTCCAGTTCCTGCACCGGCACCGCGACGCAGCACCGCTCAGCAATGCCCGTGGGTGTCAGGAGGCGCCGTCGCACTTTGCTGTCAACGGCCTCCCAGCTCTCCGTGTCGGCGTCGTGGCACACCACAAACCGCTGCACGCCCTCCCGTTGCAACTGACGGATGTCTCGCACGCCCTTGCTCAGCAGGTCGCCCCCGCCGCCGTACCCCTTGGTCCAGAGGGGCAGTCGCTCCCGCCCCAGGGCTCTCCGCACGATGTACTTGAGCGCCTCCACGTCCGAGGTGTCCTCCGCCAAAATGGCGATCGTGCTCATACCACCCGCCCCTCCATCAACTTCAAAAACTCCGCCAGCGTCCCGTGGTCCTTCAAGTAGTCCTGGGCGGATTCCACATCGCGATCGGACAGTTCGTCCACCCGCGTGGTGCCCTCTGTGGCGGTCACCAGGCGGATGCCCTTGGCCCCGATGAGGTTCATCACCGCCGGCGAGTGCGTGGTGCAGATCAGTTGCGTCCGTCCCGCGTAACTCCGCAGTACGTCCACCACCTTCTCCAGCAGCCCAGGGTGGATCGAATCCTCTGGCTGCTCCACCAGCATGCACGAGTTGCGGTCGAAGATCAGGTACGTGAACAGTTGCAAGATCCGCCAAGTGCCGGCGGAAAGCCCGCTGTACCGGAAGGATCGACCGGCACCCGCCAGCCCATCGCCGGGAACAAACGACAGGGCGTACGCCGTCTCGGTGCTGGTGCCGGCCGATGGGCCGCCGCTGACGGGAATCTCCACCGTGCCCACGCGAATGTCGGCCAGCAGGCCGATGCCGTCGGGCCCGAGGAGCGCCCGCAGTTCGTCAAAGTCCGCCCGTCTCGCCAGGTACAGGTCCAGCAGCCGCATCTGAACCGACGGCGGCGGGCTCGGGACCGTTCGTCCGCTCCCGCTCTTCCACGCCTCATACTTGCTGCGTTCGATCAACTGTCCGTCGCCCACATGCTCCCGGAAGGGTTGCTGCAACGGGTAGTAGACCACCGCGCCGAGCACGTCGGCGACCGATTGCAGCGTGCCCCGCAGCGGGTCGTCGGTCGGAAGGAAACGCAGCAGGGTCGGCAGTGCCGAGGCACCCATGCCCAGGCGCAACGGCTGCATCCGGCCGCCCGAGGTGTAGTTCAGCATTTCGCCATGCCGTTCAAACAGCACGTTGGGCCCGCGTGACAGTTGCTCGGTAAACAGGATCGGGTGGCCGCCGTTGGGTGGACGCTGCGTGGTGTAGAAGAAGCCGTCGCCGGCGACCGAAAGGCCGAGGGTGAACTGGATCGTGTCCCAGCCGTTGCGGGGCGAGATGCCAAACTCCGGCTCGTCGTCCTTGGCGCACAGGTGCGCTGTCAGCGCAATCGCATGCAGCAGGCTCGTCTTGCCCACCCCGTTCCGCCCCAACAGCGCCACCACCGGCTCGGCCAAACGCAGCCGAACGTCTTCGCACGAGCGGAAGTTCTTGATCTCGATGAAGTCCAGCATCGGCAGCTCATCGAACCCGGGCCAGGCCATTCCCCAACGAAAACCGCACAACAGTCTACGCCCGCTGCATGCGTATTGCCCACCCCAGCCCCGCCCCTGCAGTCAGTTCGTTTCGATAGCCCCCCAATCCAAACAAAATCCTTGCAACCCCCACCCCACGTTGTACGGTACATGTACGTGCCCCACCCCACACCCCGCGCCCCCTCCGCGCGCCCAACCAGCCCCACCCCTCCAACCCCCAGGCACCCAAAAACACCCCCCTCCACCCCACTTATCCACACACACCCCCCCGCAAAATTCCGCCGCACATGGCGAACACCCGTTGAACACCTGACAACGACCCCCGGTCCCCACCGGCTGCACCCCACCCCCCACCCCCCACCCCCCGCACT
>JAJTDF010000033.1 GCA_021294835.1 Planctomycetaceae bacterium
CCCCTTGATACCCTCGCCCCCTATGTCCTCCGCCACCCCCCCCAACCCCGCATCCCCCCGGCCCAACCAGCCCAACCCCGCGCAGGCCGCCGGCCCCGGCGCCGCCCCCCCCGCCGCTGACGCCATCCACCACCTGGAGGCCCAACGCCGCGCCAACCGCGAGGCCATCGCCAAACTGGGCGTGAACCCGTACGGCGTCGCCACCGCCGGGCTGGTGCCCCTGGCCGAGGCCCGCGCCGCCTATTCCGCCGAGGCCGATGCCGCGTTCAACGCCGCCAGCCAGGCCGCCAAGGACGCCGCCAAGGCCGCAGGAGCCGCCGGTGCCGGCGCAGCCGCCATCCCCGATCACCGCCCCGAGGTCGCCGTCGCCGGCCGCGTCATGCTGCTGCGCGACAACGGCAAGCTCATCTGGCTCACCCTGCGCGACAGCAGCGGCGACCTGCAGGCCGCCGTCTCGCAGAAGGACGTCGGCCCCCGCGCCTTCGCCCTGGCCAAGAGCACCGACCTTGGCGACATCCTGATCATCCGCGGCCGGCTGATGAAGACCAAGACCGGCGAGATCACCGTGTGGGCCGGGGGCGAGCTTGGTGTGGAGCCCGGGGCCAAGTGCCTGGTGCCCCCGCCTGAGAAGCACGCCGGCCTGTCGGATGTGGAACTGCGTTACCGCCAGCGGTATGTGGACATGTGGGCCACGCCCGAGACCACCGCCGTCTTCCAGATGCGCAGCCGCCTGGTGTCGCGCATCCGCGCCTTCCTGGCCGCCGCGGGCTACCTGGAAGTCGAGACCCCCATGCTGCAGAGCCTGGCCGGCGGGGCCGCGGCACGCCCGTTCATCACCCACATGAACGCGCTGGGCATGCCGCTGTACCTGCGGATCGCCCCCGAGCTGTACCTCAAGCGGCTGCTGGTGGGCGGGCTGAGCAAGGTCTTCGAGGTCAACCGCAACTTCCGCAACGAGGGCCTCGATAAGCAGCACAACCCCGAGTTCACCATGCTCGAGGCCTACGTCGCCTTTGGCGACTGCCGCACGGTCATGACGCTCACCGAGGACCTCATCCGCGACGCCGCCCACATGGTCGCCGACGCCCGCGAGCAGAGCGATCTGGTGCTGCCGTTCGGCGATCTGAAGATCGACTACGCGCAGCCCTTCCGACGCATCACCTATGGCGAGCTGTTCCGCCAGGGCCTGGGCTTCGACATGACCGAGCATGACAAGGTGCGTGCCGAGTGCGAGCGGCGGCACATCAAGACCAAGGCCCCGAGCGGCACCCCGGTGGACATCGCCCTGCTGATCAACGAACTGTTCGAGGAGTTCGGCGAGAAGCTGCTGGACCCGGCGGTGCCCACGTTCATCACCGATTACCCCGCCGCCATCTCCCCCCTGGTGCGGCCCAAGACCGACGACCCGACCCTGGCCGACCGGGCCGACTTGTTCATCGGCGGCATGGAGATCGCCCCCCACTACACCGAACTGAACGACCCGGACGTACAGGCCGCCCGCTTCCGCGAGCAGCTCACCACCGCCGACGCCGACAAGACCGCCGAAGAGGCGACCTACCGCACCTTCGACGCCGACTTCATCCAGGCGCTCAAGGTGGGCATGCCCCCCGCCGGCGGCATGGGCCTGGGTATTGACCGCCTGATCATGCTGCTCACCGACCAGCGGACCATCCGCGACGTGGTGCTCTTCCCGCTCATGCGGCCGTTGGACGCACCGGCCAAAGCCTGATCATCGTATTCGTATAAAAACCGAATACTCCACCGGCACCGATCCGCATGCGGGCGAAAAACGTCCAAATCGTGCGACTCGAGTCTTTTTTGACCAAGCTCTGAATCTGATCCGCCAGCCGCGGCGAAGTCGATCGGCCTGCGGGTGCTCACGCATGGGCGGACCCCCCGCGGATTGGTTTTTCACCCGGGTCTTCGGACCCCTTTTGAATTGGAGTCGCATATGAAGTTTGCTCTGCCCGTCGCTGTTCTCGCCTTCGCTGGTCTGGCCATCGCTGCCGAGCCCGCCAAGAACACCGCCCCCGCTGCTCCGGCCAAGCCGGCCGCTGCTCCGGCCGTGACCCTCGACATCGTCGACACCGCCGCGGCCAACAAGGACTTCTCCACGCTGGTGACGGCGATCAAGGCCGCCGGTCTGGTCGACGCCCTGAAGGGCAAGGGCCCCTTCACCGTGTTCGCCCCGACCAACGCCGCCTTCGAGAAGCTCCCCAAGGGCACGCTCGAGTCGCTGCTCAAGCCGGAGAACAAGGAGAAGCTCGCTGAGATCCTCAAGTTCCACGTGATCCCGGCTTCCGTGCTGGCCGCTGACGTGGTCAAGCTCGGCGGCAAGGAGTCCAGCAAGACCCTGCAGGGCTCGTCGTTCCTGATCGAGGTCAAGGACGGCAAGGTCTCCATCGGCTCCAAGGACAACCTGGCCAACGTCACCGCGACCGACATCAAGACCACCAACGGCGTCATCCACGTGATCGACGCGGTCATCCTCCCCCCGGCCAAGGCTGAGCCGAAGAAGGAAGAGAAGAAGGGCGCCTGATACGCCTGATCGATGATTCCCAAAGAGCGGACGGCCCAGCGGCCGTCCGCTTCTTTTTGCCCCATACGCTCCGCCGAGTCTGAGTTTCGCCTGCGACGAGAAGCCTTGGCCGAGTTCATCCTCCAACGTGTTGCCCGCGGGGACGCGCAAGCGGTCCGCGATCTGCTGGACCGCTACGGCGGCCTGGTCTACGCGCTGGCAAGGCGCTTCTGCTACGAGCCCGGCGAGATCGACGACGCGACGCAGGACATCTTCCTGGCCCTGTGGAAGTCGGCGGTCCGCTTTGATCCCACGGTGGGCAGCGAGGAAACCTTCGTCGCCATGATCGCTCGCCGCCGCCTGATCGACCGGCGGCGACGGAGCAGCCGGCGGCTGGCCTCCACCGAGGACGCGGACGTGGGCCAATCCATGGCGCCTGCTTCCGATAACCAGAGACGCTTCGCCGACAACGAATTGGCCGCCCGTGCTTTGGAAGCCATGGCCGAACTGCGGCCCGAGCAGCAGCTGGTGCTGCGTTTGGCGATTATGCAGGGATTGTCCCATGATCAGATCGCCAAGGTCACCGGAATCCCCCTCGGAACGGTCAAGACGCACGTTCGTCGAGGACTTATTGCGCTTCGTGAATCCATGGGCCGAGCAGCGTCGATGATGCACAATGAGGAGAGCTAGTGGCGCAGGCAACCTCCGCCTGACCGCACGCTCCGGCCCCGTCCGCCCCTTTGCGTTTTCCGTTCACCCCGTTCGACCGCTTGCAGCAAAGTGAACCCTCCGCGTATGTGTCACTGAACTGAATCGGCCGCCAGCCTTCCAGAGCCAGCCATGTCCCGCCCGACCCCTGACAACCCGAACCTCCGCTTCCACGCCGCATCGGCCGCGGGCGGCAAATCGGGCATGCAGGGCCACCCGGTGCCGGATCGTCTGCGCATCGAGCAGTTGCTCATCGAGCGGGCCACCAGCGGGCTGGACGCCGCCAGCGAGGCGGACCTCAAGCTGCTGCTGCAGCGGACCAACACCGCCTTTGACGAGTCGTACGAACTGGCCGCCGCTGCCGCCGACGTGGCGCTGAACCCGCCGGCCCCCAAGGCCGCCCTCCCTGCCGAGTTGCAGCAGCGCATCCTCGCCGCCGGCGATCAATGGCTGGCCCGCCGGGCCGCCGGCGAGGCCGACGCGGTGGAGTACGACGCGCTGCCGATGGATATCGCCGAGCCGCTGGCGCGGATCACCCCGCGTCTGGCCGAGCAGCGCACCGCCGGCTCGGTGGTGCGCCAGTACGGCGGATGGCTGGCCGCAGCTGCCTGTCTTGGCCTGGCCGTGCTGGTCACGCTGCGTCGCGACGGCGCCGAGCCGCTGCCCGGCCAGCAGGTCGCCAGCGGCACCCAGACCATCAAGGACGCCGCCAAGACCATCGAGGACCAGGTGCGTTCGCTGCTGGGCGACGCCTCCACCGTGGTGGTGTCGCTGCTCTCCGATGGCGACGCTTCCACCAAGGCCGCCGACCTGATCGGCCCGCCGACGCCCGCCGCCCAGGTGATCTGGAGCGGCGAGCACCAGCAGGGCTTCGTCCGCATTTCCGGTCTGGCTCCGATCGAGCAGCCCGGCGACCAGTACCAGTTGTGGGTCTTCGACACCCTGCGGGGCGGTGACACCGCCATTCCGCTCGGCGTGTTCGATGTCAAGAACGCCGATCAGGCGACGCTGGTGCCCATCACCACGCCGCTGAGGATCGGCCATGCCGCAACTTTCGCCATCACCGTCGAGCGGGCCGGCGGCAGCCTGCAGCCCAGCCTCAACAGCCTGGTGGTCATCGGCGGCGAGGATGTGTCCGAACCCATCGGCCCGGCCCAACCGAAGGCCGAACCGGCCGCCCAGCCGCAGGCTGAACCGCCCTCTGCCGCCCCGGCGGTCAAGCCCTCCGGCCCGGCTCAGTAACCAGCCCGGGCATGCCTGCAATCCGCCCCCTCCACGCCCGTTGTACGGGCATGACGCACACCACGCGCGCCGTGACCGCCTGTCTGCTGCTGGCCCTGATGGGCTCCGCCTCCGCCCTGACCCTGGGCCGGACGACCACGCCGCCCCAGCCTGAGCAGCCGACCGAGAAGCCGACCGAGAAGCCGACCGAGAAGCCAAACGAGAAGCCAAACGAGAAGCCGATCGAGAAGCCGACCGAGGCCCAGCCCGCTCCGGCCGAATCGGGCCAGCCCGGTCAGTCCGGCCGGCCCGGCGGCGGCGCTCTGGGCGGCCCGCGCGTGGTCGAGAACACGCCGATTCCCACGCTGATCGAACGCGACGCGGCCGGCCGGCTGGTGCGTCTGGAGGAGCGACCGGAAACAGCCGCCATCCGCAAACTCAAACTCGACGAACCGACCCGGGCGGCGATCGACAAAGCCCTGGTGGCACGCTCGGCTCGGCTGTCGCAGGTGCTGCAGGAGAACTACGCCCTGTTCCTGGAACTGCAAGGCGCCCGGCAGGCGGGCCTGGGGCGGGACGGCGAGGCCGGACGCAAGACGCTTGAGAACATCCGCACTCTTCGCGACGCGGCCACGGATCTCTTTGACCCGCCGCTGCGTCAGTCGCTGGGCGGCCTGCTGTCCGCCGAGCTGCGATCGCAGTTTGACAGGATGGTCGACCAGTACCGCGAAGCGTTGATGGCCGAACCGCCCCAAGAAGGCCGGCGGCCGCGACCGGCGGGCGCAGTCGGCGGTCGCATGGCCGAACAACGCTACGAAACCGAGATGGTGCTCCGCGAGATCGCCCGCACGCTGAACACCGAGGTGGAGATGCGCCGCGAGCAGACCGATGCGCTGGTGGCGGCGGTGGGTGCCGACCCCGAGCAGGAGGCGGAGATCCGCCGCATCATCCGCACCAACAACGAGGGCTCGCTGGGCAACCCCGAGAAGGCCCGGGCCAACCGCGACAAAGCCATGCGCGAGGTCTTCACCGTCCTGCGACCCGAGCAGCGTGAGGCGCTGACGAAGTACCTGCGCGAGAACCGTCGAGGGGGCCGATCCGCAGAGCGGACCGACGCACCCGCCCCGTCAGCAACGCCGTCCGACGCCCCGGCCCCGGTCACACCGATGACCGACCGCTGAGCCCAATCGGCCGTCTCACTGCGCCGCCCTCACTCCGTCAGCGCCTTGACGCCACCACCGCTGCCGATCGCGAACGACGCCAGCAGGCCAACCGACCCCCAGACCACCAGCATGAACACCGGGGCCCGCCTGGCCGCTCGAACCATGCCCTCGCCCGGCTGCCGCTCCCGAGTCACCAGCTCCTCGGTTGCCCGATCGTGGGCACGGGCGGCATCCGCCCGGATGCGCTGCTCAACCCGGTCACGCTCCCCGCGCAGCCACTGGCTCTGACCACCGGGCCCGAGAGCCTCCCACCGCGCGTTGGCCGCTTGCCACACCCCAGGCGGAAAGTCCTGCTCGTCCTTTGCGTTCGCCGCCGAGCCACCCGGCCACACCAACCGCCGCCCCGCGCCCTCCCACTCCTTGGCCACCATGTGGGCATGCGCCGCCAAGGCGCGATGGGTCCCGACCTGCTGGTGGGCCTCCCTGATTTCCTCGCGCAACCACCGTTCCTTCATCGTCGCCATGTTCAGCGACCACCCGACCGCCATGCCCGCCGCCGCCAGCAGCGCCGCGATGCCGCCGCTTGCCGCTGAACTGCGCTCCCGTGCGGCCAGCCACGCTCCCGCACCCGCCCCCAGCCCGATCAGCACCACCAGAAGCGGCAGCCACGTGCCCGCGCGGGTGACTGCGACCCAGATCCCCAGCCCGATGGCCGCGCCCACCGCCGCCCCGCCAAACCACACCAACGGCCTCGCATTCAGCGGTCGAGGGCTGCTCTCGGTCCCGCCGCCCTTTGCCCGTCCCGACGCCCTGGTGCCGACCTTCTTCCCATCACCGCTCATCGCAAACTCCCTGTTGCAGGCTCAATCGTTGCGTCACCGATCGGCCGCCGCTCGGTTCGGCACGCATCGCCCACCGGCAGCCGCGAGGCCCGGTCGGGGGCGATGGGCTGACGAACCTCCACCCACCTGCGCGGGTGCCCAACCGACGCTCCATCCAAACAGCCCACCCGAAGAGACACCACCGCGCCGGCCCGCCCCAACTCAATCAAACAACCCGTTCAACCCCGCACCGCTGCCGATGGCGAACGACGCCAGCAGCCCGATGCTCCCCCAGATCACCAGCGCCACCAGGGGCGAGCGCCGGGCCGACCGCCGGGGCGACTCACCGTCGCGGGCCTCACGCACCACCATCACACGCTGGGCGACCTCCTCCAGGTCCCCCTTCTGGCTGCGGATCTCCTGCGCCACGCGGTCCTTCTCGGCGGTCAGCCACGCCGTCTGGCCGCCCGGCCCGCGGTCCGTCCACCGCTTGGTGGCCTCCTTCCACACGCCGGCCGGATAGTCCGCCTCCACAAAGGCGGTATCGATGCTGCTGCCCTGGGGCCAGGTCATCTTCTTGCCGGCCTTCTCCCACTCCTCGTACACCGCGTCGGCGTGCATCATCATCACCCACTGATGGTCCATGTCCTCATGCACGTCGGCGATCACCTGGGTGATCGCCCGCTCGGTCACCGCTGACACGTTCAGCGACCAGCCGACGATCATCGCGATCGCCGCCATCAGCGCCGCCACGCCCCCGCTGAACGCCGTGCTGCGATCACGCGCGACCAGGTGCGCCCCGATGCCGGCCCCCAGCCCCGCCAGCACCACCAGCAGCGGCACCCACACGCCCGCGTGCGTCAGCCCCACCCACCCCGCAACGCCGAGCCCCGCGCCCGCGAGCGCGCCGCCCGCCCACGCCAGCGGGTTGGTCTTGATCAGCGCTTCGTCCGCCGCCGCGGCCGCCTCGCCGGCATTCAGGCTTGGTGCCTTGCTCACCTTCACCTTGCGGGCCTTGCCGGTGCGCCGGTCGGCCCCGCAGTTGATGCACACCGCCGCCGAGTCGTCCATCGGCGCATGGCAGGTGCCGCACACGCCGGTCATCGCCGACACCGCGCCCACGGCCCGACGCTCCGCCGCCGCCAGCGCCGCCAGATCGCCCAGCGGGTTCTCCTCCCCGCTGCCCCCTGCCGCCGAAGCCGCCCCCGCCTGCCCGCCCGCCTGCGCCTCCATGCACGCGCGGCACGCATACCGCCCCTGGGCGTCTTTCACCCGCGGAACACCGCTGCAGTCCCGACCGCAGTGCATGCACACCTTCACCACCCCCTGACCGGCCGCTCTGGTGGAACTCATGGATACCCCGCTGCTGCAAGCCATTCGGGAGCGACTCGAACGGCCGCACTTGCCCGGATGCACACCCCAATCTGCCGGAATACGCACCCCCATGCAACCACTTCAAAAGGGGATTTTTCGCGAAAAGTCGGATTTTGTTATCGCCTTAAAAGGGGACGAAGCGGGCCGCTTCACCCGCAGCCGGCGACACTCGCCGACCTCAGCCCCATCAGTCGCCGTCGTGGTGCTCCTCCAAGCGCACCACGCCGGCCAGCCCACCGGCATGCCGGTGTACTGCCGACGCGCCATCTCGGGCATCGGCGAAATCCAGCACCACGCACATCCCCGTCTGCAGGGTGATCCGGCCCGGGCCAGCTCCGCCGCTGTGCCCATGCCCATGCGCAGGCTGCCGCAGCTGGTCAATCAGATCCTCAAACGTGGGGTTGTGGCCGACGATGGCGACCGAACCGTCGCGCAGAGCGCTCAAGGCTGTGCCGGACATGTCGGCGGGCGGGCGGGTCAGCAGCCCGAGCACGTCGCGGTGGTCGCAACTGGTGGACAGTTCCGGACGGATCACCACCGGGAGATCCAGCGTGCGTGCGATGATGCCCGCCGTGTTCAGCGCCCGCAGCACCGGACTGGCGAGGATCACCGTCGGCGGCGGGCCGGCCTTGAGCCCATCGGCGACGCCGTCCGCCAGCACCTGCCCGAGCCATATCGCCTGCCGCACTCCGCGAGGGCGGAGCGGACGGGCGAAATCGGTGCCGTCAGGGGAAGTCTGTTCGGCCTTGCCGTGGCGGATGATGTGAAGACGCATGGGGGAAGACTGTGGGGGACGTGGACGGACTGAAGCGTCGGGTGACGACGGACGGTTACTCGCCGCCCGCGTCCTTGTCGGCCAGCAGCCGCAGCAGCACCGGGTGCCTGGCATGCTTCTTGGCCTCCAGCTTGCTGACCACCAGCGGCGGCACCATCTTGTGCAGCGGGCCGGTGTCCTTCCCCATGGCCGTGAGCTGCTTGATCAGCGAACTGCTGGTGTACGCGAAGCTCTGGCCGGCGACGACGAACGCCGTCTCCAGATCGGCCACCTCGCGGTTGGTGACCGCCTGCTGCACCTCGTTCTGCAAATCCGACAGGTTGCGGATGCCCCGCAGCAGCACGCTGGCACCGACCTTTCGGGCAAAGTCGACCGTCAGCCCGCTGAACGGTTCCACCCGCACCGGCGCACCGGGCGCCGCCGCTTCCAACTCGGCCACCAGCGTGCGGAGCATGTCCACCCGCTCACGCGCGGAGAACAGCGACTCCTTGCTGGGGTTGCGGCCTACCCCGACCACCAGTTCGTCGAACAACCGACGCCCCCGGGCGATCACGTCCAGATGGCCGAATGTCACCGGATCGAACGACCCGGCGAACACGGCCCGGTGCAGCCGTACGGTCGAGCCGCCTGCGTTGGCCGCTGAGGCGGCGCCGGAGTTGGGGGCCGTGGGGTGAGCGCTGGCCATGGCTGCTCCGTTCTCGCCCCCTGCAGGTGCGACTTTCCAGGAACCGGACCTGGCGGAGCGCATTGGGGGGTGGCAGCGGCCGGAACCAGGGTTCCGCCGCGCGCACGGCGAGTTTATCGGTCAACCGCCACCCAGGCGCAGCCGACGGACCCCTTGCCCAGATTGCCGCGCCGTGCCCGGCGGTACATCCCACCGCTGCAGCACTCCACCTGCGAGCTGCTCGCTGGCCGCCGGCGACCGTCTATTGCACCTTGTTCCCATCGGACGGCCACGTCCGGGCCCAGCCGCTCCAAGCGACCGGCCGACCCGGATGACAGCCGCTAAGCCCCTGCGAATGCCCCGCGCCGGATATGCCTCCCCGGCGCGGGGCTGTTTGTTTTGCACCCGCCCCCCCCCGCCGCCCCCTGCCGCCCCCGCACCCCCGCTGCCGAGCCTTCGCCCGGCCCCCCGGGCCGATCAGATCGCCGGCGCCGGCGGGAAGTCCGAGACCGTCTCGTTGACATGGTTGAAGTAGTTGGTGAACACCGCCAGCGCATAGGTGGCGACGGCCTCGGCCACATGCCCGTCGGAGTAGCCGGCGGCCTTGAAGGCCGCGATGTCGGCGGCGGAGACATACCCCCGCTTCTCGTGCAGCGCCAGGGCGAAGTGGGCCACGGCGTTGAGCTTGGCGTCGGCCAGCGTGCCCCGGCGGGCCTCGATGGTCTGCCCCTCGGTCATCCCGCTCATCTTGCCGATGGCGGTGTGCGCCGCGACGCAGTAGCCGCAGCCGTTGGCCTCGCCGATGGCAAGTTGAATGACCTCGCGCTCCTTGGCCGACAGTCCGGCCTCGTTGAGCGCGCCGGCCATCCCCAGATACACCTCAAGGGCCGCCGGGGAGTTGGCCAGCGCCTTGAAGATGTTGAAGTGCTTGCCCTTCAGCGGACCTTCGAAGATCTCCTTGACCTTGCCGGACGCGTGGGCGGGATCGACGGTGTTCAGACGGGGCATGGCGTGCTCCTGTTTGGGCTTTGGGAACCATCCGGCCCGGGCTTGTCGACGAACGACGCACCCGCCCGGATCGCAATCGGGCCCGGCGGTACTTCACCGGCCCTCCATTGTTAGGGCTCGCCCGTCGAGTCGCTCGGCACGCGGCGGCCCACCGCCTGCTTGGAGGCGCCGGAGGGCCGCTCGGTTCCCAATTCACCGGCAATCCGGCTGCGGCGACGCTCAGGCGGGTCCGGGCGGGCAACGATCCGGCCCCGTCCGGTGAGCGCCGCGAGCCCCGCCGAGCGGGAACCGAGGGCACCGATGCGTCTTGCACTCTTCACCGACACACTGGCCGACGTCAACGGGGTGTCGCGATTCCTGCAGGACATGGCCCGCTGCGCCACCCGCGCCGGCTGCACGCTGCGCATCTTCACCGCCTCCCGCCGCCCGTTGCCCGCCGTGGGTGATGTGGTCAATCTGCCCCGCCGCTGGGCCATGGCCATGCCGGCCTATCCCGAGCTCGATCTCGTCTGGCCTGATGCCGTCGCCGCCGAGCACGCCTTGAACGACTTCGCTCCCGATGCGGTGCACGTCTCCACGCCTGGCCCGGTGGGGCTGCTGGGGCGGCGGCTGGCGCTGCGACGCAAACGCCGCCAAGGCCCCGCCTCGGTGCTGCTGGCCGGAACCTATCACACAGACTTTCCCGCCTACGCGCGAGACATCCTCGGCGATGAGGGGCTGGCCGGCCTGGCCATCGTGCTCGCCCGCCGCTTCTACGCCCCGTTTGACCGTCTGCTGGTGCGTTCGGCCGCCACCGCCCGCTCGCTGCTGGCCTCCGGCGTACTCGCCCCGCCCCACTCCCCGCCGCCGGCCCCCGCCCGGCAGCCGTCCGATGATGACGCCTGCGCCCCCTCCGCCTGCAGCCGCCTGGGCCTCATCGCCGCCGGAGTGGACCACTCCCGCTTCTCGCCCGCCTTCGCCGACCCTTCCATCTGGAAGCGCCTGCTTCCCCACGCCCCCGCCCACGAGAAGCGGCTGCTGTATGTGGGCCGCGTGAGCCGCGAGAAGAACACCCGGCTGCTGGCGCCGATCTGGCGTCACCTCCGCACCGCCGGCGACGGAGCCCGACTGGTCATCGTCGGCGACGGTCCGGCGGCGGGCGAACTGCGTGCCGCCCTCGGCGAGGACGGCGTAAGTTTCCTCGGCCCGCGCTTCGGCGCAGAACTGGCCGCCCTCTACGCCTCCGCCGACGTGCTGCTGTTCCCCTCCCGCACCGACACCCTCGGCCAGGTGGTGCTCGAGGCCCAGGCCAGCGGGCTGCCGGCGATGGTCAGCACCGAGGGCGGCCCCGCCGGGGTGATCCGCGACCAGCGCCACCCGCGCCCCACCGGCCTGGCCCTGCCGGCCGGCAGCGACGCCGACGCCCGGCACTGGGCCGCCGCCGCCGCGGCGCTGCTGGCCGACGAGCCCCGACGCGCCGCCATGGCCGCCGCCGCCGCCGAGCACATGGCCGACCGCTCGATCATGGCCAGCTTCCAGAGCCTGTGGAGCCTCCACCAGCGCGGGCTTGAACGCCTGCGGCAGGCCTGAACGCTCCTCACCGCTCACAAGGGGCAACACCCCAAACCCACACATCTTCCGACCCAGCATGGCGCAAGCCCTGCGCTCAGGCCGGCGGCGCATCCCGCGCATGCCGCCCAAAGCGTGACCAGCCCATGGGGTAGCCCGCCCAAAGCACAGGCACGATGCACCCATGGCCGATCCGCAAGCCGAGTGAACACGCCGCGTAGGGCACGGACAGCCCGACGCACCCGCCGGACCAGCGCCCCCACGGCGCGACTTTCGCCCGGCCAACGCAGACCGATGGAGCGACCCGTGAGCCGACTTCGCCTTGCCCAGCCTCCCGCCAGCGAGATCGAAGCCCAGCCGCCGATGCGCAGTCTGGCCTCGGTTCGCGATCCGATGAAGTTCGACCGCCGCCGCTTTGCGCGTCGCGCCGTCGAGCACACCATCCGCGTCGCCTTCGCCACCGACGACGGCCGCCGGGGCATGATGGGCATCGCCGTCACCGACCGCTCCGTCCACGGCCTGGGCGGTCTGTGCGACACCCCGCTGCCCGTCGGCACGCAGCTGGCCCTGTGCCCGGTCGGCGTTCCGGTGCCCGTGCAGTCCGCCGTGGTGGTGCGCTGCACCGCTGAAGATGGCCGCTACCGCGTCGGCGTTCGCGTCGTCGGCGGCGAGGCCGGCGGCTCCGCATCAGGCGGAAGCAAACTGCCAGCGTGAGGCGATGCCCGGCCAGGCCGCACGCATCCGTCCGGCCATCGCTTCCAGCGAGGCGGGAATCACCCGCACACGCCCCACCGTGGTCATGAAATTCACATCCCCGCCCCACCTGGGCACCACGTGCACGTGCAGGTGCGAGGGCACCCCCGCGCCCGCCGCACGCCCCTGATTCACCCCGATGTTCACCCCCTGCGGGTTCAGCGTCGTCTCCAGCAGGTCGCACGCCGCGTCGGTCAGCTGCCACAGCGCCGCCCGCTGGGCGGCCGAGTAGTCCAGCAACCGGGGGCGAGGCTCGCCCAGCGCCACCAGCAGATGCCCGTTGGAATACGGATACGCGTTGAGCAGAATCATGCCCAGACCGGTCCGCACCACCACGTGGTTGCGAACGTCGTCCTGCGGGCTCTGCCAGTAGTCCAGCAGGAATGACGGCGGATCGGACACCGGATGGGCAGACGCGCAGGCAGACGGCGGGACAGGTTGGGCCGCCTGAGCCTTGTCGGCCTCCACCGTGCTCTCGAGGTATTCCAGCCGCCAGGGCGCAAACAGCGGCCGCTCGCCGTCACCAACCGGGGCCGGCTGTGACGGCTGGGCGGTCTGTGACGATGGCGCCGGTGCGGGGGCTGCGGACGAGTCGGATTGCGGACCGGAAGTTGACTTGGACATGGTCTGTCGCTGGGGAGGAATTGTGCGAAGGTCGATGGTAGAGAGGGGCGAACGCCCGATCGGAGCGGCCCCGGACCGCCCGGACTGGATCGTTCGCCGACCGTCCGCAGCGGCCCGGGCCGCCGAACCGCCGGGCAGATGGAGCGACCGCGATGAACGTGCTGGACATCATGACGCCCGACGCGGTGACGGTGGGTATGGACGACTCGCTGGAGACCGTCCGTGCCATTTTCAACTCGCACCGCTTCCACCACCTGCTGGTCATCGATCAGGGCCGCTGCGTCGGCGTCATCAGCGATCGCGATCTGCTGCGCAACCTCTCGCCGTTCGTGGGCACCAAGTCCGAACGCACCCAGGACGCCTGGAGCCTGCAACGCAAGGTCCACCAGATCATGACCCGCGCCGTGGTCGCCGTGCGCGTCGACACCCCCATCCGCGACTGCATGGCCCTGCTGCTGCGGCACGGCATCAGCTGCCTCCCCGTGCTGGATGACAGGCACCGCCCGCTGGGCATCGTCACCTGGCATGACCTGCTGGCCTACGCGATGCGCTGCGGCATCGAACCCGGCTGCACCGTCGGCCATGGCCCGCACGGACCCGGCGTCAGCCCCGCCCACCCCGGTGCGTCACCCCCCGGCGTGAACCTTGGCGACGCCACTGCGCTGCCCGGCACGCCGACGCCCCGCCCCGGCAACGGCCCGCCCGAAAGCGACGGTCCGCGTCTCCGCCTGGTCAACGGCTGAACGCCCTCTGCGGCGTCCGCTCAACTGCGAACCGCGAACGTCTCCGGCAGCGACATGCCCAGCACATAGCCCTTCTCGGCAAGCAGCTTGTCCAGCCGTCGGGAGAAGCTGCTGTCCTGCTGCTCCGGCGGGGCCGAGGCCAGATCCACCAGAAGGTCCACCAGCCCGAGGTAATCGCCGGTATGAATGAACTCCGGGGCGCAGCGGGGCGGGCCGAGGACCGACGCGTCGTACGTGCCCGCCTGCATGGCCGCCAGATGCGGCATGTTGTGGTAGTTGCCCAGCGGCAGGCACAGGCACGTCGCCTCGTAACCATAATGACAGAACACCGACGCCTCGCATGCGCCGCCGGCCATCAGCTTCCGCTGCCAGGGCCGGCGAATCACGCCGGCGTTCGTCTCCGTCGCCCGGGGCTGCGCCGGCCCGCCGAACAGCGCCTCAGCACGCTCGCCGCACGCCGCCGTCAGCCACGGCGTGAACACGCTGATGCGGTCCCCCACGCGCACGATCGGTCCCCCGCCGATCGGCGAATCCTCGAACGAGCGGCTGTTCTCCAGCGCAATCACCCGCGCTCCGCGCTGGATCGTCCCCAGCCGGCACGCCGCGATCGCCCCCAGAAACCCGATCTCCTCGGCCCTCGTGAACAGCAGCCGCACGTCCCCCACGCTTTGCCCTTCACGACGCCGCTGGACAATCTCCCCCATCATCGCCAGCGCCGCCGCCACGGCCGACTGGTCATCGCACCCCGGCGCGTGCAGCAGCCCCTGCTGGTCGATGTGCGAGGCCGGCAGATCCCACGTACCGATGTCCAGGTACGAAACCTCGGCCGAGGCCCGCGGGTCCATCTCCGCCAGATAGTGGTCCCCCGCGCCGCTGCCGCTGGGCAACTTCTCCTTCACCGTCGCCTTCAGCCGCTCGCCCACGCGGGTGTGGATGATGATCGGCGCGTCTTTGAAGAACGGCTCCATCACCCCGCCCCGGAACGAGAGTTCCACCACGCCCGGCGCCACAATCCGTTCGACCACGAACGCCGGGTGATCCATGTGAGCCGTCACGTACAGCGGCAGCCCGGCATGCACGCTCGAAACGTCGCCCGAACGGCGCGAACGCTGCGGCGGGGCCGTCGGCGGGACCGAGAACGACACCACCAGATTCCCCACCTGATCGCGCGTGAGCACCAGCTCCTGCCGATCCGACACCCAGTTTTCGATGAAATTCACCATCCCCTGCTCGCGTCCGGACGCGGTGGGAATGTTGGTCACATCGGTGAGCAGCCGGAGGCGTTCGGCGCGCTGGGCGTTGGTCATGAACAACGGTAGGGGAGAGAGACGATCTACCCTCCACCCCCTTACTTTGGGCACTCTATGAGAACCTCGTTCCCCAAGCAGAAGATCAAAGTCCTCCTTCTGGAGGGCGTCCACCCGGCGGCCGCGGAGATGCTCCGCAGCGAGGGCTTCGCCGTGACCACGCAGGACAAGGCGCTCGAGGGTCCCGCCCTGCGCAAGGCCCTGGCCGGCGCAGCGGACACTCCGGATTCGGGCATGCACGTGCTGGGCATCCGCTCCAAGAGCCAGCTCACCGCCGACGTGCTGGCCGCCTGCCCCCGCCTGCTGGCCGTCGGCTGCTTCTGCATCGGCACCAACCAGGTCGACCTCACCGAAGCCTGCCGCCGGGGCGTCGCCGTCTTCAACTCCCCCTTCTCCAACACCCGCTCGGTCGCCGAACTGACCATCGCCGAGATCATCGCCCTCTCCCGCCGCATGGTCGATCAGTCCAACCTCGTGCACGCCGGCGGGTGGGACAAATCCGCCGCCGGCGCCCACGAGGTCCGGGGGCGGACTCTGGGCATCGTCGGCTACGGGCACATCGGCTCGCAGGTCTCCGTCCTGGCCGAGGCCATGGGCATGCGCGTGCTGTTCTTTGACATCATCTCCAAACTCGCTCTGGGCAACGCCCGGCCCGTCCGCTCCCTGGCCGAACTGCTCAAGCACAGCGACGTGGTCACCCTGCACATCCCCGCCACCCCCATGACCGAGGGCCTCATCGGCAAGGCCGAACTCAAGCAAATGCGCCCAGGCTCCATCCTCATCAACAACGCCCGGGGCAGCGTGGTCGATGTCCCCGCGCTCGCCGAGGCCATCCGCTCGGGCCACCTCGCCGGCGCCGCCGCCGACGTCTTCCCGCACGAGCCCGCCGGCAAGGGCGAGAAGTTCTCCTCCGAGCTGCAGGGCCTCCCCAACGTCATCCTCACCCCCCACGTCGGCGGCAGCACCGAAGAGGCCCAAGCCGCCATCGGCGAGGACGTCGCCGCCAAACTCATCCGCTTCATCAACAACGGCTCCACCACCGGAGCCGTCAACATGCCCATCGTCGACCTCCCCGAGCAGGTCCACGCCGATCCCACCGCCGCCGGCGACGGCAAACGCCGCAGCCACCGCCTGCTCCACATGCACCGCAACGTCCCCGGCGTGCTCAGCGAGATGCACACCCTCATCGCCGAACTCGGTGTCAACATCAACGCCGAGTACCTCCAGACCAACCGCGACATCGGCTACGTCGTGCTGGACGTCGATCCCCAGTTCGGCAAGCAGATCCTCGCCGGGCTCAAGGCCATGCCAGCCACCATCCGCGTGCGGCCCCTCTGGTAAACCCATCCAAAAACCAAACAAACCATCCCGGCTCCCGGCCATCCGGCGGAATCACTGGGCCGCGTGCACACCGCCTTCGGCGCGGTTGTTACCATCTCGGACGTGATGCTCACCTTCTCTGCCGTCGTGTACCTCGCCTTGAGCGCCGGCCTCGCCCAACCGGCGACCGCACCCGACCTTCCCGCCGCTCCGGGCCCCACGCTGGCCCCCACTGCGCCCGGGCCCGCCCCCACCGCCACCCGCGTTTCCGAAGCCGCCCTCCGCGCCGATGCCATGGACGAGTGGCTCACGCGTTCGGCCGCCTTCGGCGGGCACGAGTGGGTCACCCGTCCCAGCCGCGACGCGGTCATCGGCTTCACCATCCCCATGGAGATCGAGAAGATCGAAGTGGTCGGCGGACAGGTGGTCAAGGAAGGCCAGATCCTCGCCCGCGGCCGCGAGGGCGAGGCGGTCGCCTCGCTCGAGGTGCAACGCGTGCGGGCCGCCAACACCGGCCCGGTCGACAACGCCCTGGCGGCGCTGGAACTGGCCCAGATCCGACTTGACGCCGCCGAGAAGGCCATGCGGCAGGACGCCTTCGGGCAGTCTGAATACGAAGAGCGTCGCGTGGCGGTGGTCTCCGCCCGCGCCGCGCTGGTCAACGCTCAGGCCCAGACCCAGGAAGAGATCAAGCGCATCAAGCAGCTTGAAGAGCAGGTCGAACGCTACCGCCTGCGGGCCCGCTTTGACGGCATCGTGGAAATGATCGTCGGCGACGCCGGCACCTCGGTGGACATCCAGCAGCCGGTGGTGCGGCTGGTCGGCATCGACCCGCTGTGGATCGACGTGCCCGTGCCCACCGCCGAGACCCTCTCGGCCAACCTCCAGCTCGGCTCCCCCGCCTGGGTGCTGCTGGACGTGCCCGAGCCGGTGCGGTCCAAGGCCGCCGGGCAGGGCCGCGTGCTGTACGTCTCGCCGGTGGTCGATGCCAGCGGTGCCCGCCGCGTCCGCGTGGAACTGCCCAACCCCAACCTGCTGCCCGCCGGCACCCGGGCCCGCGTGCGTTTCTCGCCGCCGGCCGCCCCCGCTGCCAGCACCGCCGCCAACCCGGAGTCCTCGCGGTGATCGACGTATCCAACCTCAAAACCCCGGGCTGGTCGCGGGTCGTCGCCGAACTCTCCTCCGGCGCCCCTGATGACCGCGCCTTTGTGGACCGCATGCTGCGGATTCTCGGGCAGATCTCCGCCGCCCGCCAGGCCGTGCTCTACGTCCCCGCCTCCGGCCCCAGCGGCGAGCTCGAGCCCCGCGCGCTGGCCGTCTGGCCCCCGCAGAGCGACGCCATCCCCGGCGACCTCGCCGAGACCGGCAAACTCCAGCACCCCAAAGAGTGCCAGCAGGCCGCCTACGCCGCGCTCGAGAGCGGCCAGTCCCGCGCCTTCTCGCTTGACAAGAGCGAGCTCTACGACCCCGCCGGGGCCGCCTCCGCCGGCTACGTGCTCGCCGTCGCCCTGCCCGCCGAGCAGCAGCCCGAGCAGGCCGAGGCCACCGCCGCCACCGGCGCTCAGTTGCCCGGCGTCATCTGCCTGCTGGTCGAGGGCCGCTCCCGCCAGGCCGTCTCCTCCAGCCTGGCCATGGCCGAACTGGTCGCCGGCTACGTGCACACCCACACGCTGCGCCGCCAGGCCCGCCAGCTCAGCTCGGCCTCCCGCTCGCTGGATCTGGCCACCCGCCTCATCGGCGCCATCAACCAGGCCGAGGGCTTCAAGGGCGCCGCCATCCAGCTCGTCAACGACATCGCCAAGGCCCTCCCGGCCGACCGCGTCGCCCTCGGCTGGGCCAAGGGCTCCTCGGTGCAGGTCCGGGCCATCTCCGACACCGAACACTTCGACCGCCGCACCATCATGGTCCAGCGGCTCGCCGCCGCCATGGACGAGTGCCTGGATCAGGAGCAGGCCGTGCTCCACCCGTCGCCGGCCGCCGGAGCCGATGTGCTCCTCGCCCAGGCCATCACCCACAGCCACAAGGAACTCGCCGCCGGCGACGTCAAGCTGCGGATCACCTCCATCCCCCTGCGCGACGGCGACAAGGTCGTCGGCGTGCTCACCGTCGAGAGCCGCATCGTTGAGCCCGACGCTGCGCCCGCCGCCCAGCCCGCCCCCGGCGGCCCGTCCAAGCGCGGCCCCGGCGTCGCCATCGACGACCGCGTCGTCGAACTGCTCCAGCAGACCATGGACCTGGTCGCCCCGGTGCTGGCCGTCCGCCGCTCCGACGACCGCGTGCTGCCCCTGCGTGCCTGGGACTCGACCATCAAGTCCGGCCGCTGGCTGGTCGGCCCCAAGCACACCGTCTGGAAGCTTGCCGGCCTGGCCGTCGTGCTGGCCATGCTGTTTGTCACCTTCTACCAGACCACCTACCGCGTCGGCGCCGTCGCCGAGCTTCGCGCCCGCGACCGCCGCGTGATCTCCGTCCCGTTCGACGCCGTACTCAAAGAGCGGGCCCCCGGCATCGAGGCCGGCGTCACCGTCAAGGCCGGCCAGGTGCTGGCGACGCTCGACGACACCGAACTGCAACTCCAGGCCGCCGAGGTGCAGGCCAAATTGGTGCAGGCCGAGAAGGCCCTCGCCCAGGCCATGCGCGAGCAGAAGACCGCCGAGGCCCGCAAGGCCGAGGCCCAGGCCGAAGAGGCCCGCGCCCAGCTGGATCTGCTCAACTCCCGCATCGCCCGCGCCCGCATCACCTCCCCCATCGACGGCACCATCATCGCCGGTGACCTGCGCGAGCGCATCGGCGGGTCGGTCAAGCTCGGCGACGAGCTCTTCCAGGTCGCCACCCTGGACGACATGCTCGCCGTCGCCCGCGTCGACGAACGCGACATCGCCCTGATCAGCCCCGGCTCCCCCGGCCAACTGGCCACCAAGGCCCTGCCCGCCATCCGCTTCCCCGTCAAGGTCGTCACCGTTGTCCCGCTCGCCGAGCCCAAGGACGGCAAGAACATCTTCGAGGTGCGGGTGCGGCTTGAAGAGGCCGCCCCGTGGATGCGTCCCGGCATGGAGGGCCTGATCCGTCTGGACGCCGGCGAACGCAGCCTGCTGTCCATCGGCCTCCGCCGCGTGGTCGACACCGTCCGCCTGTGGCTCTGGTAACCCCCCCTCCGCCCACCACGCCCCGCCCCTCCCTGCCCTCCTCTCCCCGCTCCCGCCCGCCTGATCGCCACGCATGGAACGCCCCACCTTCTCGCCATTCTGGCACCGCATCCGCGAGATGCGACCCCGGCTGCGTCCCCACGTGCAGATCTCCCGCCAGTTCTACCGGGGCAAGCGCTGGCACGTCGCCCACGACCCCACCTCCAACCAGTTCTACCGCCTCTCCTCCGTCGCTTACGACTTCGTCCTCGCCCTTGACGGCTCACGCACCGTCGAGGCCGCCTGGCAGCAGTCCCTCTCCAAATTCGGCGACCAGGCCCCCACCCAGAACGAAGTCCTGGAACTGCTCAGCCAGCTCTACAACTCCAACCTCCTGGCCATGGAGGCCGCCCCCGAGACCGCCCAGCTCCTCACCCGGGGCAAGGAACGCACCAAGAAGCGGCTCCAGCAGCAGGCCGTCGGCCTGATGTACTTCCGCCTCAAGCTCTTCAACCCCGACCACATCCTCACCTTCCTCGAGCCCCTCTTCCGCCCCGTCCTCAACCGCTGGGGCCTGCTCGCCTGGGCCCTGTTCGTCAGCTACGCCCTCATCCAGGTCCTCTCCACCGACCTCTCCCGCTTCCTGGATGGCATCGACTCGGTCATCGCCCCCGGCAACTGGGGCTGGCTCATCGTCGTCTTCGTCCTGCTCAAAGGCTGGCACGAACTCGGCCACGGTCTGATCTGCAAACGCTTCGGCGGCCAGGTCCCCGAGTTCGGCGCCATGCTCCTGGTCCTCCTCCCAGCCCCGTATGTCGACGCCTCCGCCTGCTGGGCCTTCCCCAGCAAGTGGCAGCGCATGGCCGTCGGCGCCGGCGGCATGCTCTTCGAACTCTTCGTCGCCGCCATCGCCGCCCTGATCTGGCTCCAGGCCGCCGACGGCTCGCTCACCAAGCAGGTCTGCTACTACATCATGCTCACCGCGGGCATCTCCACCGTGCTCTTCAACGCCAACCCGCTGATGCGCTTCGACGGCTACTTCATCCTCTCCGACCTCATCGAGGTCCCCAACCTCATGCAGCGATCCAACAAGATGCTGCTCCACCTGTTCCAGAAGCACATCTACCGCCTCAAGAACGTCCGCCCCCCCGCCTCCCTCCCCGGCGAGCAGGCCATCCTGATCACCTACGGCATCCTCGGCTTCTTCTACCGCATCTTCATCTTCCTGGTCATCACCCTCTACGTCCTGGGCATGTGGTTCATCGTCGGCGTCCTGCTGGCCGTCTGGACCTTCGCCATGTGGTTCTTCCTGCCCCTGGGCAAGTTCATCCACTGGCTGGCCACCAACTCCCAGCTCGCCGAGCACCGCACCCGCGCCATCGCCACCTCCCTGGGCATGCTCGCCCTGGCCGCCGTCCTGCTCGGCCTCATCCCCGCGCCCGACTGGCGACGCGCCCGGGGCGTCGTCGATTCCCAGAACCGCACCGGCGTCTTCTTCGGCACCGACGGCTTCGTCCAGGCCGTCCACGTCCGCCCCGGCGACACCGTCACCGCCGGCCAGCCCCTGGTCACCCTCTCCAGCCCCGAACTCGACGGCGCCCGCCGCGCCGTCACCGCCCGCCTCGCCCAGGCCCGCCTCCAGCGTGCCGAGTCCTTCGCCCGCGACGACGCCGGCGGAGCCGCTGTCGCCCAGCGTCAGATGGACGCCTTCGACCAGCAACTGGCCGACCTGGACCGCCGCCAGCAACGCCTGGTCGTCACCGCCCCGCACGACGGCGTAGTCGTCGGACCCGATCCCTCCCTGCTCATGGGCGCCCTGGTCCGCCAGGGCCAGCCCGCCACCCTCCTGGTGGACCCCACCAAGCCCCGCATCGCCGCCGTCGTCAGCCAGCCCGACGCCGCCTGGCTCTTCCAACTCCCGCCCGACCAGCTCATCGTGCAGATGCGCCTGGTCAGCGACCCGGCCACCATCATCACCGGGCACGGCCTCCGCCCCATCCCCGGCGGCCAGCGCACCCTCCCCCACCCCGCCCTGGGCTTCGCCGGAGGCGGCGAGATTGAGCCTGAAGCCCAGGACACCTCGGGCATGCAGGCCAAGACCGACCAGTTCAACGTCTTCATCGACCTCCCGCCCGAACTGCTCGCCTCCGGCTCCCTCCCCGTCGGCCAACGCGTCTACCTCCGCTTCACCCTCCCCAGCAAGTCCATCCTCGAGCAGGTCATCGACCGCGTCCACAAGACCCTTCAGGGCCGCGTCAACCTCTAAAGCACGACCTCCCGTCCCGCAGCCGCCAACCGTCCATCGGCTGCGCTGGCCGTCCGCGCCCGCCCACCGCCAGACACACTATCCTGCCGTGCAGTGGGGCTTGGCCGCCGGCCGACCCGGCCCCGTCGCATCGTGCGTTCCCGGTCTTGTGTGCCCCCCGCCGGTCAGCCCCGATCGCCCACCATGCCCCCCGCCTCCCCCGCTTCTCCTGAGGTCGTCGCCCACGCCACCGCGCTGCGACGCGAGCTCCACCAGATCCCCGAGCTCGGCTATCAGGAACACCAGACCTCCGCCCTCATCCAGCGCGAACTCACCCGCCTGAACATCCCCTTCGTCGCCGGCCTGGCCGGCGGCACCGGCGTCGTTGCCCACCTCCCCGCCACCCAGGGCCCCGCCAACCAGCCCGCCATCGGCCTCCGGGCCGACATCGACGCCCTCCCCATCACCGAACAGACCGGCGCCCCCTGGGCCAGCCGCACCCCCGGCCGCATGCACGCCTGCGGGCACGACGGCCACACCGCCATTCTCCTTGGCGCCGCGGCCCAACTCTCCGCGCTGCCTCACCGCCCCCGCCCCGTCACGCTGGTCTTCCAGCCCGCCGAAGAGGGCGGCGGCGGGGCCGACAAACTCTGCAAGCAGGGCCTGATGGAAGGCCAGATCATCGGCCCCCGCATCGAGCGCATGTACGGCCTGCACGGCTGGCCTGAGTTGCCCCAGGGGGTCATCGGCACCCGCCCCGGGCCGCTCTTCGCCGCCACCGACGAGTTCCGCGTCACCATCCGGGGCGTGCAGTCCCACGCCGCCTACCCGCACCAGGGTGCCGACAGCGTGCTGTGCATGGCCCACTGCATCGTCGCCCTGCAGCAGATCGCCTCCCGCAACGTCGGCCCGATGGACAGCGTGGTGGTCTCCACCTGCATCGTCCTCGCCGGCACCGCCGGCAATGTGCTGCCCGAGACCGCCGAGTTCATCGGCACCATCCGCACCGTTGACGCCAACATCCGCACCTTGGCCCGCGCCCGCCTGCACGAGATCGTCTCGGCCGTCGCCGTCGCCTGCAACTGCCGCGCCGAGATCACCATCGAGGACGGCTACCCCGTCACCCGCAACGACCCCGCCCTCACCGAGCAGTTCCTCACCCTCACCCGCTCGGTGCTCGGCCGCGACCGCGTGGTCGACGTGCAGCACCCCACCATGGGCGGCGAGGACTTCGCCTACTACGCCCAGCGTGCCCCCAGCGTGTTCTTCTGCCTGGGCCTCCGCCGCCCCGGCCAGCAGCGCCACCCCGCCCTGCACCAGCCCGAGTTCGACTTCAACGACGACGCCATCCCGCTGGCGATTCAGACGTTCGTGACCGTTGCAACGGCGTGACCGGCGGCGTTGCTCAGACCGCACCGGCGGCCGACCATGGGCGCGCACGCAGCAGGCATCCGGTTGATTTCTCCAACTGCAACCAGGCAGATCACCGCGCCCTCCCGAAGGCTCCGACTCTGCCGATCACCCCTGCGCCGCTCCTGTACAATTTGATCGGTCATGCCCAACGAGCCAGACATCGTGATCCCAGCCGACGATCACCTTGTCTGGATCCGACGTGCCGAGATTCGCTTCGGGGTACCGGGGGTCTCCGGCTTCGTTGACACTCGCAGTGTGCCCTCGGATGAGCATGGCATAGATTCGCTGATCTGGGCAGCGGCGGTGATTCCGAACTCCCACCGATGCCTGCTCTACAACGCCGAAAGATCAACCTTCGTTCTGGTGGACTGGCAGCACGAAACGGTCGAGGAAACTCCGCTCGCGATGGGCAGCGGCGTGTCGATCGCCTCTATGGCTGCCCTTGAGGACCGCCTCTTTGTCATGGTTCAGGACCTGGACAAGATGACCGACTCGCTCCAAGAGCTGCGAGGGTCCTCACTGGAGCCGGTCGTGGTCGGCGGTATCGACATCTGGCATTCCATCAAGTGGCCCCTGAGCTTGCGTCTCGCCGCCCTCAACGGCAAGTTGCTCATGTACGAGCCGATCGACGGCAGATTGTGGTCGTGGTCGACCGACTCAGCAACCGTGCCGGACTCAGTGCATCTCGGGCTGGACGCCGTCATCGGGCTGGGTCAACCCGGCCGACTCTGGACTGCGCAGCAAACCAGCGAAGGGTCGGTTCGCCGGCTGGACAGACCAGCACCCCCCGTTCCGTTCAAGACACCCTCCGGGCAGCCGATTGCGGGCGTTGTCGAGCATCGTGATCAGCTCTGGGCGGTCGATGAACTGGGGAACTGGCTGCTTCTTTCGGCTTCGGCGTGACCTGTCGATGGTCCTCCGCCCGGCTGGCCCCCGCCCCGGGGCGGAGTACACCGGCCCCCCAATCAGCATGGCCAGAGATGGCATTGTTTTTCTTGCTCAATCCACAACCGTTGGGTAGAATCTCCACCACATGGACCGCACCCCCGTCCATCTCGTCCGCACGCCCGCCCAGTGGATGGTCCTCATGGCCCCCGTCCGGGTCGAGGTCGCCGAGACCCTCCGCCTTCTCGGTCCATGCTCCATCGCCGAGATCGCCCACACTCTCAACCGCCCCGCCGACACCCTCTACCGCCACATCGATGCCCTCCGCAAGGCCGGTTTCGTCCGCGAAGTCGGCCTCCGCAAGGCCGGCCGCAACGCCGAGCAGGTCTTCGACGTCGTCGCCCACGACTTTGTCATCGACTTCCAGGGCGACGCCCTGGCCGCTGAAAACAAGGCCATCCGCCGCACTGCCGACTCCTTCCTTCGCGCCATGGCCCGCGCCATCCGCGACAGCGCCGCCGTCAACGCCCTGCTCGCCAAGTCCGACCAGCGCAACGTCTCGATCAACTACGAACTCGGCTGGCTCACCCCCGAGCGGTTCGCCGAAGTCCGCGCTCTGGTCCACCGCCTCAAGGCCATCATGGACGAAGGCAAACGCTCCCGCGAGGGCCGCCTCTACATGACCCTGGCCATCGCCTGCCCCGTCACCCGCAAGCGCGGCGTCGACGACGCCCGCCAGCCCGCCGCCCGTCCAACCCGGCCCAAACCCGCCGCCGCACCCGCCAAGCGCCGCAAACGCGCCGCGTCCGACACGCCACCGCCGGCGGGCGACTGAACCGCCGCCTCCCACTGCTTTGTCCGGGGCCACGCGCCGCCGTGCGCCTCGACCCATCCCGACACCCAGTCCTCTCGCACGCCCCTCACCCGGCTGTTGCTGTCCTTCGTGCTCGCCTCGCACACCGGTTGATACCCGCAGGAGTCACCATGTTCCGCTCTCCCGCCCTTGTCGCCATCGCCGCCCTCCTCACCACCGCCTCCGCCGCCCTGGCGCAGGACGCTCTGCCCCGCCGCGGCAGCTTCGGCATCGGCGGGCAGCCCTCGCCCGAGGGCGGCCTCGCCATCAGCATCGTCGCCCCCGACGGTGCCGCCGCCAAGGCCGGCATGCGTCCCGGCGACCGCCTGATCGGTGTTGACGGCCAGCGTGCCACAGACTCAGACGTCCTCCTCCAGCGCCTCCGCCGCAGCCCCGCCGGCGTGCCCGTCAAGCTCACCGTCATCCGCGACGGTCAGGAGCAGGAACTCACCGCCGTCCCGCCCGCCCTGGCCAGCGAACAGGTCGAGGGCTCGGTCGTCACCTACACCTCGGTGCAGACCGCCGACGGAACCCGCCTGCGCGTCATCCTCACCGAGCCGCAGACGATCAAGGCCTCCGGCGGACGCGCCCCGGCCTTCTTCTTCATCCAGGGCATGCCCTGCGCCTCACTTGATCGCCCCACCGTCCCCGAGGCCGCCGACACCCAGATCGTGCACGCCATGGCCAAAGCCGGCTACGTCACCGTGCGGGTGGATAAGTCCGGCCTGGGCGACTCCCTCGGACCGCCCTGCGAAGACATCGACTTCGCGACCGAACTGACCGGCTATTCCACCACCCTCTCATTCCTCAAGTCCCTTCCCACCGTTGACCCCGACCGCGTCTACCTCTTCGGCCACTCCATGGGCGGCATCATGGCCCCCTACCTCGCACTCCACTCCCCCGTCCGCGGCATCGTTGTCTTCGGCACCGGCATGAAGACCTGGCTGGAATACTCCATGGAGAACGTCCGCCGCCAGCTCGCCCTGGCCGGAGCCGACGAAGCCGCCATCACCGACGCCGTGCTGCGCACCAGCCGCCTGTTCGGCCCCGTCCTGATTGACAAGCAGCTCCCCGGCGAGGTCTTCTCTCGCCACCCCGACCTCCGCCCCGAGGACGACGACCAGATCGACGACCAGCGCATCTACGGGCGGCACGCTCGCTTCTACCACCAGCTTCAGGACCGCAATCTATCCGCCGCCTGGCAGACCGTCAGCGCCAGCGTCCTGGCCATCTATGGCCAGTACGACTGGGTCACCACCAAGGCCGATCACGACCTCATCGCCCGAATCGTCTCCGCCCGTCCCGGCGTGATCGCCGAGAGCCTCACCCTGCCCAAGTGTGACCACGGCTTCACCCTGCACGAGTCCGAGGCCGACAGTTTCCGCGAAATGGGCCAGGGCCGCTTTGACCAGAGCCTCCCCGCCGCCGTCCTCGCCTGGATCGAGCGCGTCGAAGCCAAGACCCGGCCCGAAAGCAAGCCCGCCGACCCGCCCGCAGACCAGCCCGCAGACCAGCCCGCAGAAAACAAGCCCGCCGCTGCGGCACCCGCCGCCCCCGCCCCCGCCCGCGCCGGCCTTCCCACTTCCCCCATCGCCTGGACCCGCCTGACCACCGACCCCTACCGGGGCAAGCAGGACGACATCCACTTCATCAACCCAAACGTCGGCTGGTACGTCAACGGCGCCGGCCGCCTCTACCGCACCACCGACGGCGGAGCCACCTGGACCAAGCTCATCGACCAGCCCGGTTCGTTCTTCCGCTGCGTCGGCTTTGTTGACCAGAACCGCGGCCTCATCGGCTCCATCGGCGCCGGCTACTACCCCGAAGGCACCGACCCCACGCCCCTCTTTCTCACCACCGACGGCGGCAAGACCCTCACCCCCGTCGCCCGCCCCGTCGCCGACGGCCAGCCCGTCGTCGGCTTGTGCGCCATCGAGATCGTCCGCATCCCATCAGTTGACAAGGGCAACCTCGGCGAGCGCGTCCGCATCGTCGCCGCCGGCCGCGTCGGCGGCCCCGCCGTGCTGATCACCTCTGATGACCTCGGCCAAACGTGGAAGCGCATCAAACTCCCCGAGTCCGCCCAGGCCGCCTTCGACGTCCACTTCTTCGACGACCGCCACGGCATCCTCGCCTCCGCCACCAGCGCCAACGTCGCCGACTCCTCGGCGCTCATCCTCACCACTGATGACGGCGGCGAAACCTGGCGCGAGGCCTACCGCTCCGCCCGCCCCTTCGAACTCACCTGGAAGATCGCCTTCCCCACCCGCCAGGTCGGCTACGTCACCCTCCAGTCCTACAACCCCGACACCAGCGCCGACGAGCGCTACGTCCTCAAGACCACCGACGGCGGCGCCACCTGGAGCGAACTCCCGCTGGTGACCGACCAGTCCGTCCGCCAGTTCGGCGTCGCGTTTGTTGACGAGAACACCGGCTGGGTCGGCGCCATGCCCGGCGGCTTCCACACCACCGACGGCGGCCGAACCTGGATGCGGGCCGACTTCGGCAACGCCGTCAACAAAATCCGCGTCGTCCGCGACGGCGACAGGGCCCACCTCTACGCCATCGGCGTGAACCTCTCGAAGCTCACACTCCCGAACGCGCGGGCCCAAGCCCCGGCCCGCTGACCGGCACATCGCCCACCGCCGAGCCGCTCACCGCCGAACCCTCCCCCTCCAGCACGCGCCGCAGCGCCAGCCGCGCCCGGAACGCCCGCGTGTACACCGTCGCGGCTGGCACCCCCAGCATCGCCGCCACCTCCTCGCCGCTGAGTTCCTTCACCGAAAGCAGCACCAGCGCCAGCCGCTGCTCCTCCGGCAGGGTCTCCAGCGCCGCCAAGGCGGCCTCGGCCTCCTGCCGCCACGCGGGCGCCGCATCTGCCGCTTCGGCCTGCTGACCTGCACCCTGCCTCCCCTGTGTCCGCCCAGCAGCCTCGCGCTCACTGCTCCGCTGGCTCCGCTGCTGGGCTCGCAGCCGCAACGCCTCATTGGCCGCGATGCGGTACAGCCACGTCTCCGGCGCGGCCTCGCCCCGAAAGCCCCCGGCCAGCCGATGCGCCCGCAAGAACGTCTGCTGCAGCGCATCCTCCGCCAGGCCGAAGTCCCCGGTGATCCGCAGCGTCAGCGCCAGCAGCCTCCGCTGCTGGCTGTCAAACAGCGCCGAGAGATCAAGCCGCTCGCGAGATGCACCGCCCGCGTCGCTCACCGTGCCGGCCCCTTGCCAGCCGACCAGCCGCTGGGCCGGCCGGTGAGTTCCGCTTCAATTCGGTCCCGCCACTGCGCACTCCACGTGTGCAGCACCATGAACACCATCAACCCCGCCGGAACCAACATCCACGCGGCAGACCAGTACTTCCCGCCCACCACAAGCACCACCACCATCAACACAAACACCGTTGCACTGACGACTATGGCCCACCGCAGCCATCGGTACTTCCAGCGAACGGCGCTGACATGCTGCCGGTACACCCGCTCGGCCGACACTCGCCCGCCCATCGCCCGCAGCCTCGCCCGTGAGCGCACGGCCCACCACACCGATATCAGAAGCGGAACGCTGAATCCGATCAGGACGCTGAGATTCTCCCAGTCCAGCTTCCCCCGCAACGCGTGCGACACCAGGCCAAGGCACACAATCACCGCCATCACCGCCGACACCCTTCGCAACTCTCGCCAATCCGTCTGCACCTTCGCCTCCACCGCCCGCCGCGCACCCTCAAAGTCAAAGTGCGCCGTCGCCGCCGCGAGCGTGCTCTCCATCTGCCGCTCCTGTTGCTCCAGCGCCTGGGCGATGCCCCGCAGCCCAGGGTCCGCCTCCAGTACCGCCGCCAGTTCAGCCTGCCCCCGCGCGTCCAACTCGCCGCGCCGCAGCCGCTCCAGCAGCGCCCCCAGCCGCTCCAGCAGCTCCTCACCGTTCTCGCCCGCTGGTGCATTCATTCCTTGCTCGCTCGCCGCCCTCTCGCCAACGCACCACACGCCGGCCCACAGCATTGGACCCGCCACCCCCGCCCGATCTTCCCGACCATGATGAGATTTCCGGCCGCTGCGTGCGGGCGAGACCGCCGCAGCCCCGCTTCCAGAACCTTATCGGACACCAGCTCATGTCCGACTTCCCTCGTGCCCAAACCCGCGCCCGGACATGAAAAAACGCCGCACACCCGCGGCGTTCCACCACTTCGTGAATGTCACTGAATTCGCCCGCGCGGTACTCAGCAACCGGCGCGCTCGGCTTCGGTCGCTGTGCTGGATCTGCCCGGCATGCGGGTCCGCGTCAGCGCGAGTCACCTCACATCCGGCTCAGGTCCCGCAGCAACCCATCCGCCACCTTGTCCCACACCTCCGGCCGGTCATACGACCCATCGGCGATGCGGGCCCGGGCCGCGAAGATCTTCTCCGACCGCACCTCCTGAGCATCCGCCGACCCACTGTCGGACAGTTGCACCGAATCGGTCGGCCGCGTGAGTTGGCCCGATGCCTGCGCCTGGGCAGTCTGGGCACGGGCCTCGGTCGGCCGCAGCCCTGTGGGTGCAGCCAGTTGAGCCTTGGAAGCAGCAGCAGCGTTGACGGGGGCGAACAACATAGGGAGGGCTCCGTCGAAAGCAGATCTCGGGCGAAGGGAACAGCACGACACCAACCGCACCAGCGTGTGGCCGTCCATGCCGCGCCGTTTCAAGATCCGTCTCGGCGCCCGTCTTGTGGTCAGGCGGGCCGAATCCATCAAGCCCGCACCTCTATCATCGTCCGCGCAGGCCATGCTTCTTCACCCAAGCGAGACAAAAACCAAAGTTTCACGCAAGTCTCTGAAATGACGAGCTTTAGCCCCCCATTTCCCAACCCGGAACTCCCCTGGGGTCCCGCCCCTGCCCACCCCTTTCGCAGCCCTCGCGCAACTGCTGCGCATACCCCCTGGGGCTCCACCTGGCCGCAGACCTCTCGCTGCGTCAAGAGCCTGCCGGCCGCCTCCCTCGCATCCGCGCTCACACTCGCCCTGGCCGCCCTGTTCACCTCCGGCTGCAGCCAGCCCCAGCCCACCCCCGGTGTCAACCTCGCCGACGGCCCCGCCGTCTTCGGCCGCGCCCCCGGCGGCAGCGCCACCACCCAGCCCGATGACTCCAGTTGGACCATCGTCCTGGCCACCATCAAGGGCGACTTCCGCGAACGCGACGCCCGCGCCGCACTCGCCCGCATCGCCGCCAGCAACATCGTCCCCAGCCCCACACTCCGGCGCGAGGGCGAGGTCATCTTCGTCGTCAGCGGCCGCTACCAGGGACCGACCGACCCGAACGCCATCGCCGAGTTGCAGCGCCTCCGCAGCCACCGCGAGGGCAACCAGCAGCCCTTCGCTTCAGCCCTCCTCGCCCCACCCGCACGCCGCACCGAGATGGGCGCCAACCCCGACTTCAATCTCCTCGCCGTCCGCCAGAACGCCCCCGCCGACATGCGCTACACCCTGCAGGTCGGCGCTTACGCACCCGGCGATCAGCTCAACCCCACCTCTGACCAACTCGCCGAGTCCCGCTCCGCCGCCGAACACGCCGCGGCACAACTCCGCGCCGAGGGCGAGCAGGCCTTCTACTACCACGGCCCCACCATGAGCGTCGTCACCGTCGGCCTGTTCACCGATCGCGACCTCACCGACGGCTCGCCGGCGCTCGTCGCCCTCCGCCGAAAGTTCCCGCACAACCTTTTCAACGGCCAGGGCATCGCCCAGCGCCGCCCCGGCCAGACCACCCCCACGCTCCAGCCCAGCAGCCTCGTGCTGATCCCGTCCAACTAAAGCGCCAACCATTCCCGCCGGAGCGCGACCACCCGCCGCCCCGCCACGCAAGGACCACCCGCCATGCCCACCCGCAACACCCCCTCCACCTCCACCCGCGCTCGCACCGCCGCAGCGCTGCTGCTGGCCGCTTCGCTGCCCGTCACCGCTGCGCTGGCCGAACCCGCCGCCGGCTCCGGTTCTGGTTCTGGTTCCGGTTCGGGCACAGCCCCAGCCCAGAACCCGCCCGCCGCAACGCCGCCGGCCCCGGCCCCCGCGCCAGCCGCGCCTGCCACCCCCGCGCCCGCCAAGCCCGCGGTCATTGACCTCCAGAAGCAGGCCCAGAAGCCCCGCCCCGGCCAGATCGCCCCCGGCCAAGCCACACCCGCGGCCCCCGGAGCTCCAGCCACCGCCCCGGCCGCGGCCCCCGCGCTGCCACCGCCCGATGCTGTCAACGCCACCAGCCGCCCTGCCGTCGTCGCCCCCACCGCCACACCGTCCACCACCACCACCACCGCCCCCGCGGCCGCCGCAGCCCCCGTGCTGGTCACCCCGCGTTCGCCGCAGGCCCCCCAGCCCACGCCAGCCCCCGCTGCGGCGCCGGCCGCTGCCGCTGCTCCCGCTGCCGCGCCTGCCGCACCACCGCAGCCCGCCTTCCCCGTCACCAGCGCCCAGCAAGGCCTGTCAGTCTCCCCGCAAGACCTCGCCCCGGTCCCCTCAGCCATGACGGTCAGTTCCTGGGACCGCATGCCCGCTCGCACCGCCCCCGCCTTCCGCCCCGCCGGCGCCTTCACCCAGCCGCCGCTGCCGGGCATGGGCGCCGTCAACGCCCCCGCCCAGCCCCAGCCCACGCCAGCCATCGTCCCCAGCACCGGCGGCGCCATGGTTGATGCCACCATCCGCCCTGCCCCCGCCGCCCCGACGGCTCCGCCCGCCGCCCGCCCGGCCCAGACCGCCGGACCCCGCGTCCCGCCGCCCGCCTCCGCCGGTGGCGTCGGCATCGCCGCCTCCGCAGCCCAGGTCAAAGGCCAGCCCCAGTGGCGGCTGATCGAATCCCCGCCCGCCGCCTGGCTCACCCCTGCCCAGGGCGAGAGCCTCCGGGGCAGCGTCGAAGTTCGCACCGGCCCTGAAGACGCTCTCACCGTCACCGCCGGCGACTTCGCCACCGTCGCCGTCGGCCCCTTCGCCCGCGTGGAATTTCTCGCCGTCTCGGCCGACGCCCTCGCCGGCGACATCATCACCGCCGCCGGCGGCCGCCTCTTCCTCCGTCTGGGCCGGGGCGACATCACCCTCACCCCCAACGCCCAGGCCGCCCCCGTCGCTGTGCTCATCGGCGACACCCTCACCCTCGTCCGCGAACCCATGCGCCTGACCGCCACCCCCGCTGCGCCCGCCGCCACTGCCCCCACCCCCCCGGCCCCCGCCCAGCCGCGCTGATCCGCCCCCGGCCGGCGGCGACGCACACCCATGCCCACCGCCTTCACCATCACGCCGCCTGCGGACTTTGTCCTCAAGCGCGACGCATGCAGCTACGGCTACTTCCTCCTCGCCCCCAACCGCTGGGTCCCCGCCGAGCTGGCCCTCAACCGCGCCCTGAGGCTGCCCTCCGGGCCCGCGTGGGTCCGCATCACCCAGCCCGGCAAGCGGGGCAGCGATCTGACCATTCAGCCCGACCGCACGCTCTCCGCCGCCGACTGTGCCGCCGTCGTCGTCGCCCTGCGTCGCATGCTCCGGCTTGACGAAACCGCCGACCACATCCGCGCCTTCCACCGGCTTGACCCGCGCTGGCGCCGCAGCGGCGTCGGCCGCCTCTGCCGCTCGCCCTCGCTGTTCGAGGATGTCATCAAGACCGTCACCAGTTGCAACGTCGCCTGGCCCAGCACCGTCGCCATGAACCGCCGCCTGTGCGAGCACTTCGGCCAGGGCGGCTGCTTCCCCGAGCCGGGCGA
>JAJTDF010000034.1 GCA_021294835.1 Planctomycetaceae bacterium
CCCCCCTCCATTTGACCATTTGACCATTTGACCATTTGCCAGTTTGACCATTTCTCCCCCCCAGTACCATCCGCATCCCCACCCCCGCCCCCGCCATTCCGACTGAACCCCTCCCCACCTTGGCTGACACCGACCGCCGCCCCATCCGGGTCATGCCCCCGCTGCTGGCCAACCAGATCGCCGCCGGCGAGGTCGTTGAACGCGCCGCCTCGGTGGTCAAAGAACTCGTCGAAAACAGTCTCGATGCCGGCGCCACCCGCATCACCGTCGAGCTCGAGCACGGCGGCATCGAACTGGTCCGCATCTCCGATGACGGCGTCGGCATCCCCGAGGCCGAACTGGCCCTGGCCCTGGCCGCCCACGCCACAAGCAAACTCACCAGCGTCGAGGACCTCGACCGCGTCGGCACCATGGGCTTCCGGGGCGAGGCCCTGGCCTCCATCACCTCCGTCTCCCGCATCACCATCCGCTCGCGCACGGCCCAGCAGCCGGCCGCTGCCGAGATCGCCGCCGAGGGCGACGTGCTCCAGCCCGTCCGCCCCGCCTCCGGCCCGGTGGGCACATCGGTCACCGTCCGCAACCTCTTCTTCAACACCCCGGCCCGCCGCAAGTTCCTCAAGACCCCCGCCACCGAGCAGGGCCGCTGCCTGGATGTCGTCCGCGAACTGGCCCTCGCCCACGCCCACGTTGGCTTCAAGGCCATCACCGACGGCAAGGTGGTGCTCGACCTGCCCCCGCGGCACGATCCGCGCCAGCGCTGCCTCGCCGTGCTCGGTGAAGAGCTTGAAAGCGAACTGCTCGAGGTCCACGCCGACGCCATCGACACCGCCAACCTGCTCACGCTCTGGGGGCTGATCGGCAAGCCCTCGCTGGCCCGCGCCACCGGCGCCGCCATGCACCTGTTCGTCAACGGCCGCGCCGTGCGCGACCGCGTGATGCAGCACGCCGTCCGCGAGGCCTTCCGAGGCCTCATCGAGCCCGGCCGCTGGCCCACCGCCGTGCTGATGATCGACATTGATCCCGCCCGGGTGGACGTAAACGTGCACCCCGCCAAGGCCGAGGTCCGCTTCCGCGATTCCTCCGCCGTGCACCAGGCCCTGTTTCGGTCTGTCAAGAAGGCCCTGCAACTGGCCGACCTCACACCCACGCTGGGCGCCCCCGGCGGCACCGGCTTCGGGGGCGGACCCAGTTCGGTCTTCGGCGCCCGGGGCATTCTGCCGGCGGCCTCTCCGCCCCGCTTCGGGGCACCCCCCGCCGGCCTGTCCGCCTCATCCAGCGATTCGCCCACCCAGGCCGCCGCCCCGCGCGTCATCTCCGCGCAGGCCTTCGCCGACTACTTCCGCGCCGCCGCTGCCGACCCCGGCCAGGGCCGGCTGAGTTTCTCCGGCATCCGTGCCGCGGTCTCCGACATTCCGCTCCCCAGCACCGCGCCCACCGGCCCGCTCACAGCCCCGCCCGCCGCCGGCACCCCGCTGCTGCCCAGCGCTGCCTCGCCGCCCCTGCTGGCCGATCTCGCGCCCGTCTCGGGCGCATTGCAGATCCACAACGCCTTCCTGATCACCCAGGACGAACACGGCGTGGTCATCATCGATCAGCACGCCCTGCACGAGCGGGTCATGTTCGAGAAACTCCTCGCCCGCGTCTCCCGCGCCGCGCTCGAGTCGCAGCCCCTGCTCACGCCGGTGATCGTCAAGGCCGACGCACGCCAGATCGAGGCCCTGGACGGCCTGCGCGACCTCTTCGCCCGCATCGGCATCACCGCCGAGCAGTTCTCCCCCCAGGCCGTCGCCATCCGCGCCTTCCCCACCTTCCTGTTTGAACGCAACGTCGAGCCCGGCGGCTTCCTCAGCGAACTGCTCGAGAAAGCCGCCGCCGAGCAGCTCGGCGTCAACCCCGCCGTCAACCCCAACCTCGGCCCGGCCAACGCCGACCAGGCCACCACCGAAGAGGCCCTCCGCGACGTACTGGACATGATGGCCTGCAAGGCCGCCGTCAAGGCCGGCGACCGCCTGACCGACCTGGAACTCGCCGAACTGCTGGCCATGCGCGAGTCCATCGAACGCGCCAGCAACTGCCCGCACGGCCGCCCCACCTCCATCCGCCTGACCATCCGCGACCTTGAACGCCTCTTCGGCCGAGGCTGACCCGCCCGCCCTGTTCCCTCCACCAAACGCCCACTCGCCGCACACGCCCGCACCACCCATGAGCAAGCCCCTCACCAGCGACGGCCCCACCTCCGACGCCATCAGCCGGGTCGGACGCTTCCTCAAGATCATCACCCTCGTGCAATCGCGGCCCGACGTCACCGTCGCCGACCTGGCCTCCGCCTGCGCCGTCACCGAGCGCACCATCCACCGCGACCTGGAAGAGATGGTCCGGGGCGGCGTGCCGATTGCCTTTGACCACAATGCCAAGGGCTACCGCATCCAGGCCGACTTCTTCCTGCCCCCCGTCCAGCTCACCCACGAGGAGGCCCTGGCCCTGGTCGTCCTCGCCGGCGAGCTCGCCCGCGCCGAGCAGTTCGAGAACCTCGGCGCCGCCCTTCGCGCCCTGTCCAAGGTACAGGCCGGGCTCCCCGCCGCCGTCCGCGACGAGGTCGCCCGCATCTCCAACAACGTCGCCATCCGCACCGGCCCCGCCGCCGACGCCTCCCAGGCCTCCGACGTCTACCGCACCCTGCAGGCCGCCATCGCGCAGCGGCAAGCCGTCCTCTGCGGGTACGAGTCCCGCTCCGGCGAGTCCGAACCGTTCACCTTCCACCCCTATGTGCTGATCTTCAACCAGCGTGCCTGGTACACCATCGGCCACCACTCCCGCCACAACACCATCCGCCAGCTCAAGCTCACCCGCTTCACCTCCGTCAAGCCCACCACCGAGCCGTTCGAGATCCCCGCCAACTTCTCCGTCGACGCCTTCCTGGGCAACGCCTGGTCGTTCATCCGGGGCGAGACCGACTACGACATCCGCATCCGCTTTGACCCATCCTTCGGCCGGGGCATCGCTGAGACCCGCTGGCACAAGACCGCCGAGACCATCGAGAACCCCGACGGCACCGTGGACTTCACCTGCCGCGTCGCCGGCCTGGATGAGATCAAGTGGTGGGTCCTCGCCCAAGGCCCGCACGCCACCGTCATCTCCCCACCCGCCCTGGCTGAAGAGGTCCGCCGCCTGGCCGTGCAGACCGCCGCCAAGTACCCCGGCGGCTTCACGCTCTGAACCGGACCGGCCGGCCCGTCATCCGTACCGCACCCAAACACAACCGCCGACCATGCCAACCCACCAGCCGAACTCCCGCACTTTCACCAAACAGCCTGCGCGCCTAAACTTGTCCCCTGCTGCGAATCTCCCTGCCTGAGGGCTTCCCAGGCCGGTTCTCGTGCCGGACGCACGGTGCTTCGCATGACGGTTGGCCAACTCCCGGAGTCTGCAATGTCCACGGCGACCAGCTCGCTCGACGCGGTGATCGGTGGTGATGAAGTTCGGCGTGACGCCCAGAAGGCCAAGGCCCTGGCCGCCCAGGCCGAGAAGGCCATGGCCGAAGGCAACACCGAGGCCGCGGTCGACTTCTACCGCCACGCCGTGGAAGCCGATTCCTCCGACGTCGCCCTGCTCTTCCAGGCAGCCTTCCGCTTCGATCTGGCCGGCGAGGAGAACCTCGCCCTCGAGACGTACAAAAAGGCTTACGCCCAGGGCCCGGCGCCCATCAACCTGCTGCTGAACTTGGCCGTCATGCACGAGGACGCCGGCGACTACGCCATGGCCGAGCGGCTGCTCAAGCAGATTCTCGATACCGATCCCAACCACGCCCGCGCCAAGCTCTACATGAAGGACGTGCTCGCCTCCAAGGGCGAGAAGATCGAGGACGACCTGGAGAAGGACAAGTTCAAGCGCAACGCGCTGCTGGACACCCCGGTCACCGACTTCGAGCTCTCCGTCCGGGCCCGTACCTGCCTGAAGAAGATGAACATCCGCACCCTGGGCGACCTGGTTCGCGCCACCGAGGCGGAGCTCCTCTCCTACAAGAACTTCGGCGAGAACTCCCTGGCCGAAATCCGCCAGATGCTCGCCGCCAAGGGCCTGCGCCTGGGCCAGGGCCGCGACGAGGCCCACCGCGTCGCCCGCAAGCAGATGATCGACCAGTTCAAGGGCACCAACCAGGAGGCCATCCTGGGCAAGGGCGTCAGCGAGCTGAACCTCTCGGTTCGCGCCCGCCGCGCCCTGCAGCTGCTCTCCATCCAGACCCTCGGCGACCTCATCTCCCACACCGAGGCCGAACTGCTCGGCGTCAAGAACTTCGGCGCCACCTCGCTCACCGAGCTGCGCAACAAGCTGGCCGAGTACGGCCTCTCGCTCCGCAAGATCGACGCCTGAGCCCCCCAGCCAGCCCCGACGGGCCCCGGCCGCACCCCAACCTGCCGCACACGCCAACCCCAAGGGCCGCGCCTCACACAGGCCGCGGCCCTTGTTCTTTCCCATCCGCCCCGACCCCATCCGGCCCGCCCTCGTCCCCGGCCGCCCCCGCTCCCGGCTCCTCTTCCCCGGTCGCCCGCCGCACCACATCCGGGTCCCGCACCTGGCTGCTGCGGTAGACCAGCCGCGTCCGGGCGTACTCCTCCGGGCTGACCTTCAGGTCCACCGGCTTGCCCTCGACATGGCAGTCGTGCAGGTGCCTCAGGAACGGCACGCACCAGCCGCACCCGGTGCCGGCACCCAGACACTCGCTGATCAGCGAGGCCACCGGCGGGTTCTCCCGCTGCAGGAACGCCCGCACCTTCCGCAGGGAAACGTGGAAGCACAGGCACACTTCGTCGTCGGGGTTCATGGCTCCCCCATCATTCGTGCCCCCGGGCCCTCGACGGCGCTGCCCGCCCAGATACACTCCGGCGCAATCACCCCCTGCTCTGGAGCGGTCATGGACTTGGACACGCTCATCTCCGGATTGGACATCCGACGCTCGGCCCCGCCCGGCGCCCACGGTGTCGCTCCGCCGGTCCGCATCTGCGACATCACCGAGGACTCCCGCTCGGTCATGCCCGGCTCGCTGTTCGTCGCCCGCAAGGGCGACAAGTTCGACGGCCGCGCGTACGCCCCGGCCGCCGTCGCCGCCGGAGCCGTCGCCGTGCTGGTCGAGGCCCCGCCGGCCGCCGCCGGCACCCTGCCGCTGGCCCTGCCGCCCGGCGGCACCCTGCTGCTCACGCCCGACATCTCGCTGGCCACCGCCCGTCTGGCCGAACGCTTCTATGGTGAGCCCAGCTCGCGTCTGACCCTCTGCGGGGTCACCGGCACCAACGGCAAGACCACCATCACCTTCCTGATCCACCAGTTGCTCAACGCCGCCCACCGCCGCTGCGGGCTGATGGGCACCGTGCTGATCGACGACGGCTCAGAGATCGCCCCCGCCAGCCTGACCACCGCGCCCAGCCTGGAGATCAGCCGCACGCTGGCCCGCATGCTCGAGTGCGGCTGCACCGCCGCCGCCATCGAGGCCTCCAGCCACGCCCTGCACCAGCGCCGCGTCGGCGCCTTGCGGTTCCAGACCGCCGTCTTCACCAACCTCACGCACGACCATCTGGACTATCACGGCACGATGGAGAACTACGCCGCCGCCAAGGCGATGCTGTTCTCCGATCTGTCGCCCGACGCCGTCGCGGTCATCAACGCCGACGACCCGTGGGCCGCCCGCATGGTCCGCGACTGCCGCGCCAAGATCGTCCGCTGCTCGCTGCGGTCTCGCCCCAGCACCGGCGCCCCCGCGCCCGACTGGCACGCCGCCGTCCTCTCCGCCGACGCCCGCCGCACCGTCGTGCAGATCCAAGGGCCGTTCCCCACGCCCTGGCGCCTCACCCTCCCGCTGATCGGCGAGCACAACGTCTACAACGCCCTGCAGGCCGCCGCCGCCGCCCACGCCATGGGCCTGGCCCCCGAGGCCGTCGCCGCCGGTCTGGAGAAGGTCTCCGCCCCGCCCGGACGGCTCGAGCCCGTCACCACCCCGGCCTCGCCCCTGGCCTGCTACGTGGACTACGCCCACACCGACGATGCGCTGGGCCGCGTGATCAAGGTCCTTCGCACCGCGCTGCGTCAGGCCGCCGCCGGCGCTCAGCCCGGCGAGGGCGGTACGCCCGGGCGGCTGACGGTCGTCTTCGGCTGCGGGGGCGACCGGGACCGCACCAAGCGGCCCAAGATGGGCGCTCTGGCCGCCGAAGGGGCCGACCGCGTGATCGTCACCAGCGACAACCCGCGCACCGAAGACCCCCGCGTCATCCTCGAGCAGATCCTCGCCGGCGTGCCCGCCTCCCAGCGGCACAAGGTCACCGTTGAGCCCGACCGTGCCGCCGCCATCGCCCTGGCCGTCGCCGAGGCCAAGCCCGGCGACGCCCTGCTGATCGCCGGCAAGGGACACGAGGACTACCAGATTCTCCCCGACGGCAGCGGCGGGGTAACCAAGATCCACTTCGACGACCGCGAGCACGCCCGCGCCGCCCTGGCGGCCCGGGGCATCCCCGTCACCTCGCCGGCCCTCGGGCCGGTGAGCGTGCCCCGGCATGCGCCCGCCAGAAAGGACCCGGCTTGAGCTTCATGACCGTTGAACAGGTGCGGGCCGCGTGCCCGGCCCCGGTGTGGCTGGCCCGCCCGACCGACACGCAGCCGTCGGCAGTCAACCTGACCGCGCTGACCATCGACAGCCGCGCCATCGAGCCCGGGCAGGTCTTCCTGGCCCTCAAGGGCGACCGCTTCGACGGGCACGACTTTCTCACCCAGGCCGCCGGCGCCGGGGCCGCCCTGCTGATCATCGACCGCGACCTGCCCGCCGCCCGGCTGGCGGAACTGAGCGCCGCCGCGGAAAACTCCGGCCGCAAGGGCGGGCTGTGGGTGCTCCGCGTGCAGGACACCCGCAAGGCCCTGGGCCGGATCGCCGCCGCCTGGCGCACGCTGCTGGGGGCGGGCGGGGCCAAGGTCATCGCGGTGTGCGGGTCCAACGGCAAGACCACCACCGTGCGGCTGATCGACGCGGTGCTGGGCGCCACGCTCTCGGGCGTCGCCAGCGAGAAGTCCTTCAACAACGACATCGGCGTGCCGCTGACGCTGCTGCGGGCCCGGCCCGGGCACCAGTACATCATCTGCGAGGTGGGCACCAACCACCCCGGCGAAATCGCCGCCCTGGGATCGCTGTGCTCGCCCGACATCGCGGTGATCACGTCCATCGGACGCGAACACCTGGAGTTCCTGGGCGATCTGGCCGGCGTGGCCCGCGAGGAGGCGGCCATCCTCACGGCGCTGCGGCCCGGCGGCGTCGGCATCGTCACCGCGGACTCCCCGCACCTGCGCGACCTGCTCAAGCCGGCGCCCTCGGTGATCACCTTCGGCCAGGCCCCGGACGCCGACCTGCGGCTGACCGACTTCTCGCACACGCTCATCGCCGACCAGCCGGCGATCCGCCTGAGCCACAACGGCCACCCGCAGGCGTTCATCGTGCCGCTGGTGGGGCGGCACAACGCCTCCAACGCGCTGGCGGCCATCGCCGTGGGCCGCCGCTTCGGGCTGTCCGACAAGGTCATCGCCGAGGGGCTGCTGTGCTGCCGCCCGCCGGAGATGCGCTGGCAGGCGCACGACCTGGACGGCGGCCTGTGGGTGGTCAACGACGCGTACAACGCCAACCCCGATTCGGTGCTGGCCTCGCTGGGCACCTTCGCCGAAGTGTTCCCGGCGGTGATGCCCGCATCCGGTTGCAACGGCGGCAGTACCCGTCGCCGCGTCGCGGTGCTGGCCGACATGTTCGAACTGGGCTCCGCCGCCGCCGCCGGCCACCGCGACGTGGGCCTGACCGCCGCCTCGGTGCTGACCGCCGCGGGTGACCATCTGGTCTTCGTGGGCGAGCAGTCGGGCACGGGCGCGCAGGCGGCCGTCGCCGCCGGGCACCAGCGGGTGCGGCACGTGCCCCGCTGGGATGCACAGGCCACTGAAGCGCTGGCCGACGAGCTGCTGCACCTGGCCTCATCCGGGCCGACGGTCGTGCTGCTCAAGGGCTCGCGCCGCATGGGGCTGGAGAAACTGCTGAACATCCTCACCGCCCGTCGCCCCCGCGTGAGCGCAGGCGGTCCTGTTCCTTCCACCCGAACCCCCGAGGCTCTGCGTGTTCACCCTGTTTGACCTGTTCGGCCGGGAAGTGGCCGTCCAGTGGGGGCTGTACTGGGTCCTGCAGGTGCTGGACCAGAACGCGTTCCGCGCGTTCTTCGCCGCCGTGATGGCCTTCTTTGTGGTGCTGGCCCTGGGCCGGCGGACCATCCGCTGGCTGCGCGAGAAGAAGATCGGCGACGCCGGCGTGACCGACGCGGCCGCCCTGCGCGAGATCGCCTACAGCAAGAAGGACGTGCCCACCATGGGCGGCATCCTGATCGTCGGGTCGATCCTGGCGACCACGCTGACGCTGGCCAACCTGAGCAACTTCTACGTGCTGCTGGCCATCGTGGTGATGCTGTGGCTGGCGGTGCTGGGCGGCTTTGACGACTGGCTCAAGCTCACCGCGCAGACGCGGGGCAGCGGCCGGCAGGGGCTTTACGGCTGGGAGAAGCTGGTCTTCCAGTTCGGCCTGGGCGTGCTGGTGGCCTACTTCGCGTTCAACCACGGCCGACTGGAACCCCCAGCCGACGGCGCCCCGGCCCCAGCGCTCGACGGCTCGATGGCCCACGTGCTCTGCCTGCCGTTCCAGAAGACCTACGAGAGCGGCATCGGCACCGTCGCCGACGGCCTGTGGTATCTGCCGATGGGGCTGTACATCGTGCTGGGCGTGCTGATGATCGCCGGGCTCTCCAACGCGGTGAACATCACCGACGGCATGGACGGCCTGGCCGCCGGCTGCACGGCGACGGTCTCGCTCGGGCTGCTGCTGCTGGCGGCCATCGCCGGCACGCAGGGCTGGGCGCATTACCTGCTGGTGCCCTTCGTGCCCCAGACCGATGAGTTGGCGGTGGTGGCCGGCGCCATGATGGGCGCGTGCCTGGGCTTCCTGTGGTTCAACTGCTCGCCGGCCGCGGTCTTCATGGGCGACACCGGCTCGCTGGCCCTCGGCGGGCTGATCGGCTACATCGCCATGGTGGTGCGGCAGGAGATCATCGTGCTGGCCATGTGCGGCATCTTCCTGGCCGAGATCGGGAGCGTGGTGCTGCAGGTGGGGTACTTCAAGGCCACCAAGGGCAAACGCATCTTCCTGTGCGCCCCGTATCACCACCACCTGCACCGGCTGGGCTGGCCCGAGCCGCAGGTGGTCACGCGGCTGTGGATCGTCACCGTGCTGCTGGTGGTGCTGAGCCTGGCGACGCTCAAGTTGCGTTGATCAGACCAGCGGGCGAAGTTCAGCGGTCAGCGATGATCATCGCCCGGCGGAGCACCACCACATCCTGCACCGGTCCGCGACCCGCCGGGCCGTCGGCGACGACCAGCCGCAGGGTCCGGGTTCCGCTGCCGCCGGCGGCGGGCAGGCGGGCGGTGAACCGTGCCACCGGCGACGAACCATCCACACTCACCGAGGCGAGGGTCACGGTGTCGGCCGGGCGCTGGCCAAGCAGTTCCACCTTCACCGTGCAATCGCCCCACACGCGGGAATCCTCAGGCAGGATGACCGTCGCGCCGAACACGCCGGGGCCAAGGTCGGCCGGGAGCACGAAGTCCGCCCGGGCCGGACCGGTGATGACCACGTCTGACGCACCCAGCGGCGCCAGCGGCGAGCCAACAACCACGTCCACCCCGCTGCGCTGCAGCGAGGCCAGGGGCTGCACACGGACGGCGCCGGTGGTCAGGGCGATCAGGTCGGTGACGGGGATGGAGATGGGCCGCGAGGGCAGCAGCGGGCTGCGGATCAGCACGCCGGTGGGGCCGGGGATGGCCAACCCGGCGGCGTCGCCGGCGGCGTCGCCGGCGATCACGCTGCCGTCGGCCGTCCACACAGCGACCGGGGGCAGCGGCTTGGGCGTGGAGCCGACGGTCATGCGGCGAACACGGTCCACCAGCACCGAGGTCTTGCTGCGGGCGCTCTCGCCCGAACGGGTCTCGATCACCACCTTGCCGGCGGCCGAGACGGGCTGGGCGGCCGCTACGGGGGCGGCGGGCTGCTCGCCGGCGTTGTCGTTGGCCTTCTCGTTGGCCCGTTGGGGCTCGGCATCGCCGGCGGGTTCAATGGCGGCGATGAAGCCCTCCAGCCGGTCGCCGTTGAGCAGGGTCAGGCTGTCGCTGCCGCCGGGCGTTGCGTCCGGGGCCGTGCTGGCAAAGTCGGTGGACAGGCGGTAGTACGCCGCCACCGCATCCAGCGGCACGGTGGCCACCTGCTGCTCGGGCCCGCTCCACAGCAGGGCCTCGGGCGTGGGGCCGGGGGCGAACCACACGCCGGCGAAGCGGGAACCGTCAGCCAGCACCAGCAGGCTGCGGGCCGGATCAAGTTGGGCCCGCAACCGGGGCGGCGGGCCGGATGTCACCGGGGCCTCGCCCGCCGGGCGATCGGGCGGGCCGAAGCCGTCGGCGGCCGCGGCACCAACCCGCGGCGTCTTGACCACCTGAACCGCGAAGGGGCTGACCAGGACGGCATCGTCGGTCCACCAGTGGGTCGGCACCAGGGCGGCGGTGTCGGCCAATGGCAGGTCGGCGGGCACGCCGTCCGCATCGGCGATGCGGAGCAGCGGGCGGTCGGCCGGGCCTTGGATGCCCATCAAGGTGCGGACCGGCCGGGTCTGAAAGTCGCGATCAATCAGCACGTATCGGGAGACGCGCTGCGGCTGCGGAGTGGGCGTGCCGGCTGCGGCCGGGGCGGGCGAGGCGGCCGGGGCGGCAGGCTTGGGCGGAGCACCGGCCGACTGGGCGAGCAGCGGCCCGCCGGCGGCCAGAACAAGCGCCAAGGCCAGCGTCCGCTCGGCCGAGCGAACGCGCGGGTGGCATGCGGGGACAGACGGCGTGGATGGCAGCGGTGTGTGCACGGTGCTCACTTCTGGAAGATGGGCAGGTAGCGCTTGGGCATCTGCAGGACGATCAGCGCCATGGAGGTTCCGTACGCAGTGCCGATGCTGGGGTCGGTCCACAGGCCCGAGGGCTGCTGGGTGCGGAGGAGTTCCTCGCGGGTGGCGGGCCAGAAGCGGGCCCACGGTTCACCGCCGGCGAGGTACATCGACTGGGCGGTGTAGTACTTGCCGTACCAGTAGTGCGAGTCGCTTCGGCCGGGCGAGTCGGGCATGGCGTTGCGGAGCAGGTAGTCGATGCCCTTGGTCAGGGCGTCGTCCTTGTAGACACCGGCGTAGTACAGCGAGGAGACGCCGGCGGCCGAGCGGGGCCAGGCGGACATGCCGCTGGGCAACTGGTACATGAAGCCGCCGTCGGGGTTCTGGCAGCGGCGGACGTAGTCCACCGCCTTGTCGATCACGGACTTGGGGATCTCGATGCCGGCGTTGCGGGCCGAGCGCAGGGCCATGATCTGGCAGATGGTGACCGAGACGTCGGCGTCGAACGGAACGGGGTTGTAGCGCCAGCCGCCCTCTTCGTTCTGGGTGCGCTCGATCAGCCGGCAGGCGCGGACGAGGGCCTCGTGGGTGCGACGCGACAGCGGCGAGTCGTCGCTGCCGCCGGTCATGCCGTAGATCTCGCCGAGGAACAGGGCGGCGAAGCCGTGCCCGTACATCGGGCCGTTGGCGGTATCGCCGGCGACCAGGCCGGTCTCGGTGGCGTTCTCGAGGATGTTCTTGAGCGCCTTTTCGACCACCGGGCCGTAGCGGCCCCGGCCGGGCAGGTGCCCGTCGGACATGAACGCCAGCGCCGCCAGGGAGGTGACGGCGACGTTGCGGCCGAAGCGCCCTGAGCCGAAGGTGCCGTCCTCGTTCTGGATGTCGGCCAGCGCTGCCAGGCCCCTGCGGACGGCCCGCTCCATCTCGGGGGTGATCTCGTTCTCCAGCGGCTTGTTCTGGGCCGACGGGTCGAAGCCCTCGGGCCGGGCGACCGGGCCGTCGGGTGCGACATCAGGCCGCGGGACGACGCGGGCGGGCGCGTCAGGCGGCGCAGCCGGTGCAGGGGCGGATGGTGCGGCCGGGGCCGGTGCCGGTGCGGCAGGCTCCGCCCCGGCGGGCGGCTGGCTGCCGAGGATCGCCGCCGCCGGCGCCGCCAGCGGACCAGCGACGGGCGATGCAGCGAGCAGCAGACCGACGGCGGGCACGCTGAGGGCGGAGGGCGTAAGCATCATCGCGAGGACTCCTCACAACGCACGGGCAGAGCGATCGACACGGGCTGGTTCACTTGGGCTCCTCAGCAAGGCGGCGGTAGTACTCCTCGGTCTGCCGCTCGTAGGCGGGGCTGAACTTCTCGCCGCTGCCCTGGGTGAGCATCTGCCGCACGCGGGCGGGCAGGTTGCCCCAGGCGGCGCGGGCGGCATCCAGCGAGGCACGCAGGCGGGCGGCCTCGGCTGCGGGCAGGCTGTCGCGGTTCTCGCCGCCGGCGGGTTGCTGGGCCTGCTGCTGGCCGGCCTGCTCCTGCTCCTGCCCCTGCTCGGGCTGCTGCTGCTGTTGCTGCTGCTGGTTCTGTTGCTGGTTCTGCTGTTGCTGTTGTTGCTGCTGCTGCTGGCGCTGCTTGCGGGCCTGCGAGATGACCTGATCGAGCTTGCGGAGGACGTCCTCCTGGATGCGCTGGGTGTCAATGCCCGCATCCTGCGCTTCGCGGAGCCGCCCGGCGGCGCGGTTCATCAGCACGATGGCCTCGGCGAAGGCGTCGGCGGGGTTCTCGCCCTTGAGGCGTTCATCGAGTTCCTGGCGGCCCGCGTCCGGGGGGGGCTTGGGCTGGTCGGGCTTGGGTTGATCAGGCTTGGCGGCGGGCTTGGTGGTGCCGAGCAAGTCATCAAGCGAGGGCAGCGGATCGCCGCTGGCGGGCGGGGTTGCCGGCTGGGCCGGAGCCGGAGCGGGAGACGGGGCCGGCGCAGGCGTTGGCTGCGCCGGGGGCGGCGTCGGTGTCTGGGCCTGCAACGCCAAAGAGGCTGCGGGCCAGACGGCCAGACCGGCCACCATCATCACACGAGCGAGGTTCCGGTTCACTGCGGTTCTCCTTGCGGTCCGGGCGGCGCGGGCTGGTTGCCACCACCTTGCCCACCTTCCTCACGTGGCCCCCCGGGCCCACCTGGCCCACGTGGCCCCCCCTGCTGCTGCATCCGCTCGAGCATCGCCTTGGCCTTGGCGGCCAGTTCGCCCTGCAGACGGGTGGCGTCCTCGCGGGCGGCCTGGGCTCCGGCGGCGTCGCCGGCGTCGGCGGCCTCGCGCGTCACGGTCAACGCATCCTCCTGCAGGCCCCGCAGCAGGAGCAGTTCGGCAAAGTCCGGGATCAACTGCTGACGCTGGTTGCCGCCACCACCGCCCCCGCCCTGCTGCTCGCCCTCTTCGTTCTCGCGGAACTCGGGGTTGTCCTCCGGTTCAGAGAGGGCCGTTACCAGCCGCTCCAGCGTGCGAACGGCCGAGTCGGTCGCCGAACGCAGTCCGGCGGCGGTGTTGGCGTCGGCCATCATCTTCGCGGCACGGTCCATGGCTTCATCCAGCCGGCGATGGGCCAGTTCAAACGTCGCCGCCTCGCGGAGTTCCTGCGTCTGGTTGAGCAGTTCATCGGCGCGGGTCTTCAGGCCGGTCTGCTTCTCGCCCTGCTCGGCCAGATCACGCCGGGCGCGACGATCCGCCGGCTTGCCCACCAGCGGGGCGACGGCGTCGCGGACGGCCTTCTGCCCCTCGAGCAGTTCGGTGTACGCCGCCTTGAGTTCCGCCCGCTTGCGGGCCTCATCACGACGCTGGGCCTGGCGGGCGGCGGTCTCGGCGGCCTTCTTGGCGTCACTCAGTAGTTTGAGCGACTGCCGCTCGCTGCGTTCGGCGGTCTGGGCGTCGGCGGGCTTGGCACGCAGGGCGCCCACGGCGCCGATCTGCTCGGCAGCGGCGCTGCGGAGCAGTTCGCCCGCCTCGGCGGCCTCGCGTCCGGCGGCCCGGGCCTGATCGACGGCCGCGAGCGTGCCGGCGTGCAGGCGGATCATCGGCTGATCCAGCCCGGCCAGAGCCGGCTCGGCCCCGGGCCCGGCGGCGGCGATGGCGGCGGTGAGCGAGTCCAGGGCCGCGGTCTGCTGGCCGATCAGCGCTTCGATGGCCTGAATCAGGCTGGCCAGTTCACGCCGCAGGACCGCGTCGCGGGTGCGTTCGCTCTGGCGCATCTCCTGGAGCATCTGCTCCAGCGCCGCCTCGGCCCGCTGCTGGCCCTGCTGGGCCTGGTTCATCTGGTTGTTGCGGATCTGCTGGGCGGCCTGCTGCATCTGCTGGGCCACCTGCTCGCGCTGGCCCCGGCGGGCCGCTTCCTGCAGGGCCGAGGCCTGCTGCGGATCGTTCTGCTGCATCTGGCGGGCGCGGGCCTGCATGTCGGCGATGGCCTGCTCGGCCCGGCGGGAGAGTTCCTGCTGCTTCTGGGCCAGTTGTTCCGAGGCCTGCTGCTGCTCGGGCGAGAGGTTCTCGCGGGGCAGGCCCCGCAACTGCTCGTCCAGTTCGGCGGCCCGTTCGCGAGCGGCCTTCTGCTCGGCGGCCAGCCGCTCCAGGGCCCGGCGTGCCGCCCACGCGTCCTGCCCGCGGTCCAGCGTGGTGGCCAGTTGCTCCAGCGCGTTCTCGGCGCGGGTCTGCTGCTGCTGGGCCTGCTGGCGGGCTTGCGCCTCGGCTTCGGCAGCCTGGCGACGCTGCTCCGCACCGGCCTGCCCACCCCGCTGCTGGGCCTCCTGCCCCTGCTGAGCCTGGGCCCGCGCCTGCCGCAACTGGTCGGCGGCTTCGGCGGCGGCCCGCTGGGCCTGCTCGGCCTCTTGCGAGGCGGAACGGAGGATGTCGCTGAGGGTCTGGTCGGTCAGGGCGTTCTCGCGGGCCCGCTCCTGCACGCGGGCGACGCTCTCGGCCATGCGCTGGGCCTGCTGGTTGATGGCCGTCTGCTCGCGTTCCGCGGCGGCGGCCTGATCTGCAGCCTGGGCCGCGGCACGCTGCTGCTCCTCGGGGCTGGCGGCGGAGTTGGCGGCGGCTTGGGCGGCGGCCCGGGCGGCCTGCTCGGCGGCGCGGGCCAGGTCACGGGCGGCCTGCTGCTGTTCGGCGGTACGAACGGCGCTGCGGCGGACACCCTCCAGTTCGGTCCACAGTTGTTCAACGAGTTGCTCGGGCGAGATCACGCGCAGCTTGCGGACCCGCGACCGCACCGGCTCGTGGGTGGCCCCGTCAAGCTGGAAGCGGTCGGTGGCCAGCAGGGTGATCCACACCTCGTCGCCGGGGCGGGCGCCCACATCGGCGGGGGTGATGGTCCCCGAGACGGTCAGCGAGCGGGCCTGATCGGCGGTCGCGCTCGCAGGTGCGCCGGTCGGCGGCGCCTCGGGGGCGGTCACCGAGGTGATGGTCTGCGGCTGCTCGATGGGCTCGGGCACGCCGGAGGTGGACCCGGCCCGCTGGCGGGCGAGACGCTGCTCCAAAGCGGCGGACGCCAGGGCGACGTCGTCGCGGGCCTCGCCGGTGAGGGCGACGGTGGCGGTGGGCAGCACATCCGCGTCTTCGGCGGGGAGCGTGACCACGGCCTCGGGCGGACGGTCGGCCCGGGCATCAAGCCGGTAGACGGCGTCCTCCACGCCGGCGATGCCGAACTCGTCGGTCAGCCGCACGGCCAGCCGCAGCGGCTCGCGGACTGTCCAGCGGAGCGTCCAGGCCGCGCCCTGGGTGCGGGCGTCAAGGGCGGCCTCGGACCGGCCAAGAACCTCGGCGGCGGCAGGGCCGAACACGGCGGCCAACTGGGCCGCATCCGCGGTCACGGGCTTGTTGAGGTTCAGCGTGAGGGTGGCGACGCTGCCGGCCAGCACCTCGCCGGCGGAGGCGCGTTCGTCGTTGCCCGGGCCCAATTCGCGCGTCGTTGGCGTCTGCCTTGCGTAGGCCGGCGGCTGCACGCTGAGCGCGGCCGAGCGGACCGCGGGCGGCTGGATCAGCCGGATGGTGCGCCACTCGGTGGCGTCGTCACCGGCGACCAGCCGGTACTGGATCTGCGATTCAACCGGAGCCGCGGCGTCGGCCGGGGCGGCCGAGCCGTCGCGTCCATCGCGGGCGGGTTCGGCCGCCAGTGCCGCGGCCTCAAGCACACGTTCAAACACCGTGCCGGTCTGCTGCTGCACAGCGCCCAGTTCGTCCTTGACGGCGATGGTGGCGGTGCGGCTCTGCGGGGTCATGGCGACGCGGCGTTCGGGGCCGTCCACCTCGCCGACGCGGACGCGGAACTGGGCCTCAACATCGGCCCGCTGCGGGTCCACCGGGGTTGCCAGCAGGGCGCCCTGCAGCACCAGCGCTGTGCCGGTGGGGTGCACCTCAGCCCGCACCAGGTCATGGATCATGAAGCGCTTGGGCCACTGGGCGCCGGTCCACGGCGCCAGCATCCGCTGAGCCCCAATCCAGGCGAGAGCCGGCTGGGTGACCGTCAGACCGAAGGCAGCGAACAGTCCCAGGCCCATCACGCCCACGGCGCGTCCGGCCGGGCCCCACCGCAGCACCCGCAGCGGGTGCACCTGCGACGCCAGGCGGGCCGCATCGCGGACCACCGGGGCGGCCAGTGCGGCAGAGGCCGGGTCCACCGGCGGGCGTTCAGCCAGACCGACGCCCGAGGCCAACCCCCGCACCGGCTGACCGGACCGCTGCTCCACCAGCAGCGCCAGGTCCTCAAGCCGGGGGCTGAAGGCCAGCGCCGGCCGCACGCGGTGCCAGAGCGCCCAGCCCAGCAGCGACACCGCCCCCAGCAGACCGAGCAGACGCAGCCAATCTGGTGAGCGCAGGAAGTAGTCCAGCGTGCCGCCGACGACGGTGGCAGCGATGATCGACGCGATGATCCAGCCCAGGCGGTGGGTCACCAGCAGGCCCTTGGCCTGCCAGCGGAGGCGGCGAAGCCGGGCGATGGCGCGATCAGCGCCATGCTCAAGCGGGGGCGATGCCGACCCGACGATGCCGGTTGAGGTGGCTGGCTCGCGGGCGGAATTCGACGGGTCGCTCATGGCTCGCTTCCTGACCTCTGCCCCCCTCCACCGCCTCGCCCCCACCTTGCCGCCCGCCCCCCCACCTGCCCCACTTGCTGGCCGCCATCCGTCTGCACTCAGGCACCCAGATGCGCTCGACGCTGACAGTCATACGGCTATCACCGCTCTCCGGCGGCACTTTCGGTACGAAGCCCGCAGGAGGGAAGGTCTACCTGGGAAGGGTATCGGCGTCGCAGCAGCCCAAACGGAATCCGTCCCGCTTTCGCGGGGTGTTCGCCCACGCTCATCGCCCGCACCCCGCACCCCTCGTACCCCCCGCACCCCCGCACCCCCCCTGCCCCGCGGCCGCTTTCCCTGTCTGCCCCCTTGACAGCCCCCCGCGGCATCGGTCATGCTCTACGCATCCTGCCGAACGCTCAGCATCATCCCGCTCAGCCCAACGCCCAGCAGCAGCCGTCGCCGGTGGTCAGGCGGCGGGGCGTGTGGGCGTTCGGAGCGATCACGCTGGGGATCGCCGGTTCGACATGGTGGCCGCCGACGAGTTGGCCGGGGGTGGCAGAAGCGTTGGCCGGCGGCGAGACCGTCGTGCCGGTGTTGGGGGCGGGGGTGGCGGTGGCCGCGGTGCTGGCGGGGGCTCAGCGGGGACGATGGGCCTGCGGGTGGCTGTTTGTCGCACTGGCTCTGCTGGCGGCGGGGTATCTGCACGCACGGGTGCGGCAGGCGGATGCAAGCTCGCTGGCGCACGTGATCAGCATGACCGCCGGCCAGCCCCCCGGCCCGCTGCTGCTGCAGGTGCGGGGCGTGGTGGTGGGCACGCCGGAGATCGGGCAGGCCCCCTCGCCGCTGGATGACTGGGTGCGGCCGGGGAGCGGCCGCCAGCCGGTGTCGCCCCGCCTGCGGATGGACGTGGATGTGACGCACGTCGCCCCGCTGGGCGACCAGCCGCCCCGGTGGACGCCCGCCAGCGGCCTGGTGCGGGTGAGTGTGCCGACCACGCCGAGCGGCGGGGACGATCGCCCGCTGACCCAGCCGCCGACGCCGGGCACGGTGGTGATGGTCAGCGGCGGCCTGCGGGCGGTGTTCGCTGCCCCGGGGCCGGGCGTGCGCGATGCGGCCCAGGCCCTCTCTCAGGACCATCGGGTGGGTGTGCTGCTGGCCGAGAGCGCGGGCGCGGTGCGGACGGGCACGCCCGAGACCTGGCCCGAGCGCGTGCGCGGGGCGTGGCTGGGCGGCCTGCACCAGGTGCGGGCGGCGGCGCGGGCCACGCTGCTGCCGGGGGACGGGCCGACCGAGCCGGGACGGGCCTTGCTGGCGGCGCTGGTGCTTGGCGTGGAAGACCCTGCGCTTGCGGAGGTGCAGACCGCCTTCGCGCACACCGGGCTGGTGCACGTGCTGTCGATCAGCGGGTTCCACCTGGCGGTGGCCGTCGGGCTGATGCTGGTGGCCCTGCGGGCGGTGGTTGAACGGCCGCGGGCCGAGGCGGCGGCGGCGGCGCTGGCGGTGCTGCTGTATGTGGCGGTGGTGCCGATGAGCACGCCGCTGCTGCGATCGGCACTCATGGTGCTGGCCATGCTGGCGGCCGAGGCGGCGGGCCGACGGTACGACCGGCTGAACACGCTGGCGTGGGTGGCGGTGGCGGCGCTGGTCTGGCGACCCTGGGATCTGTTCTCCGCCGGCTTTCAACTGAGTTTCGGCGTGACCGCGGCACTGGTGGCCTTCGGCCCGGCGCTGGCGGCGCGGTTCGGCACGCCCCGCCGACCGCTGCGCGGGCTGCTGCCCGGGCCTGGTGATCAGGCCGATGCCGCGCGCCGTTGGGCCATCAAGTCGGTCGGCGGGCTGGTGGTCACCTGCACGCTGGCGTGGGCGATCAGCCTTCCGGCGGTCGCCGAGCACACCGGGCGCGTCAGCCTGCTGGGCGTGCCCGCCAGCGCGGTGATGATCCCGCCGATCAGCGCGGCGCTCGGGCTGGGCATCGCGGGCGTCACGCTCAGCGCTGTTGGCGGGCTGGGCGCGTTGCTGCAGCCGCTGGCGGCAGCGGGCGGCGTGTTGCTCTGGCTGGCGGATGAACTGACCGGCTGGTGCGTGGTTGCAGCGCAGTGGCTGGATGCCCCCTGGGCGGCCCCGCCGGTGCCGCTGCCGGGCCCGGTGCTGACCGCGCTCACGACGCTGGCCCTGTGGTGGCTGGCGCGGTCGCTGGCACGAAAAATGCCCGCCGCGGTGCCGGCGGCCGCTGCGGCCCTGGCTCTCGCGATGTGCGTTGCCTGGCCGACGTGGCGCACCGCCAACCAGCCGCACACACTGACCCTCACGCAGTTGGCGGTCAACGCCGGGCGGTGCAGCATCATCACCACGCCCGAGGGGTGCGTGCTGGTGGACGCCGGCTCGCACTCAGCAGGCACGGCACGTCGGCTGGGGCTGGATGTGGCCCGCGCCGTGCAGGCGCTGGGCGGCTACCCGGTGCAGGCGCTGGTGCTCACCGCTGCGGACCCGACCAGTGCTGCGGGCGCAGTGGAGGTGGTGCAGAGCACAGGTGCCGGGCTGGTCCTGGTGGCGCCGGCGATCGCGGAGTTGGCCGAACGCGTTCCCGACTCGGCAGCCCGCCGCCTGCTGGAAGCGTTGCGGGCAACGGGGGCAAGGGTGGAGGTGATTCAGCCAGAGGAGATGCACCTGGTCATCGGCAGGGCCAGCCTGCACTTTGCACCACCGGATCGGGACGGCCGTGTGGGCGTGGAACTTCGCACGGCGGCGCACCGGCTGCAACTCGAGCAACCCCGCCGCCCCGCGGCCCAACCAACCACCAGCACCGGCACAACCGTGCACGCGGACGGCTCGCTGTGGTTGCATCGATGGATCTGGCCGGGCACAAGCCCGCGACCGGCTGCCAGCATGGCAGCCCCGGACAACATCGGGCCAACGGGTGAGGGCGAAGATCGATGATCCTGGCCCGCACACGGCGCGCCAAGCGGTTGAAGCCGGCCAGACCATTGAATCGGTCCGGCACGCCGTGTGCAAGATGGCATCGTCGGAGCCCCTCAACCACCGGGCCGAGAGGCGACCGCGTGACCGGCTGACCCACAGCGGGCCAAACCGGTCGGCCTGCCTGACACACCCCCCGTTTGGGCGATCGCCAGTCGCCCAACCTGACACCACCCAAACACAACCCATCCAAAGCGATTGAACCGCACTGAGAGCACAGAATCGGTCATCCGGTAAAGGCCCCGCTCCGTACTGAGGGGTGCACGAGACGAAGGTTTTCAGACCGATGTTCCGAACGAGTTCCTAAAGTCCTTCCCAAGGCGGTTCGAACCGAGGGGACAGCGATTCGAAGCCGTCAGCCAGAACCACTTTCAGGCCCCCGGCAACCCACCCGGAGACCTGACACGGGAGCCAAGGACGGCCGAATGCCGGCCTCGGAGGCCCGGAGGAGTTTCCCATGTTTGAGCGTTTCACCGACCGTGCCCGCAAAGTGATGGCCCTGGCCAACCAGGAGGCCCAGCGTTTCAACCACGAATACATCGGGACCGAGCACATCCTGCTGGGTCTGGTGAAAGAGGGCTCCGGGGTCGGCGCCAACGTGCTCAAGAACCTGGACGTGGACCTGCGCAAGGTGCGTCTTGAGGTGGAGAAGCTCGTCAAGGCCGGGCCCGAGATGGTGACCATGGGCAAGCTGCCCCAGACGCCCCGTGCCAAGAAGGTCATCGAGTACGCCATCGAAGAGGCGCGGAACCTGAACCACAACTACGTGGGCACCGAGCACCTGCTGCTGGGCCTGCTGCGCGAGCACGACGGCGTGGCTGCGCAGGTGCTGATGAATCTGGGCCTGAAGCTCGAGCAGGTGCGTGAGGAGGTCCTCAACCTGCTGGGCGCCGGCACCGACACCGAAGAGCAGTCCGGCGGCGGGCCCTCGGCCTCCAGCGGGCCGCGTGAGTCCTCCGGCAGCGGCCCCTCCGGCGGCGCGCCCGAGGGCGCCAGTCCGGGCTCGGGCTCGGCGGCCAAGGGCAAGTCGCGGACCCCGGCGCTGGACAGCTTCGGTCGCGACCTGACCGAGCTGGCCCGCGAGAACACGCTGGACCCGGTGATCGGCCGGACCAACGAGATCGAGCGGCTGGTGCAGGTGCTGTGCCGCCGGACCAAGAACAACCCGGTGCTGCTGGGCGAGGCGGGCGTGGGCAAGACCGCGATCGTCGAAGGCCTGGCGCAGCGGATCATCTCCGGCGAGGTGCCCGACATCCTGCACGACCGCCGGCTGGTGGTGCTGGACCTGGCGATGATGGTCGCCGGCACCAAGTACCGGGGCCAGTTCGAAGAGCGCATCAAGGCGGTGATGAACGAGGTCCGTCGCGCCAAGAACGTGATCCTGTTCATCGACGAACTGCACACCCTGGTGGGCGCCGGCGGCGCCGAGGGCGCCATCGACGCGTCCAACGTGCTCAAGCCCGCCCTGGCCCGGGGTGAGATCCAGTGCATCGGCGCCACCACCTTCGACGAGTACCGCAAGTACATCGAGAAGGACGCGGCCCTGGCCCGGCGCTTCCAGCCCATCCCGGTCGATCCGCCGAACAACGAGCAGACCATCGAGATCCTCAAGGGCCTGCGCGAGAAGTACGAGCAGCACCACAAGGTGAAGATCACCGACGACGCCGTCGAGGCGGCGGTCGAACTCTCCAGTCGCTACATCACCGGCCGCGTGCAGCCGGACAAGTCCATCGACGCGATCGACGAGGCCGGCGCCCGCGTGCGCATCAAGAGCATGACCAAGCCGCCCGATCTGGCCGACATCGAGGGCGAGATCGAGAAGCTCACCGTCGAGAAGGACGAGGCCGTCAAGGCCGCCGACTACGAGCGTGCCGCGGAGCTTCGCGACAAGGCCGAGGGCCTCAAGGCCAAGAAGACGCAGATCCAGAAGGAGTGGCGCGAGAAGTCCAGCCAGGCCTCGGGCGTGGTGGACGAGGAGATCATCTCTGAAGTCATCAGCAAGATGACCGGCGTGCCCCTCAAGCGGCTGAAGAAGGAAGAGGCCCAGCGCCTCATGGAGCTGGAGAACGAGCTGCACAAGAAGGTCGTCAGCCAGGACGACGCCATCAAGGCCATCGCCAAGGCCATCCGCCGCTCCCGCGCCGGCCTGAAGGACCCCAAGCGCCCCATGGGCAGCTTCCTGTTCTGCGGCCCGTCGGGCGTGGGCAAGACGCTGGTCGCCAAGGCCATCGCGGACTTCATGTTCGGCGATGAGGACGCGCTGATCGTGCTGGACATGTCCGAGTACATGGAGAAGCACAACGTCTCGCGTCTGGTCGGCGCGCCCCCGGGCTACGTCGGCTACGAGGAGGGCGGCCAGCTCACCGAGCGAGTGCGCCGCCGGCCCTACTCGGTGATCCTGCTCGACGAGGTCGAGAAGGCCCACCCCGACGTGTTCAACATGCTGCTGCAGATGATGGAAGAAGGACGGCTCACCGACTCGTTCGGCCGCAACGTCGACTTCCGCAACACCATCCTGATCATGACCAGCAACATCGGCGCTGATCTGATCAAGGGCGGCGGCGGCTTCGGCTTCTCGGTGGCCGCCACCCAGAGGAACGACGACTCGCGGTTCGAGAACATCAAGACCCAGCTGCTCAAGGAGGTCGAGCGGTTCTTCCGTCCCGAGTTCATCAACCGCCTGGACGACACCATCGTCTTCCGCCCGCTCACCAAGGACAACCTGGTGAACATCGTGGACATGGAGGTCGGCAAGGTCACCCAGCGGCTCTCGCTGCAGGGCATCAAGCTCGAACTGGATCAGAAGGCCAAGGACTTCCTGATCGACAAGGGCTACAACCCCGACTTCGGCGCCCGCCCGCTGCGTCGCGCCGTCGGCCAATACCTCGAGGACACGCTCTCAGAGATGCTCCTCGGCGGCGACATCAAGCCCAACACCGTTGTGCAGGTGACCCGCAAGGCCGACGCGGAAGGCAAGGACTTGGACCACCTCACCTTCACCTCCTCCACCCCGGTGGAGAAGACCCCCGAGGCCCCCAAGCCCCAGCCCACCGGTACCGGCCCGGTCAGCGGCACCTGACCGACCCCGGCCCGGGTTCCGGGCCGGCAATTCGCCTGATCCCAACGCCCCGCGGAGGCCCTCTCCGCGGGGCGTTGTGATTTTGCCCGCTGCTGACACCCCGGTGATGACCACCGATGCCGGGGCGCCGTCCGCAATTGCCCAAGCTGCGCTGTCGGCAAGATCTTCATCCCGGGACCGACGGTCCGACCGACCGGCCCCGCCACCCGCTCCGCCGCGCCGATACCCTCTCGCCCCATGATCCATCCGTGGCACGACGTCTCCCCCACCTCCAAAGTCGGCGAACTGCCGGGCTACTTCCAGGCCGTGGTCGAGATCCCCAAGGGCTCAAATCTCAAGTACGAACTGGACAAGGGCTCCGGCATGCTCCGGCTGGACCGCGTGCTCTCCTCGGCGGTGTACTACCCGGCCAACTACGGATTCATCCCCCAGACGCTCGCCGAGGACGACGACCCGCTGGACGTGCTGGTCTACTGCACCGAGGAGATCCCGCCGGCGACCATCTGCGACGCCCGAGTGGTCGGCATGATGACCATGATCGACCAGGGCCAGCCGGATCACAAGATCATCGCCGTACTCTGCCAGGACCCGATTTACAACGACTTCCCCACCGCGGGCGCCTTTCCCAGGCACATCTTCAAACTCCTCCGCCGCTTCTTCGAGGACTACAAGGCTCTGGAGAACAAGCAGGTCGCCGTCGACGACATCCTGCCCGTTGAGGCAGCGCACGCCATCATCGAAGACTCGCTGGCGCGGTACTGGAAGTCCCGCCGCAAGGGCGACATCAAGGGCCTTAAGAGCTAAGCCATGCACTTCAACCTCGTTGACGCCATCCTGGAACACTCCGCCGAGCGCATCGTGACCATCAAGCAGGTCTCCAGCGCCGAGGAGTACCTTCAGGACCACTTCCCCGGCTTCCCCGTGCTGCCGGGCGTGATGATGATCGAGTCCATGGTGCACGCCGCCCGAACCCTGCTGGGCGACCAGGGCATGCGCCAGCGGATGGTTCTCGGCGGAGTCCGGGCGCTCAAGTACGGCCGCTTCGTTCGCCCCGGCGAGCGGATGCGGGTCGAAGTGACCCTCGGCAAGCGGCTGGAGGACGGCTCGGTGGAGTTCAAGGGCGAGGCGACCGTGCAGGCCGCCGGCGCCCCGGCTGCCGACCCCGATGCGGTCGCGGTGTCCGGCCGGTTCACCCTTCGGCCCGCCCGCGTGTCGTAAAGACCGTACAAATACTTATCATCGATAGATGATGATTGTGCCGCGGCATTGTCAGCAGCCACTAACCTGTAATACGATGTCGGCCCGGGAGCCATTGGCGGCCGGGTTCCGGTTCCCTTAGCAAGCAGAGGCCCACGAATGACGCAGGACGACATCTTCAACAAGGTCAAAGCGGTGCTGGTTGATGCGCTGGCGGCCGACGAGGATGACGTGACGCCTCAGGCCTCGCTGGTCAAGGACCTGGGGGCCGAGTCGATCGACTTCCTGGACATCGTCTTCAAGCTTGAGCAGGCCTTCGGCTTCAAGATCGCCCAGGGCGAACTGTTCCCCGAGAACGTCGCCCAGGACCCGCGGTACGTCAAGGACGGCATGGTGACCCCCGAGGGCCTGACAGCTCTGCGGGCCCGCCTGCCGCACGTGAACTTCGACCGCTTCGCCGCCGAGCCCAAGCTGAGCAAGGTGGCCGAGGTCTTCACGGTGGACACGCTGGTGAAGTTCGTCGAGAAGAAGCTCGCCGCCAAGTAAGCCCACCGGCGTCCGGAGAGTCTGCCGATGCGCTGGATGTGGATCGACCGGATCATCGAGCTTGAGCCCCGCCGCCGCATGGTGGCGATCAAGAACGTTTCGATGGCCGAGGAGCACCTGCACGAGCACTTTGCCGCCGATGCGGAGCGCGGTCTGGCTGCCGCCCCGCTGATGCCGGCGTGCTTCATCCTTGAAGGCATGGCCCAGACGGGCGGGGTGCTGGTCGGGCACGCCGAGGGCTTCAAGCACAAGGTCATCCTCGCCAAGATCGGCAAGGCCGAACTGACGCGCGAGGCGACGCCCGGCTGCACGCTGAAGTACACCGCGACAGCCGAGCGCATCGACGAGGTCGGCGCCAGCATCGCCGGCGTGGTGGAACTGCTCGACCACGCCCGCCCGCAGGACGGCTGGGTGAAGATCGGCGACATCTCGCTGATGTTCAGCCATCTGGACAACAACATGGGCGGAGCCGGGCAGTCGGGCCAGGATTTCCCCGCCCACAACTTTGTCTTCGGCGAGTCGTTCAAGACGCTGCTTCGCACCAGCGGCATCACCTCGTGGTGATCGCCACCAGACCGAAGTTGATCAACTGACTGCCCCCCACCAGCACCGGCACCGCCGAGATACCGACCGCTGTCAGTGCCAGCCGCCGCCCGGCCCGGGCATGCGCCCGCCCCACCCGCTCGCACGTCAGCACCACGATGATGATGGTGCTGTACTTGAGGGCCGCGAGGCCGGGTGTATCGAACTGGCGGAGCACGAGATCGGCCAGCGGGTTGAGCTCCCGGCCACCGAGACTCAGAATGACCTTGGTGAGCAGCAGGTCCAGCGTGCCCACCAGCACAAACCAGCAGTGGTGCTCGGCGAACAGCGGCCTTTGTCGGATCATCGATGACAGCATGGCGGGCTCCTCGCCGTCGAGACGACACCCCGGCCCCGGGCGGATCCGGCCGCCCCGGCGTGGCATCAGGCAACTCCCACGAACCGAACACCACCCCGCCCTGGTTCTGCAGCGGCACAACGTCATCAGACCGCTGCGGATTTCACAAGCCGGTTCGACCGCCGGGCGGCGGCGGTTGCAGCGGGCGGGCCGGCACCTCAGATCGTCAACAACGGCAGGAGGGTTACTGGCCCGCTTGGGCGGCGCGGCTCTCGAGGATCTCGCGGGCCACTTGTGTAAACAACCCGCGCGGGGCCGGGCGGTCGGTCCAGGCCTGGAACTGCAAGGCCGCCTGACCGACAAACAGGGCCAGGCCGTCGATGGTCTGCAGGCTGATCTGCCGGGCGCTGGCCAGCAGCGGCGTGGTCAAGGGCGAGTAGACGCTGTCGGCGATGACGCTGTGGCGGGGCAACGCGCCGAGCAGTTCATCGGGCACGGGCGACTGGCCCGGGCCGGGGCCGCCGGTCATGCCCACGGCGGTGCAGTTGAAGACCGCGTTGGGGCGAAGGTCGGGCAGGTCGCTCAGCGGCGCGGTCAAGAGCGAGGCGGCGGGTGCGAAGTGGGCGCGGAGTTCGTCGGCCAGGCGGGCGGCGCGATCGGGCGTGCGGTTGATGATCACCACCTGCCCGCCCCGCTCCAGCACGCTGGCGGCCACCGCCCGCGCCGTACCCCCGGCGCCCAGCACCACCACGCGGTGGCTGCGAAGATCGCCCAGGGCCAGTTCCAGCGCGGCGGCGGCGGCCGGCCCGTCGGTGTTCAGCACGTCGATGCGTTCGGCCCGGCCGCTGCGGTCGCGCCGGATGACCAGCGTGTTGGCGGCCCCGCACACGCGGGCGAGGTTGTCGGTGTGCCAGCGGCCGTCGCCCTCCTCGTACTGCTCAAGGGCCAGACGCAGCAGGTGCTCTTTGTGGGGGATGGTGACCGAGCAGCCGCACAGATCGAAACTGGGATGGTCGATCAGCGAGAGCAGGGTGGCCTTGAACTGCTCGAACTCCGGCTGGATGGGCAGGAAGAGGTAGACGCCGTCATGGCCGACGGCTTCAAAGCCGGCGTTGTGTACGGCCGGCGAGATGGAATGTTCGACCGGGTGGCCGATCACGCCGTACACGCGGGTGGACGGGCCGATGGAGCGAAAGCGGTAGAGTTGGAGCAGTTCGTCGATGGTGGGCTGACCGGGGGCGGTGGCGGCCTCGGCCCGCAGAGTGGCGAAGGTGAGGAAGGCCTCGAACTTGGGGGCCAGCACGCGGGAGGGCACGCCGTACGGGCCCATGCCCAGGGCGATCATGGCCTTGCCGGCGGCGCGGGCCTCGGCGAGGATGTCCAGCAGTTCCAGGTTGTCGCGCAGGCTGCGGGCGCGGTAGGCAACCTTGGCGACGCGGCAGGCCGGCTCGGCGACCATGCGGTTGATGCGCCGGAAGAGGTCCTCCGGGCGGGTCTGGAAGTCGTGGCTGGAGAGGACCAGCCCGGTGGAGACGTCGCGGACCTGGCCGGGATGGTCCACGGCGAGGTTGATCTTCTGGCGGATGTTCTCCGAGCGGGCGTAGGTCGCCAGTTCCACGTCCAGGTAGGTCGGCGGGTGCTCCACGCCCGCGGCGGTCTGGGCGGTGCCCAGGCGTTCGTAGAGGCTCACGCGGGCGTCGTCAGGGCCGTCGTACTGGCCGCCCTCCAGGACCGGGCGGCAGGTGACGATGCAGGGGAGCGGGCAGCGGGCGACCAGTCGCAGGACGGCGGGGACCTCGTTTTCGTCGTCGCGGCCGGAGTAGAAGCCGTCGATGCGGAACTCGACCAGGTCGGCCCCGCGGTCGCGTGCCTCGGTGGCGTCGGCCAGGGCCGACTCGGGGTCGTTGACGAAGATCGGCACGCAGATGAGCGTCACGGCCGATGATACCGGTTCCGAGCGGGTTCGACCTCTACCATCTTCGCCCCATTATGCCGGACTTTCTTTCCATCTTGCGTTCCCGCGGGTTGTTCCACCAGTGCTCGGATGAGGCCGGGCTGCTCCGGCATGCCGGGGCGGGCCAGCCGGTCCGCCGGGCGTACGTCGGGTACGACCCGACGGCGCCGTCGCTGACGGTGGGCAACCTGGTGACGATCATGATGCTGCGGCACTGGCAGGAGGCGGGCGGGGCGCCGGTGGTGCTGTGCGGGGGCGGCACGGGGCTGATCGGCGACCCGTCGGGCAAGTCGGCCGAGCGGGAACTGCAGAGCGAGCAGACGGTGCGCGACAACGTCGCCAGCCAGCAGCGGATCTTCTCCTCGCTGCTGGACTTCACCGCCGGTGCGGGCGAGCGGCGGGCGACGATGCTCAACAACGCCGACTGGCTGGCGAAGCTGGGGTTCATCGAGGTGCTTCGCGACGTGGGCAAGCACTTCTCGGTGAACCAGATGATCGCGCGGGACGCGGTGAAGAACCGGATGGAGAACGGGATCTCGTACACCGAGTTCTCCTACATGCTGCTGCAGGCCTTTGACTTCCTGCACCTGCACCGGACCCACGGCGTGACGGTGCAGATGGGCGGGTCGGACCAGTGGGGGAACATCGTCTCGGGGATCGATCTGATCCGGCGTGAGGCGGTGGCCAAGGCGGGCGGGGCGGGGGCCGAGGGTGTGCAGGTGGACGCGTTCGCGGTGACGGCCCCGCTGGTGACCAAGGCCGACGGCGGCAAGTTCGGCAAGAGCGAGTCGGGGGCGATCTGGCTCACCGCTGACCGCACCTCGCCGTACGCGTACTACCAGTTCTGGCTGAACGCGGCCGACGCGGACGTGGGGCGGTTCCTGCGGATCTATACGACGCTGCCGGTCGCGGAGATCGAGGCGATTGAAGCCAAGCAGGCGGCCGAGCCGCACGCCCGGCACGCCCAGCGGGCGCTGGCACGCGAGGCGACGGCGCTGCTGCACGGGCCGAGCGAACGCGACAACGCCGAAGCGGCGGCGGCGGCCTTGTTCTCGGGCAACCTGGGCGGGCTGTCCGTGGCGCTGATTGAGCAGGTGTTCGCCGGGCTGCCGGCCAGCACGCACGACAAGGCGCTGCTGGCGGGCGAGGGCGTGCTGGCGGTGGATCTGGTGGCGGGCACGTCGCTGGCCAAGAGCAAGTCTGAAGCCCGGCAGAAGCTCACCGAGGGCGCGGTCTCGGTGGCGGGTCGCAAGCTGGGGCCGGCGGATCGGCTGACCACGGCGGACCTGCTGCACGGGACGTATCTGCCGCTGCGGCGGGGCAAGCGTGACTGGCACCTGACGCGCTGGGCGTGAGGCCAAGGGAGAGCCATCGAGCGGTCAGCGGGCGGCCAGCGAGAGCATGGTGGCCGGGCTTTCCGGCGCGCTGGTGCGGCAACTGAGCAGCGCCGCCTGCGCCGTTGCCAGCACCGAGGGCCAGTTGACGCCCTGCAGGGCCGGGGGGAGCACGCCGGCGTGCAGGTGCCGCAGCAGTTCGGCCAGCCACATGGCCGGGGCGGTGCGGTGGCCGTTGCGGCTGTGGCCGGCGGCGCGACCGGCCGAGGCGCGGTCGACGGTTCGGCCGGCGGGGTCGATCCACTCCAGGCGGTGTTCATCAACCACCAGACGGCCCCCGGGCCCGACGGCGATGATCTGCCACCAGCGCGAGCCGGCCTGATCACCCACGAGCACGGCGGCGGCGCGGCCGTCGGCGAAGCGGAGGTTGGCGCTGATCTCGCCGGTGAGGTTGCGCAGGGCTTCAGGCGGCGGGCCGTCGCGTTCGGCCAGGCCCCGGGCGCCCTTGATGTCGCGCACGCCCCGGCCGGACCACATGGCGTCGATGGTCGCCGGCTCGCCCTGCAGCACGCCGACCAGGTCGAGGGCTTCGAACAGCCGGGCGCCCAGGCCGCCGTCGGCCGGGCCGGAGAGGCAGGTGACCGAGGCAGCGCGGACGGGGCCGAACTGCTCGAGCACGTCGCGGAGGTCGGCGAAGTGGCGGGCGCAGCGGACGGGCGGATGGAAGACCGCCAGCGAGCCAGAGCGGAGGAGCGAGGCGCCGTCGAGCCCGGGGGAGGCATCGGCGGAGACGACGGCGGGGGCGCCGGGGCCGGCGACGGTGACCGACGCCAGGGTGGCCAGTTCGGTCAGCGAGGCGGGGAGCGGGCTGAGGCAGACGATGCGGACGCCGGAGGCGGCGGCCTCTTTGAGCAGTTCGGCGTCGGCGGTGGGGCGCTGGGCGTCGGCGGCCAGGACGTTGCCGATGTCGGCGAGGATGAACAGACCGGGCGGCGCGGTGGCCAGGGCGGCGCGGAGGTCGTCGGTGCAGGGCGCGGACGGCGGGAGGATGAAGGCTCCGCCATCGCGGGCGAGCTCCTCACCGAGTTGGGCGGCGCGTCCGGGCTCGGGGCAGCCGACCAGGCCGAGGGCGATCTGGGTGGAGAGCGACTGCGCCAGGGTGCGGAGCGTCTCGGCCAGCCAGGCCGACTGATCGGTGCGGCACCACACCGAGATACACAGCGGGCTGACGGAAGGAGCGGTCCCCATGGGCGGTGAGGATACCTCGGGCGCGGGGGTGAAGCGGGACTCAGCCCTGGCGGGCGGCGGAGGGGGCGGGCTCGTCGAGCGCGGGGGCAGTTTCGGCCTGATCGTCGCCGGGCGCTGCGTCGGCGCCGGCCTCGGAGACGGCCATGGTGACCTTGACGACGCGGGTGGGCTTGGCCTCAAGGATGGTGAAGACCATGGACTCGTGCCGGAAGGTCTCGCCCTTGGAGGGGATGCGGCCGAGGGTGGTGACGATGAAGCCGCCGACGGTGTCGTAGTCCTCGCTCTCGGGGATCTGCACGCCGAGGGACTCGATGGCGCTGTTGACATCGAGTATGCGGGCGGCGGCGTCCAGGTCGGCCTCGCGCTTCTCGGCCCGCAGGACCACGTCGGGGGTTTCGGTGATCGGGGCCTCGTACTCGTCGCGGATGTCGCCGATGATCTCTTCGACGATGTCCTCGATGGTGACCAGGCCGGCGGTGCCGCCGTACTCATCAACCACCAGGGCGATGTGGACCTTCTTCTCCATCAGTTCGCGGAGGAGTTCCTTGACGGTCTTGGTCTCGGGCACGGCGTAGGCGGGGCGGAGGATGGAGCGCAGATCGAAGGCGCGGCTGGCGCCCCCCCGACCGGGGCCGTCGCCGGCGAGCCAGTGCATGAGGTCCTTGACGTAGAAGATGCCGACGATGTGGTCGAGGCTTTCTTCGTAGACGGGGATGCGGGAGTGGCCGATGGTGCGGATGGTGCGGATGACCGAGCCGAGGTCGTTGGTGAGTTCCAGGGCCTCGATCTCGGTGCGCGGGGTCATGACCTGCGACACCGTCAGATCGCGGAACTGGACCACCGCTTCGATCATCTGGCGTTCGTGCTCGCCGATGGCGCCGGTCTCGGCGCTTTCTTCGACGACCTGGAGGATCTCCTGCTCGGCCTGGGTTTGCTGGTCGGCCTTGGGCACGCCCACCAGGCGGCGGATGACTTCATCAAGGAACGCGGCGATGGGGTGGAGCGGACGAAGCGAGACGGCCAACACCCGCAGCAGCAGGCTGCGGCCATAGAGCAACCGCGGGCCGGCGTAGGCGGCCAGGCTGGTGGGGACGGCGACGGTGAGCACGCCGAGCAGCACGCCAGCGGCGGCGACGCCCAGGGCGACATCCAGCACCGTCACGGCCTCGCCCTCGCGCAGGTGGCTGACCCACCAGACCATGCCCGAGCCGGCGATCAACTGGCAGAGCACCTTGACGAACCCGGCGGCGCGGGCGTGGGCGGCCGGGTCTTCCAAGATCAGGTCCACCCGGCGGCGGGCGGCGGGCTGGTTGCGCACCGCGGCGATCTCTTCCACCGAGGTGCGGGTGACGGTGATCAGGGCCAACTGCAGAGCGGCCAGCAGGCTGGCGATGGAGGCGGCGGCGAGGGCGATCCACAGTCCGATCATGGGTTGGCACCCCCTCCCGGCGGCAGAGCACCGGCAGGCCCCCCAAGCATCGGGGAGGCGGAGCGGTCGTTCGGTTCCAGAGCGCGAGCAAAGGTGGGGCCGACGCCGATGGCGGCGAGGACCTCGTCCTCGGTGCGGTGCATGCGCTGGAAGTCCTCGTCGGCGTGGTCGTCATGCCCGAGGCAGTGGAGCATGCCGTGGACGATGTAGAGCAGCAGTTCGCGCTCGGGGGTGTGGCCCCGGGCGGCGGCCTGAGCCTGGGCGACGCCGAGGCAGACGACGATGTCGGTATCCAGCGGGGCGGGGGCGGCGGTGGAGTGGGTGTGGGCGTCGTCGCGCAGATCAAAGGTCAGCACGTCGGTGGGCGTGGGGTCGTTGCAGTGCTGGGCGTGGAGGCGGGTCATCTCGGCGTCGTCGACGATGCGGACGCGGACCTCGCCGGTGGCCTGAAGGTGGGCGGCGGCGGCGTTGGCCTGGGCGTGCAGAGCGGTGAGCGAGGATGAGGCGAGGGCGGCGGTTGTGTCGATCAGAGAGACAACGGCGGCGAACTGGGGGGTATGTAGGGGGGGATGTGCCGCGAAAGCAGCGCCTGCGCGGGGCTGCTGTGTGGCGGCGAGCACGGCATGGGATGGTCGATCGTCGGCCATAGGTCACCCGCCCTCTCACCCCGCCCTCTCACCCCGCCCAACACCCCCCACCTCTCCTCCCTCGGCCCACCGACCGGCTGACCACCTGTTGGCGGCGTTGGGCCAACGGGGGCATTGGGCGGGAGGCACTGAGCCTCTTCGGAACGGGATCAGTCTAGTCGACCTCGGGGCGGGAGCAACGGGCGGGATCCTTGCATAGACCGAACGGGTGGCAGGGTTTGAGGGGGGAGGGGAGGGGAGGGGAAATGGCAAAATCGCAAAATGACAAAATG
>JAJTDF010000110.1 GCA_021294835.1 Planctomycetaceae bacterium
GGCCACCGTCCGCACCGCCCTGGCCGCCCAGCCCCCCGTGCCCGCCCCGACAACCCCCGGCGGGCAGGATGGCGAGTCCCGCACCGCCGGAGCCTCCGGCCAGCGCAGCGGCGCTGCCCGCTCCGCCGAAGAACTCCTGGTCGCCGCCGTTCTGACCGACGACACGCTGCTCACCGGCATGCCCGCCGATCAGCTTGCGATGCTGGCCCCCGCCTCGCTGCCCGACGGCCCCGCCCGCCGGCTCGCTGAGGCCGTCTTCCCCGCTGCCGGCCCCGCCGACGGCTTCATCGCCTTCATCGCCGCCCGCGCCCTCTCCTCGCTGGAAGACCCCGAATTGCAGCGTCTCGCCGCCTCCATGGTCGCCGATGTCGAGCACATCACCGGCGGCAACCCGCAGAACCTCCGCCGCGCCTTCGACGACGCCCTGCTGGTCGTCAAACGCCGCAACGCCGACCGTGCGCTGCCCGCCGGCAACGACCAGGCCACCGTCCTCGCCCGCATCGCCGCCCGCCAGAGCATGCACGCCTCGGTCGGCAAAGACCCGCGATCCATTCCCAAACCCGGCTAAACCCAGCACGTTTCCCGGTTGCCCGCCTGGCCCGCCGGCGGACAGACTTCCTCCCTCGCCCGTTCTGGGCACGTCCGACTGGTTCCCCTCGCTTCGCCTCAGCCCTCTTGCTCCAGCTTCCCGGTCCGCTTCGCCTCCTCCGCTTCGCGCCCGCTCGCCGTCCGCATCGCTTCACACCACCGGTTCTCGCACCTGCGCACCGGCACGTCCCCGCCTCCCGCTCCATTCGTTCCGCTCCGCCCACGCGTTCAGGCTCGCCTTCGGAACTCCGCCATGTTCGACCATCTTCCCGCCGCCGTCGCAGACCTGCTCAGACAGTGCCAGCCGCGCGGATCGGTGAGCTTTGAAGAACTCAACGAGCGTCTGCCCGACGATTGGGTCACGCCAGAGCACATGGACGATCTCCTGCAGGTCATCGACCGCCTCGGCCTTGAACTCATCGACGAGATGGAACTCCGCACCCGCCAGTGGCGCGAGGCCCGCGTGCGGGGCGAGCAGCCCTCGCCGCCGCCGCCCCTGCTCGGCGCCAACGAGCGGCCCGCCCGCGCCCCCACCGTCATCGGCGGAGACCGCACCCCGCCGGAGGGCTGGCGATGCATGAACTGGAATGTCCGCACCGTGATCGGCGCCGCCGAAGCCTCCCGCTCTGAACGCCGCTCGGCACGCCCCCTCCCGACCGAACGCCACTCAACACGGGCCGACGCACCCGCCGAAAACGCCGCCGACGACCCCCTGGCGGATCTGGACGCCGACGACTTCGGCGATCCCGATCTGCCCCCCACCGCCGCAGACGCCGACGACCGCGGCCCCGATGACCCCATCCGCCTCTACCTCGCGCAGATGGGCTCCATCCCCCTGCTCACCCGTGCCGAGGAAATCCGCCTGGCCAAGAAGATCGAGACCACACGCATGATCTTCCGCAGGCGGGCCTGCCAGAGCGACATGGTCGCCGCCGAGCTCATCTACGCCGTCCGGCAGGTCCGCGAGGGGTCCCTTCCCTTCGACCGCGCCCTGTGCGCCTCCTCCGACGCCGATCGCGACGCTGTGCTCCGCCGCCTGCCCGCCAACCTCGCCACCCTCGACAAGCTCGCCGCCCAGAACGCTCACGACTTTCTGGCTCTCCGTCACGCCGCCGACGAGGGCCGCGAGCCATTCGTCGGACTCGTCCGCGATCGCATGAACACCCGCCGTCGCAAGATGGCCGTGCTGATCGAGGAACTCGGCGTCCGAACCTCCCGGATTGTCCACGCCGTCCGCCGCCTCAAGTCCCACTGCGAGCGGATGACCGCGCTCACCTGCGACATCCGCCGTGCCCAGCAGGCCGCCGCCGGTCTTCACCTGAATCCCGAGCAGGTCCAGGACCTTGCCGACATGCGTCTCCAGATCGACGGCATGGTCGGACTGGCTCACGAGTTCCCCGCCGAAGCTGACGCTCGCCTCGCCGCTGTCCAGACCGTCTTCTGGGAGTACGAGCAGGCCAAACGCGACCTCTCCGGCGGCAACCTCCGCCTGGTCGTCTCCATCGCCAAGCGTTACCGCAACCGGGGCCTGCCCTTCCTGGACCTCATCCAGGAGGGCAACGCCGGCCTCATGCGCGCCGTCGACAAGTACGAGTATCGCAGGGGCTACCGCTTCAGCACCTACGCCACCTGGTGGATCCGGCAGGCCATCAGCCGTGCCGTCGCCGACCACTCCCGCACCATCCGAATCCCCGTCCACATGATCGAGGTCATCGGCAAGGTCCGGGCCGCCCAGAAAAAACTCACCGTCCAGCTCGGACGCGAACCCCACATCGCCGAACTCTCAGCCGACCTGGGCATGTCCGTCACCGAACTGGGCAAGGTTCAGCGTTTCTCCCGCCACCCCATCAGCCTCGACAAGCCGATCAACTCCGCAGACAGTTCCGGCGTGGGCGATTTCCTGGAAGACCCACACAGGGGCCCCAGCGAGTGCGTGCAGTCCGACGCGCTCCGCCGCCAGATCGAGCAGGTCCTCAAGGGCCTCACCTACCGCGAACGCGAGATCATCAAGCTGCGCTACGGCATTGGCGATGGCTACACCTACACCCTCGAAGAGGTAGGCCGCATCTTCAAGGTCACCCGCGAACGCGTCCGCCAGGTCGAGGCCAAGGCCATCAAGAAGCTCCAGCATCCCGTCCGCACCCGCAAGCTCGAGAGCTTCGTCGACCCCGCACCGGCCGAGTCGGAGGACGCCGCCCCCCGCCCCTTCGCCAGGTTCCAGCCATCAACGGCCTCGCGAACCGGAGCCGTGACGCCCTCGGACCAGTCCCCGCCGGCGACCTGAGGCGGCTCAAGTTTCGGGCCACCCAGCCCCGCTCCCCCTCCCACCCCGCCACCCGCCAGCCGCCACCCCTCCGCCAACCGGCATCGCCGTCGATGCCGGTTGTCATTTCCGCCCGGTCACACTGCCAAAACCGCCCCCGCAGCCTGATCGCCAGAGATCGCGGAAATCACCCCGGCCGCCCACAGCCCCATGGACGATGAGCCACCCGCCAAGCCCCAGGCCCCGCCGCCACCCCGCGCGGACGCCGCTGGCAGGCCACAAATCCAGCCGGAAGCACCGACTTTTTTACGAACAAAGAGCAACCCACGAAAGATCAGCAAAAACATGAGGTCAAAATGAGCGCCTCGCAGACCCTCCACACCGAACAGGCCTCAATCAGACTTGATTTATCGGCCCATCGACCCCTGATAAATCGCGCGGATCTTTATCATCCGCAGGAGTTTTCTCTGGCACAATCTGGCCAAACGGGTATACTCCTCTCCAGCGTGATGGGCCTGCGCCCACGCGTCTATCGAGAGTTGTCATTCCTAGTAGGGAGAAGAGAATTATGAAGATCACCCAGTCCATTCTTGTGCTCGCCGCGGCGGGCCTCGCAGCCTCCGCTGCGAACGCCCAGAACCCCGGTGACCTTGAGGTCCGTTTGGGGTCCAACCCCGTCCTCGGCTCCGGCACCCTGTTCGCCGCCCTGTACACCGGCCAGAACGGTACTGGCGCGTTGACCAACGTCCCCGCTGGCGCTGTCGGCTTCAATCCGCCGGCCCCCTTCACGGGCTCCGTGGTGATTGGCAACTCGTTCACCTTCCAAGGCCTGCCGACCCCCGGCCAGACCTTCCTGAACATCAATGAGACCGGCGTGTACCCCGGCCCGGTTTACACCGGCTTCGGTACCGGCGTTCCCGCCACCTGGACCGGCGTGATCAACGTCCAGAACGGCTTCGCCACCTCCGGCAGCTTCACCATCACCCTCGGTGGTGCGTTCGCCGGCGACACCTACACCTCCAGTGTCACTCCCCAGACGGCCGCCTTCGTGGCCTCCGGCGTGAACACCTGGTCGCTGCAGGGCCTGTCCCAGGCTGGTGCCTTCTCCAACGCCACCTTCGGTGGTGTGAACGTCCTCCCCTGGTTCGGCGGCAGCCCGAACCTGCTCGGCTCGTTCATCCTCAACGGCTCCAACGCTCAGGCCACCCCCGCCGGGCTGTACTCGATCAACGCCGTCGCTACGGCTGTGATCCCCACCCCCGGTGCCGCCGCCCTCATGGGCATCGGTGGCCTGGTCCTCGCCGGCCGTCGCCGTCGCGCCTGAGCCTCCAATCCGGACCGGATTCATCCGACCCGGACGGCAACTCTCGAAATCTTCAAACCGTGCTGATGAAAATCAGTGCGGTTTTTTTTCGCCTTGTGTTTTCGGACCTCGCCCGCGGCCCATCACCTCCGGATACCCGCCCCGGTATGTCCCCTCCGGGCAGCAGGTCCCACAACCGAAAAAGCCCCGGCTTCGATGCCAAAGATCATCCGTCGTCAGAGGGCGGACCGACCCGCTGGTCGGCCCGTGCTTGAGCGGTCACGTTTCCCACTTTCCCCGGAGATTCCGCATGCCCCTGTGCTTTGCCCGTTGCGTCGGACCTGCTCTGCTGGTTGCTGCCGCATCGGTCGGCTTCGCCCAGTCCGCCCCGGCCGGCACCGCCGGCGCCCCACCCGCCCCCGCCGGCGCGTCCGCGCAGACGGTTCCGCTCATCCCGCGTGACGTGCTCTTCGGCAACCCCGATCGCACCGCCCTGCGCATCAGCCCCGACGGCAAGCAACTCGCCTGGATCGCCCCCGTCGCCGGCGTGCTCAACGTCTGGGTCGCGCCGTCGGATAACCCCGCCGCCGGACGCCCGGTCACCAGCGACACGCTGCGGGGTATCCGCTCGTTCTTCTGGGCCTTCACCAGCAACCACATCCTCTACCTGCAGGACAAGGGCGGCGACGAGAACTTCAAGCTCTACGTCGTCGACCTCAAGACCAACCAGGCCAAGGACCTCACCCCGTTCGACAGCATCAACGGCCCCGATGGCAAGCCCATCATGCTGCCCACCGGTCAGCCCCTCCGCCCCACCGTGCAGATCGAAGAGGTGTCCCACCGCTACCCCGAGACCATCCTCATCGGCCTGAACAACCGCAACCCCCAGTTGCACGACCTCTATCGCCTGAACATCCTCACCGGCGAGATGAAGCTCGTCCAGCAGAACGAGGGCTTCACCGGCTTCTCCGCCGACGACGAATACAACATCCGCCTCGCCGCCCGCATGACCGCCGACGGCGGCTCGGAACTGCTCAAGCCCGACGGCCCCGCCGGCGATACCGGCTTTGCCAAGTGGCAGCCCTTCACCTCCATCTCCATGGCCGACTCGCTGACCACCGCGCCCGTCGGCTTTGACCGCACCGGCACCGTGCTCTACATGCTCGACAGCCGCAACCGCGACACCGCCGCCGTGGTCGCCGTGGACATCTCCTCCGGCAACAGCAAGCTGCTCGCCGAGGATGCCCGCGCCGATGCCGGCGGCGTGCTCATCCACCCCACAACCCGTGTTGTTCAGGCCGTCGGCTTCAACTACAAGCGCCAGGAGTGGAAGGTCCTCGACTCCTCCATTCAGGCCGATCTGGACTACCTCCGCACCGTTGCCGACGGCGACATCTCCATCTCCTCCCGCACGCTGGACGACTCCCGCTGGACCGTCTCGTACCTGATGGACAACGGCCCCGCCCGCGTGTACGTCTACGACCGCGCCGCCAAAAAGGCCGAGTTCATCTTCTCCAACCGCAAGGATCTCGAAGGCCAGCCCCTCCAGCACATGACCCCCGTTGTCATCAAGAGCCGCGACGGTCTGGACATGGTCAGCTACCTCACCCTCCCCGCCGGCGCTGACGCCGACGGCAACGGCCGCCCCGACAAGCCCGTGCCCATGGTCCTCAATGTCCACGGCGGCCCCTGGGCCCGCGACGCCTGGGGCATGAACCCCGAGCACCAGTGGCTCGCCAACCGCGGCTACGCCGTTCTCTCGGTCAACTTCCGCGGATCCACCGGCTTCGGCAAGTCGTTCATCAACGCCGGCAACCGCGAGTGGGCCGCCAAGATGCACGACGACCTCATCGATGCGGTCAACTGGGCCGTCGCCGAGAAGATCGCCGACCCCGCCAAGGTCGCCATCTACGGCGGTTCGTACGGCGGCTACTCCGCGCTCGTCGGCGTCACCTTCACGCCCGATGTCTTCGCCTGCTCGGTCGCCATCGTCGGCCCCTCCAATCTGGTCACGCTCCTCAACAGCCTGCCCCCCCACTGGCTGCCCATGGTCGAGATGTTCTCCGCCCGCGTCGGCGATCACCGCACCGAAGAGGGCCGCAAGTTCCTCGAGAGCCGCTCCCCGCTCAACTTCGTCGACCGCATCCAGCGCCCGCTGCTCATCGGCCAGGGCAAGAACGACCCCCGCGTGAAGTTCATGGAGAGCGAGCAGGTCGTCTCCGCCATGCGGAGCAAGAACATCCCCGTCACCTACGTGCTCTACCCCGACGAGGGGCACGGCTTCGCCCGTCCCCCCAACCGCATGTCCTTCTACGCCGTCGCTGAGGCCTTCCTCGCCCAGCACCTCGGCGGCCGCTTCGAACCTGTCGGCGACGACTTCAAGGGCGCCAGCATTCAGGTTCCCGAGGGCGCCCAGCACGTCCCCGGCCTCCGCCAGGCCCTCAGCGAAGCCGCCAAGTAACCCTTCGGCCCGGCACCCGGCGCAGGGCCCAATCTACCCCCGGCCCAGTCCACAGCCCCGCCGGGCCTGACCTCTTCCCGCCTCCTCGCACGCCCCGCCTTTTGGCGGGGCGTTTTCATTGCTGAGCCCCAGGGGGGCCACCAGATCACTTCTCGGACGGTGTCCGCAACCACTTCGGCGACTGAAACCGCTTTCAAAGCGGTCGCACCCTTTTTTCCGGGCCCGCAGCACCGAATTAATCGTTGACTTCATGTCGTTTTCGTTTATGTTTCAATGCCTCGGGGAGTGCTTCCGCGCTCGCCTTGGCAAGGAGATGGAGAGATCTGCCGGCGGTCTGTCCGCCCATCCTCCATTCTGGATTGGTCATGCCCCGCAGCCTCGTGGATGTGGCGGTTCTGCCCAGTACCAACAACGTGCTTTCGTCATGGAGAATCGGAGATGAAGACCCTCGCTCTCGCCCTCGCCGCCGGCCTCATGGCCGCCCCCGCCTTCGGTCAAGCCGTCAACGGCGAGTACCGCCCCTTCTACGGCAGCGCCGTCGCCGTCCAGCAGGTCGGCACCGGCTTCGGTGACGCCAACGTCGGCGACCTCCAGTTCGCCAACGGCTCCGAGCTCAACGCCGCCTTCTACGCCAACGACGGCACCAACCTCCGCCTCCTGCTCACCGGCAACCTCGAGTCCAACTTCAACAAGCTCGAGCTCTTCTTCGACACCGGCGCCGCAGGCGGTCAGTCCTCCGTCAACGGCTCCGGCGTCGGCGCCATGAACAACCTCACCGGCTTCACCTTCGACACCGGCTTCCGCGCCAACTTCTGGCTCTCGGTCACCGGTGGTGACATCGGTGGCGGCGTCTACGGCATGTTCGTCGATGGCGCTGCCCTCAGCGGCACCGGCGCCACCGGCGGCTACCTGGGCACCAACGACGGCCAGAACGGCGGCGCCCTCAGCGGCGGCGCCAACTTCCTCAACGCTCTGGTCGCCATCAACAACTCCAACACCTCCGGTGTTGGCGGCGGCCCGGCCAACGTCGGCTCCCCCCTGCTCTCCCAGACCGGCATTGAAATCGCCATCCCCTGGGCCTCCCTCGGCGTCGCCCCCGGCTCCGAAATGCGCGTCATGGCCTTCATCAACGGCCAGAACCACGACTACGCCTCCAACCAGTTCCTCGGCGCCCTCCCCGCCGGCACCGGCAACCTCGGCGGTGACGGCAACGGCGGCTTCAACGGCTCCGTCGGCCAGCTCAACATGAACAACTTCGCCGGCAACCAGTTCTTCGTCATCCCCACCCCCGGTGCCGCCGCCCTGCTCGGCCTGGGTGGCTTGGCCGCCTTCCGCCGCCGGCGCGCCTGATCCACCGACACCTCACCCTTTGCCCCTCCGCCGGATGGGCAAACGGTGGAACCTGCAATCAGCAACCGCGGCCTTTCCCGTAAAGGCCGCGGTTGTCTTTTTGCCCCGGCCCAGCTCCACCCCGTCACGGCCCAGCCTCAGCACCACAATCTGTTGTGGGTCTGTACGCCTATACATACCAATCAAAAACACAACAAACACCCTTGACAGCTCTTCAGCCCGGCGTAGACTCAAACAAAATGCGATCTGATCTGATCCCATTTCGTTTGGATAACACAAACAGGACGGAGCCGTTCCGCTCCGCCCACTTGGCCGAGCTCGCCCAACGCATCCGTGAGATCAACCTGCGTCACGGGGCCGACACCGCCACCACCGGCGACCACGCCATCGACCTCGGCTGGCACCCGCCCGACTCCCCGTCCACCACCACCACCACCATCCCCGCCCGCCTCGCCCTGCGTGCCACCCACGAGTGGTTCAGCCACTCCCCCACCCCCCTCTCTCTCAC
>JAJTDF010000170.1 GCA_021294835.1 Planctomycetaceae bacterium
GGGATTGGAGGGTTCGAGCATTTCGGGGTGGGTGCCGCGGGGGGGCCAGCCGGTGATGCCGACGCCGCCGGGGGCCATGACGGTGGGGGTCCAGGCGGCGAGTTCGACGGGGAGGAGGTTGGTATTTTCGATGATGTGGAGGACTTCGACCTGCGAGGAGTCGGGCGCGAGGGTGAGGCGTAGGGATTTGCGGAGGCCGGTTTCGGGCTCGACGGGTTGTTTGGCGAGCAGGGAGAGTTCGCCGGGGACGACTTCGATGGGACCGTTGTCGAGGGCGTAGGTGGCGTGGCGGTCCTCCGGGCCTTTCCAGAGGCGATGGCCGCCGCGGATCATCCATTGGGATTCGCCGGAGCGGCCCATCATGTCGTCGAATTCCTTGAAGAAATTGGGGCCGCCGGTGAAGCCGGGCGTCGACGGGGGCGCCGGTGCGGCGGGTTTCGACGGCCTGGAAGCCGATGCTTTCAAGCAGGGCGCGATACTCGGGGGCGGAGCGTTCGCGGCCTTCGGTGCAGGTGAGCATGTTGAGGGACTGGAGGAGGGCGTGGCGGGGGCCGGTGTGGTCGTCGTCGAGGAGGGCTTCGGCCAGGAGGAGAGCGCCGCCGGGGGGGAGAGCGGCGTAGATTTTGCGCAGGAGGGTTTCGACTTTGGGGGTGGACCAGTCGTGGATGATGCGGCCGAGGGCGTAGAGGTCGGCCGGGGGCAGCGGGTCGGCGAAGAAGTCTCCGGCGATGCCGTCGACGCCGGGAACGGGATAGGCGGCGATGACGGCGGGCAGGTCGAAGACGCTGGCGGAGAGTCTGGGCCAGTGGGCGCGGGCGGCGGCGGCGAGGTGGCCGGTGCCGCCGCCGAGATCGCAGAGATGGTGGAAGCCGCTGAGATCGAACGCCGCGACGACCTTAGGGGAGGAGAGCAGGCCGAAGCCGTGCATGCCCTGCTGGAAGGTGCGCAGGGATTCGGGCGTGCGGAAGAAGTGGCCGAAGATGTCGGCGCCGGAGTCGAGTTGGAAGGTCTGGGGCCAGCGGTGGGAGCCTTCGCGGACGGCGTCGGGGAGGTTGGCCCAAAGATGCCAGAGGACGTCGCGGGAGTAGAGCATGTAGCCGGCGAGGGTTTCCGGGCTTGAGCGGCGGCAGTAGCGGTCGGCGTCCGGGGTGTTGCGGTAACGGCCATCGGCTTTGGTGAGTAGGCCGAGGTTGACGCAGGCGTCGAGGAGGAGTTCGGTGGCCCGGAGATCGGCGCTGAGGCGGTTGGCGATGGCCGGGGCGGTGTGGCCGGTGGTGAGGAGATCGAACACGCCGAGGTGGACGGCGGTGAAGAGCACCTGCGAGCGGCGGAAGGCTTCAATGAGATCAAGTACAGGGTTCATGGTAGTGGTCCCAACCTAAGGGGGGCAGTGGTTCGCCGGCGTAGAAGACGGCGCCGGGTTGGCCCTGGGCGATGCGGCCGATGGGGAAAGCGTGAGGGATGAGGCGGCGCGCGGTGAACAGCAGGGCGTAGTCTTCGCCGCCGTGGAGCGCGTGGTGGAGGCTGGCGCCGCGGGCGCGAGGGACCTGGTCGAGATGAGCGCAGACGCCGCTCGCGAGGCAGAGGCGGCGGAGATCGATCGACAGGCCATCGGAGAGATCCATGGCGCAGCGGACGCCTTGGGCATAGAGCGTTTGGCTGAAGGCCAATTGGGGGACGGGGAGCCGGGGCGAGCCCTTTTCGAGCGCGAGGGCGGCGGCGCCGAGGGGGCCGGAGACGTAGAGGGTATCGCCGGGCCGGGCTTTGGAACGGAGCAGGGCCTGGCCGCGGGCGACGGCGCCGCAGACCATGACATCGCAGGAGGGGACGGGGGTGGAGGCGAGGTCGCCGCCGGCGAGGATGACGTGGGCGCGGCGGGGTGGCGGCGGTGAAGTGGCGGCCGTGGTGCATCTGGTCGGTGGTGAAGAGGAGATCTTCGCCGGAGCGAGGGCGGAAGATGGCGCAGTCGTCGCCGATGCCGGTGAGGATGCCGTTGCCGGTAGCGAGGCCGCGGCGGGCGAGGCTGTGTTCGATCCGGGCGATGAGTTCGGCTTCTTCCACAGGCTTATTGTAAGTTGGAAGGACGATGCGATTGGCTCTGGTCTTGATTTGCGCAGTGGGAATGGTATGGGGGCAACGGCGGGATACACCGCGGGGGGAAGCAGGTAAGTTTGACTTCTACGTGCTGAGCCTGTCGTGGTCGCCGCAGCACTGCGCGACACCGGCGGGGGAGCGCGACCGGATGCAGTGCGGCGGGGCGCGGCAGTACGACTTTATTTTGCACGGGTTGTGGCCGCAGTACGAGCGGGGTTGGCCGCAGTTTTGCGAGACGGGCGAGCACCTTTCGAAGGCCGTTATCGACGGGGTGCTGGACATCATGCCGAGCGTGGGACTGATCCGCCATGAGTGGCGGAAGCACGGGGTGTGTTCCGGGGACAACGCGGCGCGGTACTTTGACCGGGCGCGGCGGGCGTTTCAGAACGTGAAGATTCCGGGGGCGCTGCGGAGCCCGAAGCGGGCGCGAACGGTGGCGCCGGCGGTGATTCAGCGCGAGTTTCTGGCGGCGAATCCGGGAGTGCCGGCCGAGGCGGTGACGGTGAACTGCAGCGGGCGCTTCCT
>JAJTDF010000035.1 GCA_021294835.1 Planctomycetaceae bacterium
GCTGGTCACCCTGAACGCACTTATCAAACACCAAACAATGTGGGCCCCGAAAACGCTTCAGGCTTGACTTTCAACACAGTCGCTCCCCCACTTCACTCTTGGCGAAGCCCACCCACACCCACCGACCCCCCTTCCTGTCCTTGTCTCCCCTTCGCTCCCTTCGCGCCTTCGCTGACTATGCCTTCTTTCTTCCATCCCCCGCCTAATGAACCGCCCCCCCCACCCCCACCACCCACCCCCATCGCCTGCGTGCCTCGATTTGACCATTTGACCATTTGACCGTTCGACCATCTGCCCCCCCTCTCCCCGGAGCACCCCATGCCGGCCCCCGTCCACCCCGTCATCTTCGTGCCCGGCATCACCGCCACCGCCCTGAAAGACGAGTACCCCCTCCCACCCGAGACGGTCTGGTCGGTCCTCAGCAAGGACTTCGAGCGCATCACCCTCCATCCTGACGACCTCCGCTACGAGGCCCGCCAGCCCGTCCGTGTGATCCGCGATCAGCCCTTTGAGATCGCGTACAAGGAACTCATCGCCGAACTCCGCCACAACCTCACCCCGCGGCCCGACAAACCCGTTCCCGTCTACGCCTTCGGCTACGACTGGCGTCGCCCCCTGGCCGAGACCGAGGCCGCGCTGGGCGAGTTCATCGACGAGGTGATCGACCGCACCAAGCTCCTCAAGCACTACCACGCCTCCGGCTATGCCGATGACCCCAAGGTCCATCTCATCGGCCACTCCATGGGCGGGCTGATCATCGCCGGCCACCTCAAGCAGGCCGGCAAGCGGGCCCGCGTCGCCAAGGTCGCCACCCTGGCCAGCCCCTTCCGGGGCTCGTTCGAAGCGGTGCTGAAGATCACCACCGGCACCGCCGACCTGGGCGGGGGCGACTCCGGCTCACGCGAGCGCGAGGCCGCCCGCGTCACCCCGGGGCTGTACCACCTGCTCCCCAGCATGCCCGGCGCCATCACCATCGAGAACCCCGCCCTGGGCTCAAGCCTCTACCAGCCCGAACTCTGGCAGCCCGGCGTGCACGCCACCATCGCCCAGTTTGTCCGTATGCACGGCCTGGGCAAGGGCTCGGCCGAGCAGCGCGCCGCCGATCTGTTCGCCTCCCTGCTCACCCAGGCCCGCGAGCACCGCGCCCGCCTGGAGTCCCTCAAGCTCACCGACGCCGGCCTGCAGGCCAAGGACTGGCTCTGCGTCGTCGGCGTGGACTGCAAGACCCGCACCGGCCTGCGCATCCGCGCCCGCAACGGCAAGCCCGAGTTCGAGCTGGAATCCGAAGACCGCCAGAACCGCTGGGCCGATCCCGAGGCCACGCCCGCGCAGCGCGCCGCCACCGGCGACGGCACCGTCCCCTTCTCCGGCGCCGTTCCCGCGTTCCTCGATCAGCGCCACCTCGTCTGCGTCACGCCCGACGATTTCGGCTACTGGGAGATCCAGGACCGCGTGCTCGCCAAGGCCGCGGGCTTCCACGGCATCCTCCCCAACATGGACATGCTCCACCGCCTGCTCGCCCGCCACCTCACCGGCGCGCCCGATCACCACGGCAACACCTGGGGCCGCCCGGCGCCCGGCATCGCGCCCTCGCAGTGGCAGCCGCCACTCCCCCTCACGCTCAAGCCCTGAACCCACACAGGCCCCGCACTGGCAGCGCACACGCAACGCACTGGCAACGCACCCCGTGCGCACGGCTTCATCCCGCCTTCACCACATTTTGACCGCACGCCAACACCGCGCCGCATCCACGCCGCGATCCTTCGCCGTCGGACCGCATGGCCCGCTCCGGGCCGCACGTCCGACCCCAAAGGAGACCTGAGTATGTTCAACCCCGCCGTGTCCGTGCGCATCGTTCCGGCCGCCGCCGCTGCCCTGCTGGCCGCCCTCGCCGGCGCCCCCGCCGCCGCGACCGATCCCGTGCAGCCCACGCTCCGCGTGCTGCCCTACCTGATGAACCCCGCGACCGACGCCGTCTCGGTCCTCTGGTTCACCGCTTCCCCGGGCGATGCCACCCTCACCGTCACCGGCCCCGGCCTGGCCGCTCCGCTGGTGTTCACCAGCACCGGCGCCCTGGCCCCCGAACTGGACTACGACCTGCCCGGCGAGGACAGCGCCACCCCGGTCGCCAACGACACCCGCGTGCTGCTGAACAACGCCCCGGCCCGCAACTACAAGCACGCCGTCCGCGTCACCGGCCTGCAGCCCGACACCCAGTACACCTACACCCTCACCTGGGCCGGCACCGAGTTCTCTCGCACCTTCCGCACCGCCCCCGCGTCCACCACTGAGCGCACGCTCCGCTTCGGCGTCTACTCCGACAGCGAGACCCTCGTCTCCGGCCGCACCCGCTTCCGCGAGTGGAACGTCGGCGCCCAGGCCCCCGGCTCCACCGGCCGCCCCGCCGGCACCGGCCGGGGCCGCAACAACTACTTCCTCACCGAGCGCGACGGCTACGCCGCCAACATCGCCTTCATGAAGACCCTCAACCCCGACATGGTCATCATGCCCGGCGACCTGATCGAAGGCACCGCCGCCGAGTACCAGCGCCGCTGGGACGAGTTCTGGCGGCACAACGCCGGCCAGTACGACGACCTGCTCACCACCCGCCCGATGGTCGCCGCCATCGGCAACAACTGCATCTTCCTCGGTGCCGGCGCCGGCGACCTGACCAACCGCCGCATCCAGCGCGCCCGCCGGCAGTGGTCCGCCTACTTCGACTTCCCCGCCAGCGACAACCCGAGCTTCCAGGACCTCTACCACCGCACCGACTTCGGCAACGTCACCATCCTCACCCTCTGCTCGGTCAAGGCCGTTGAAGAGGCCAATCACCTCGTCGCCCCCGCCCAGGGCACCGGCGCCGGCCCCAACCGCGACACCAACCGCGCCTGGTTCAACGTCCTCTACACCTTCGGTGACATGCCCGACTTCAACCAGGGCACCACGCAGTGGAACTGGGCCGTCCAGCAGCTCACCGAGGCCCGCGCTCAGAACCGCATCATCTTCATGCAGTGGCACCACACCCCCTACAGCCGGGGCGTGCACGGCTCCGCCGTCACCTCCAACCAGTCCGGTGAGGCCATGCGCATCTACCTGCCGCTCGCCGAGCAGTTCCGCGTCGCCGGCATCTTCTGCGGGCACAGCGAGGTCGCCGAACGCTCCTTCATCGACACCGACAACGACGGCTACGGCGTCAACCTGTGGGACGTCGGCTTCGCCGGCGACGGCCTCCGCGGCGTTGAAGACGCCCCCGGCGCCACCTCCGCTGCCATCACCGCCTGGCGCAACACTGATCCCACCTTCGTCATGAACCCCTTCCACGTCTGGTCCGCTGACCGCAGCGAGCCGGAGCTCTGGAACGGCAACCAGCTCCTCGCCGGCGGTAAGCACTACGGCTTCCTGGATGTGCAGGTCACGCCCATGGGCGACGGCCGCTACACCATCGCTGTCCAGCCCTGGCACATCTTCCCGATCAACGCCGGCGACGCCAACTTCACCGTCACCGGCTTTGAGCCTCGCACCTACAACGACCGTGTCGTCCTCCGGGGCGAACCCAACAACCTCCGCCCCGTCACCCCCGCCGCCTGCCTGGCCGACATCACCGGGATTGGCGGCATCGGCGGCCCCGACCGCATCGTCTCCGGCGACGACTTCATCGCCTTCATCGCCGCCTTCGCCGGTGAAAGCCACCTCGCCGATGTGACCGGCATCGGCGCCGCTGGCGCGCCCGACGGCCTGATCACTGGCGACGACTTCAACGCCTTCATCGCCGCCTTCGCCTCCGGCTGCCCGTAAGCCCGCGTCCGGCCCGGTATCATTTTCGCGTCGCGTCCCCCTCACTGGGCCGCGACGTCTTCCACAACGCCACGCCTCGAGCCGATCGCGCCCGTTCACAGCAGGAGCACCCCCGTGAGCCCCAGAACGCTCGCCGCCGCAACCGCCGCACTCCTCTCCGCATCCGCCTGCCTGGCGCAGGTCTACCCCCCGGGCTTCGTCTGGAACCACAACACCGACTGGGTCCCCGGCAGCAACCCCGGCTGGGCTACCGGCAACCCCTCGCCTGATGCCCTGGGCACCCCGGTGTGGGAAGCGGTCTGGGTGACCGGCGATCCTCTGGGCGGTGCCAACCCGTGGTACCTGGGCGCCGGCACGCGCCTGGTCTGGGACCCATTCTGGTTCGGCACCGCCAACCCCAACTGGGTCTTCGCCAACGACACCGCGCCCTCGGTAGGCCGCGGCACCTTCCTCACCCCCGGAGCCCCATCCGCCCCCCGCGTCGCCGCCCTCCGCTGGATCGCGCCCGCAACCCTCCCCGGCGGGCTGCTCATCGACGGCTCCTTCGTCGGTCGGTGGACCAACAACACCTCCACCTACCAGGTCGCCATCGCCCGCACACCCGCCGGCGGATCTGCCGCCGACGCCCAGCTGCTCTTCAGCGACACCCTCAGTTCATTCTGGAACGACCGCCCGCAGCCCGTCCACCTCCGCGTCCCCACCGTCAACGCCGGCGACGTCATCACCCTCTCCGCCCGCGCCACCGCCGACCACGGCTGGTGGACCATCTGGTACCACGACATCAACTTCAAAGCGGCCAAGGTGCCGGCCTACCCCATCGGCTTTGTCTGGAACCGCCAGAGCGACTGGGTCGCCCGCCCGGAATACGACGCCAACACCACCTACGGCAACCCCGGCCTGGACACCCAGGACCAGCCCGTCTGGTCCTACGGCTACACCTCCGGCGGGGCTCTGGGCAGCCCCAACCCCTGGTTCGCCAACACCCCAACCGCACTGCGTTGGGACCCCTCCTGGTTCGGCCAGGCCGGCAACGGCACCTGGGTCCCCTCAGACGACACCGCCCCCTCCATCGGGCCCAGCAGCACCTACAACCTCAACACCGCCTCCGCCTCCCGCACCGGCGTCATCCGCTGGCTCGCCCCCGCCACCCTCCCCGGCGGCCTGCGCATCCAAGGCTCCTGGTCGGTGCAATGGGTCAACAACTCTCAGCAGTACCAAGCGGTGATCGCGCGTCTCCCCGGCGGCCGCGCTGACCTCGCCGAGGTCCTCACCAGTCGCACCTTCACCATCGGCGAGAACCTCGCCCAAATCCCCGTGGACATCACCGTGCCGGTTATCCAGCAGGGCGACGTGATCGTCGTCAGCGGCCGCCCCGTCGCCGACCACCCCTGGTACATCTACTTCTCCGACAACCTCACCTTCACCCACAACTGCCCGTCGATGGCCTTCTCGCCGCCCGCGACCACCCGCATCGCCCTGCGGCAAGGCCAGACCGCGACGCTCTCGGCCAGCGGCTCGCTTGTCCCCGATCTGCCCGGCTTTGCGCCGACCCTGCGCTGGCACCGCAGCGGCGTGCCCCTCACCGACGGCCCCACCTCTCAGGGCACCCTGGTCAGCGGCGCCACCACCACCGACCTGGTCATCACCAACGCCCAACCCGCCGACGACGGCTTCTACACCCTGGTCGCGACCAACTCCTGCGGCCAGACCCAATCCACGCCCGTTCGCCTCTCGGTCTATCCACGCGCGGCCTTCCAGTGGCAACGCAGTTACAACTGGACAACCCCGCCCGCCTCCGCCGCGGGCACCAGCGCCGGCAACCCCGACGACGACAGCCTGGGCACGCCGGTCTGGCACGCGCTCTACACCTACGGCGGCCGTCTCAACTCTGTGAACCCATGGTACTTGGAACCCACCGTGCCCATGGTCTGGGACACCAGTTGGTACGGCGGCGGCGGCGCCTGGGCGGCTGGCAACGACCTCAATCCCCCTATTGGCCCCGGGAATCTGGTTGACAACCGCGTTGACTCCGCCGGCCGCATCCCCGTCGTGCACTGGGAAGCCCCCATCGATCTGCCCGACGTGCTGATCGTCGAGGGCGAACTCTCGATTTCCTGGAGCGGCGGAGGTGACCAGGCAAGCAACCGGGCCCCCATGGAAGTCGTCATCGCCCACCTGCGAGGCGGCGCCGAACTCAGCCGCTTCACCCGGACCGGCTACCGCCAGAACTGCACCTCCTGGTCCTGCCAGCCATGGACCGAAGTGTCAAGCATCAGGCTTGAGTTCCCGGGAGTACAACAAGGCGACCGCATCGTCATCAGCGGACGAACCCTCACCGCCGCCGATGGGCACCCCCAGCACGGCTGGACCGTCCTCGGTGACAACTTGACCTTCCGCTACTCTTGCACGCCCGCACCGCTCGCCGCCGCCCTGACCCGCAACTACATCGGATCAGACGCCGCCTTCTCTGTCGCTGTCCGCCCCGCGAGCACGCCCCAGTCCTTCGCCTGGCGCCGCAACGGCGTCGCCATCGATCCCGCCAACCCGCGCTTCTCCATACTCTCCACCGCCGTCTCCAGCCAACTGCGTATCGCCGACGCCGCGCCGCAGGACATCGGTGACTACTCGTGCCTAGTCACCAGCGACTGCGGCCAAGTCGAGATCCAGGCCGGCATCCTGCTCTCCGCCTGCCTTGCCGACGTCACCGACGTCGGCGGCAGCCCTTTCCCTGACGGGCTGATCACCGGAGACGACTTCATCGCCTTTATCAACGCCTTCGTCTCTGGATTTCCCCTCGCCGACATTGTCGCCATCGGTGGACCGCCCTCCCAGCCCGACGGCCTGATCACTGGCGACGACTTCAACGCCTTCATCGCCTCCTTCGCTTCTGGCTGCCCCTGACCACCCCGCCGCCAGCCGGCCGCCCTTCGTCAAGGACTGGTAAAGCCTGCGTCCGCTGCACCACCTGGGCCACGCACCCGGTATGCTCGCCTGTCACCGCCTCACCGCACCTTCCCCCGCCCCCGCGTCCGAGTGTCGCCCATGACCAGCAACCCGAGTCTTGACCAGTCCGCCGCCGCCTCCGCCCTCTCCCGTCGCCAGGCCCTCCTCGCCGGCGCCTTGGGCCTGGGCGGAGCCATGCTCGGCGCCTGCGCCGGCTCCAACACCTCCGCCACCGGCGGGGCCGCAGGCGTTGCCGCCTCCGCCCGCCGCAGCCTGCGCATCGCCCACCTGACCGACCTGCACATCCAGCCCGAACTGCGCGCCACCGAGGGCGTCACCGCCTGCCTCAAGGCCGTTGCCGCCGAGAAGCCCGATCTGATCATCACCGGCGGCGACCTGATCTTCGACGGCTTCGCCGAAGACAAAGCCCGCACGCAACTGCAGTGGGACCTGCTCACCCGCACCTTCGCCGACAACGCCCCCTGCCCGGTGCTGCACACCCTGGGCAACCACGACATCTGGGGCTGGCACAAGGGCAAGAGCAAGACCACCGGCACCGAGCCCGGCTGGGGCAAGGCGTGGGCCTGCCAGGCCCTGAAGATGGAACGCCCGTACAACGTCAGCGAGCACAACGGCTGGCGCATCATCCGGCTGGACAGCACCCACCCCGACGCCACCGACCCCAACGGCTACATCGCCCGGCTTGATCCGGCCCAGCTTGACTGGCTGGAGGCCGAACTCAAGCGGCCCACCCCGGCCGCCCACACGCTGGTGGTCTCGCACATCCCCATCCTCTCGGCCACCCCGCTGCTGCGCAAGCCCAACCAGAACGCCGACGAGGACTGGCTGATCCGGGGTGGGCTGATGCACACCGACTCCGCCGAGATCCGCGCCCTGCTCGAGTCCCCGCAGGCCCGCGTCCGCGCCGCCATCTCCGGGCACATGCACCGGCTGGAGCGGCTCGACGTCCGCGGGATCACCTACATGTGCAACGGCGCCGTGAGCGGCTCATGGTGGAAGGGCCCGCACCACGAGGCCCAGGAAGGCTTCATGCTTCTGGACATGTTCAGCGACGGCGCGATCGCCTCCCGGTACTGCACCTACGGCTGGACCGCCGACCGCGCCTGACCAAGACTCATCGCGACTGACCGCGTCCGACCGCCTGCCTCGGTCACGACGGCCCCTCATCGCGTCAGCGGAGCCGCACGCCGCGTGCCCGCGTCATACACCCAGCCCGGCGCCAGCACATGCAGCACTCCGCCGTCCACCGCGGCGCTCGCCCACGGCCCGGGCGCAAAGCCCGCCAGCATCTGCCCGCCCACCGCCACCGCCTTGGCGCTGCCCCACTCCACCACAACCGCGCTCGCCGGCGTCGCCCCCGCCCCGCTCAGCCCGCTGCGATCACTCGCCCGCGGAGCCTGCACCACCAGTTGCCCACCCATGCCGGCGCCGCCGGCCAGCGATTCGACCGCGACCCCACGCGTCAACAGCACGCCCAGCAGCCCCGGCTCCTCCCGCCGGTCAATCATCGCCCGGGCCATGATCCACAGCAGCCCGGCCACCCGCGTCTCGGTGTTCGCCGGCGAGTCGAACGCCCGCGTGCTCAGCGCCACGCCCGGCAGGCTCTTGCGGCCCTGGTTCACCCGCACCGCACCGCTCATCACCGCCCGCTCGTTGTCCACCGCGTCCAGATGAATCTGCGCGTGAAACGTGTCGTCCACGTCGCTGCCCTCCAGCCACAGCGGAATGAACGAACGTACCGCATGGAACGGCCCGTGCCCGACCGCATCAGCATGGCCCATCTTCACCCACCGCTCATCTGCCGTCTTGGGGCCGGGAACGATCCGGCCCGTGGTCAGGTCCACCCGCATCGGCGACACCAGCATGGTCATCTCCACCGCCGTCACCGTCGGCGGTGCGTCCTCGGGCAACTGCACCACGCTCTGCCGGCTCAGCCGCAGCACCGTCACACTCCCCGGCCCCAGCACCTCGCCCACCAGATCAGGCCCCACCAGCAGCGCCGTCCGTGCATCCACACCCACGCCCAGCGGGCGCGCTGCGTGGCTCTGCTGCAGCCGCCCCAGCATCACCGGCAGCCTCGCCAGCCGCCCCCGCTCGCCAAAGTGCGTGTCAAACAGCACACCCGGCACCAGGTCCAGCAGCCCCGTCACAAAGCTGATCCGCTTGGTCTGCCCGTCGCGCAGCGCATCGCGCGGGCCGCACGAGCCGCCGGCCGCGTCGTACACCCATTCCCCCAGCACGGCGCACCCGGCGCTGGTGCCGCCGACCACGCCGCCCGACCAATACACCCCGGCGATGGCGTGCGCCACCGTGCCCGCCTCGCCGGCACGCCCCCACCACTGGGCGTACTCGGTCTGCGACCCGCCCCGCATGAACACCGCTCCGGCCGAGGCGATCGCCGCGATGTGCCCTGCGTCGCGTCCCTGCCCATCGCCCACGCGCACATCGAGCACGCGCGTAAAGCCCGCAGCGCTGAACCGGGCCAGCAACTGGTCCGCCGGCCGCTCCGCCCGCGCTTTGGCCTCGGCATCGTCCTTGGGCGGGTCCTCCGGCGAGCCCACCACCGCGATCACCTTCTCGCCGTTGCGCACCGGCGTGCGTTCGGCCATGGCGGCGAACACCGGGCTGACCGCCTCGCTGCGGCCGATCGACCCGCCGCCCTCGGCCACCACCCAGCCACGCTGCCGGGCGGGTGGCGGGCCGCCGGGCTGAGCGGGTGCCGCGGCGGCCGCTGCACCCAAACCCACGAAACACACGCACAGCGTCCACGTCGATATCCGCCACGTCCAGCGTGCATGGTTCATGCCGGCATCGTTGCCCGATCAACCCGTCGCTGCCGGCCTGCCCGACAGGCAACCGGGCAACACACCCCGACGACCCCGCCGCCCCGCTCACCGCCGCTTCATCAGGATACGTTCCACGAACAGCCCCACGGCCTTGTCCTTCTCGGTCAGGCAGGCCCAGTCCACCACCTCGTCCAGATTCACGCTCACCACCGAACCCTTCTCCGGCAGCCGCTCGTCGGTGGGAGGGTTCTCCAGCGTGCCGGTCACCTGCCAGCCCTCGATGGCCGTCACCTTCACCCACATGAACTCGGCCACGTCAGAGTCATCGGGCACGGCAAAGCAGGCCTTGACCATGGCGTTGCTGTCGGTGCCCCGCTCCTCCCACGCCCGCAGCAGTTCCGGCAGCCGCCGTTTGGCCTCCGCCTTGGCCGCCACAATCTCCTTATCGTCTTCCTCCACGTACATCATCCGAGCCTCAAGGTGCTCGGGCATCTCCAGCAGCCGCCCCGCAGCAATGGACTGCTCCAGCCACGCAAAGCCCGCTTCCCCCGGCGGCGCAAAGCGTCCGTCGGCAGGAAGGTACATCGCCAGCGTCTGCTCATCGTCCAGTTCCCGGGCCAGCGGCAGCAGCACGGCGTATCCGGCCAGCCGATCGCCCAGCGTGCGCAGCGGGCGCTGGGCGACCAGATCCACCCCCATCCACGCCCCGTGCTCGCTGATGGCTCGCCTCACCAGTCGGTGCGCCGCCTTCGCCGCCTGCCGCTCGCGCTCTTCCGGCGGCAAGTACGGCACTTCAACGTCCAGAATCGTCACCGCGCCCATCTCGCACCGCCCCACGATCAGCACCTGGCCTTGCAGGCCGATGCTCTCGCCGTCCATGGGCATCACGTGCACCTCCAGCCCGCCGCCGTGCCGACGGGCCGCCGAGCGGACCTGCGCCTCGGTCAACCGCCGCTGCGTCGCCCGCAGCATCACGATCGACAGCGGCCCCGCGCTGCGGGCCCGCCGCGCCCGAATCACCAGCACCGCAACGACCGCCAGCACCACCACCACCACCCCGCCGCCGATGTTCCACCACATGGCCAAACCCTCCGAGACTCGGGCCGCGAATGCGACCGTTCGCCCGATGCTAGCGGCATAGCCCAAGCACCACCGAGGCAGATCCGGCCCGTGGTCAGACACCCCAACATCCACCCGCCGGGCGGTTCGGAGAATGCCCACCCTGTGCGTCTTTGGAAGCTCACTGCACTGCGGGTGCCCGGTCGCCAATCCATCGCTGGTCTACTCTCGCCGCCATGGCACTGGGGATTGACGTAACAGGGACCATCACCGGCAAGCTCGATTCGGCCCGTTTGGTTGAACTGCTCAACCAGGCGTGGCCCCACACCGAGCATTTCGGCGAGATCGTTGCCGATCCGCAGCCGCCGAACCAAGAGGACCCGGCAGGCGCTGAGCGCATCGATGTGCGCTTTCATCCCACCGCCGAGTCGGTCTCATTCATCGTGCTGCCGAAGAAGGGGCTGCTCGGCAAGCGGCAGTTGCGAGTGGAAGCGCGAACCTCGCAGGTGGGCCCCGGATACCACGCCGCGCTGGTGGACATGCTCAAGTCGCTGAGCGCTCACGGCATCGCCTGGCCGACCTCCGGTGTTGAGGGCGTCGATGACACCAACTACTGGGCCACCAGCGACTTTGCCGCCTTGGGCCGCGAGATGAACGCCCACGTGCAGGCCCTGATGCGCACGGTGCTGGCCCACTATGGTCAGGCCACCGAAGGCATGGCGATCTGGATGCAACTGGACGCAACGCCCGCGAGCGACAGCCCCAGCGACGCCATCCGCACGCCCCTGGGCCCCAAGGACCTGGACTGGGTCAGGCGTGCCGCGGCCGATCCGGCCGTCGCCGGCGAGTTGGTGATCTGGCTGGAGCAGGGCCTCTCCGCCCGCACGCTGCTGCAGACGGCACTGGCGCTGATGTGGGAGCGTTGCCCTTGGGCCCCGCCGGGCAGCGAGCAGGATGGCTTGGCGGTGATGTACGCCATGGCGTGCCTGAACGCCGCCCGCGCTGCCGATCCAACGCTCGCCTGGCCCGCCTGGCCGATGGCCGAGTGGCACGAGCTGCGCGAGCACTACCGAAAGGTGGGGGGCGACCCGGACGAGTTCGGCCCGGCACCAGACGCGCCCGATGCCGGCCAGAATCGCCCGACCATTGGCTATCGGCGGGGCCTGATGCGGTTCTCCTTCGGCCCCGACATCTCGCTGGTGGCCCCGGGATCCATGAGCCGCCAGCCCGACGAAACCGACGAAACCGTGCTGCTCGCCGACCGAGGCCGCACGCTGCGGCTGAGCATGTTCGGCCTCGCCCCCAAGCCCGGCAGCCCGCCGGGTGCTCGCGCCGCGATGGCCCGCGAGGTGCTCACCGGCGGCATGGAAGACCAACCCGAGGCCATCGCCGCCATCCGCACCAGCGAGAACAACGGCCACACCCGCGTCTGGACCTCGTGGCAATACGCCGAAGAGCACGAGGACTACACCGTGCAACTGGCCGCGACCAAGGCCGTCATCTCCGCCGGCAATCTCATCGCCATGGTCAGTTGCACCAACGATCTGGACGGCCCGTACGCCTTCGGGCCTGATGTCTCCTGGGCCGAGGCCGTGGTCCGCAGCATCACCATCACCGCCGACGGCCCCTCGGCTTGACGACCGCCCGCCGCACATCCACGCCATCCATCAATCGGCCCGCTCGCCGTCAAGCGATCGGGCCGAGCCTCTCTCCCGGCCCCAGCGGGGCGGGCCGCCCGCACACAGCGCGGCTGTTCTCCGGCTCGGGCCAAGGCGGCGGGGGTGTCGGCAAGCCCCCACCGCCCGGACCTGGACCGGTCACGGCCGCGGTGTGCGGTTCACCCGTCCCACTCACCGCTCGATTGGCACGCCCACCACGCTGCCGTACTCGGTCCACGAGCCGTCGTAGTTGCGAACGTCGGGCACGCCCAGCAGGTGCCGCAGCACAAACCAGGAGTGGCTGGAACGCTCGCCGATGCGGCAGTAGGTGACGACCGGCCGCTCGAGGTTGATCCCGGCGGTGCGGTACAGCTCGCGCAGTTCGTCGTCCGACTTGAACGTGCCGTCCTCATTCACCGCCCGGCCCCACGGCACGCTGACGGCGCCCGGCACGTGCCCGGCCCGCTGCGCCGTCTCGCTCATCCCCGGCGGCGCGATCACCTTGCCGGTGAACTCATCCGGGCTGCGCACGTCCACCAGCCCGGCCGATCGCGTGTGCACGATCCCCAGCACGTCCACCAGGTGCGCCCGCAGTGATGTATCGGCCGGGTGCGCCGTATACACCGACGGCCTCACCGCCGGCACTTCGGTGGTCAGTGGCCGCTGCACGCCGTCCTTCTCCGAGAGCCACCGCGCCCGCCCGCCGTCCAGCAGCCGCACATCGGCATGCCCGTAGATCTTCAGCAGCCAGAACGCGTAGGCCGCGAACCAGTTGCTGTGATCGCCATACAGCACGATGGTGTCGCTGGGCACAATGCCCCGGGCGCTCAGCAGCGCCTCCAGCCCCTCCTTGGAGACGATGTCGCGCCGCACCTGGTCCTGAAGATCGGTGTTCCAGTTCAGTTCCACCGCACCGGGGATGTGCCCCGCGGCATACAGCTTGGTGTCCACGCTGATCTCCACCACCCGCACGCCCGGCGTCCGCAGATTCTCCTGCAGCCACTGCACCGACACCAGCACACGCTCACGCCGGGCCGCCTGGGCCTCGCCCGCACGCGGCCCGCCGTTCACCACCACCGGCTTGCGATCACTGTTCACTGTTGCGCTCATGGGTCCAACTCCTTCTTGGTTGTCGTTCGTCAACACACATACACACACGTTCACACCGCCACATGCGGCTGCGCCTGGCGAAGTCCGCCCGTCGCGGCCGTCTGCTCATCCTGCCGGGCCAGTTCGGCCGCGAAGCCCTGGGCGTACTTGAACGCCCCATCGCAGCCGATCAGCACGCCCAGCCCCACCCTCTCACGCCCGGCCACCTGCTGCGCCCCGGCGAGGATCAACCCTGTGGACGGCCCCGCCAGCAGCCCCTCGCGCTGGGCCAGTTCCACCGCCGTTGCATACGCCAGCCGGTGGTCCACCTCGATCAACTCGTCAATCAGCGACCGGTCGTACAACGCGCTGACCGCCAGTTCGCTGGTGTTCCGCAGCCCCGGCACCGCGTGCCCGGCCGAGGGCTGCACCGCGATCACCCGCACCGCCGGGTTCTTCGCCTTCAAGTAGGTCGACAGCCCCGTCACCGTGCCGCAAGTGCCCAGCGAGACGAACACGTGCGTCACCTTGCCCTCGGTCTGCCGCCAGATCTCCGGGCCGGTCGTCCGCTGGTGGGCCCGCACGTTGGCGCGGTTCTCATACTGGTTGGGCATCGCGTAGCGCTCGCTGCTGGCCCGCGCGTGCGTCTTGGCCAGGCCGATGGTGCCGTCCTCGCTCCCCGGCAGCGGGCACATGGCATCGGCCACCACGTCCACCTCGGCCCCCAGCAACTTCAGGAACACCCGCTTCTCCTCCGGCACCTTCGCCGGCACCACCGCCCGCATCGGGAAGCCCCGCACCGCCGCGATGCCCGCCAGGCTGATGCCCGTGTTGCCGCTGGTCGGCTCAACGATGCCCCGCCCGGCATCACCATCGCCCTCTTGCCCCGCCGGCCGCAACGCGCCCTGCGCTTCCAGATCCGCGATCATCTCCGCCGCGGCACGGTCTTTCACGGATCCAAACGGGTTGAGCCACTCGAGCTTCACATACAACGTGCTGCCCGCCGGGGCCAGGCGGTTCAGCCGCACCAATGGCGAGGGGTTTTCCTCGCTGGGCAGCAGGTCGAGCACCGAGTCGTACACGCGTGTTGTGTGATTCATGTTGGCTTCTCCGATCAGCCGTCCGCACGCTTTGATTCCACACCCACCCGCGCAGCCACCGCGCTCGGCGCACCGCCTCGTGGCACCCCGCCGTGCCGCTTGCCTCACCCGCGCTTGCGTTGCCCCGAGCTCCGCCCGTGCCGCCTTGCCCCACCCCCACCCCCACCCACACCCAGCCGTGCACCCAGCGTTGCCGGTTCATCGGCCGTCAAGGCCGATGACCGCTGCTGCGAACCGCCCGCTGATCATGGTGTACATAACGGCCACCACGACCACCGCGGCACATCACCGCTGCGAACTGCGTGCATTGTCAGGGGAAGCAAGCCCGAAACCTGGCGAACGCTCGGCCAACGGCCGCGTCAACAACAACAGGTGCGGCCACAGCCGGGCCGGCAACACGGGCAACACGAAATGGACCGGAACGCGGCCATCGGCAACAGTCTATACGACTTTGGCCCGTCGTCAAGTTTCCGGAAACCAAGAGATTGTCGGGGTGCAACCCATCCGCAGGCCCGCCCGCAGACCGACCAGAAACACAACCGCCCCGGCACAGGCTCCGGGGCGGTTGACGCTTTCACTCACTGGTTGTCACCCGCTGCAGGCCAGCGGGCCATGCCGGGCCCTTAGCGGGCGCCGGCGCGCTTCTTCCCGCCGCTGAACGTCGGCATCCCCTCGCCCTTCTCGAACAGGTCGGCGAACTTGAAGCCCTTGCGCTTGCGCCACGCGCCGCGGTGGTAGGCGTCGCTGGCCAGAATCGGCAGCAGCGAGGAGATCTCACCGAAGACCATCTGCTCGTGCACCACGTCCACCTTGCCCCACGAGCACGCCTCGCGCAGCGTGCTGCCGGAGAGGGCGCCGTCGCGGCTGTCGGCCACCGTGATCTGCACGGCGTACTTGTGCATGCCGATGTCGCCCCGGGCCTTGCCGCCCTTGCGCTCGTTGAGCAGCTCCGCCGCCACCACGATGTCCTGCGCGAAGTTCTTCGGCACGCCGCCGCCCATCATCAGCAGGCCCGTGTCCTTGCACGCCAGCTTGATGTCGGTCAGTTCGCGGAAGTCCTTGCCCGAGTCGATGGCCACCTGGCCCCGGCCCTCTTCGATGGCCTCGGTCTGCTGCAGCACGATGCCGAAGCCCGCCGAGCAGTCGCTGAACGCCGGCACGAAGATCGGCACGCGCTTCTGGTAGCACGTCTTCACCAGCGACTCGTTCTTGGCAAACTTGGCGTTGTTGGCCAGGTACGCGCCCATCGCCTCGATGAACTCGCGGCTGGAGTACGCGCCGGGGGCGAAGGCGTTGAAGATCTCATACGTCGCGTGGTCGCACGCCCGCAGGTCGTCCTCATTGATGTAGGTGTCGTAGATGCGGTCGATCATCATGTTCCGCAGCGTCATGTCGTCCACCGGCGGGGCCTCGGGGCTGCCGGGGGCGATGTAGTGCTTGAAGCCCAGGCCTTCAAAGAAGTCCTGGTCCACGATGTTGGCGCCGGTGGACACGATCGCGTCGATCATGTTGCACTCGACCATCGTGATCAGCGCCTTCTTCAGGCCGGCCGACACCAGCGAGCCCGCCAGCGTCACGATCACGCCGCACCCCGTGTCCTTGAGCATCATCGAGTAGATGTCCGCCGCCTGCGCCAGCGTGCGGCTGGAGAAGGCCATGTTGCGGTACGAGTCGATCACCGGCCGCGCATCGAACGAGGTGATGTCAACGTGCTTGACCGGGCGCGAGAGAAGATCCTTCTTGGTCCACTTGCCGTTTGCCATGGGGCATGCCTCCTGGGCCCGGGGGCGTGTCGCCGGAGCGTGTCGCCGGGGCCCGTGCTGTCCTGCGGCCAAGCCCCCCTGGCCGCTCGATGGGTTGTGATCGCCGCACCGGGGGTGGCGGTGCGTATGCATCCATTGTAGAAACCCCGGCCCGGTTTCGGCGGATCAGCCGCCGCCCCCGACGACACACCCGCCCCCGCCGGCGTGCCGCTCCGGCGCGTCCAGACCCAGCCCGATTTTCCCAGTTTACCGGGTTTGCCGAGGGCTTCACGCACTCTTCGCAACCCGCCGGCGGTCGGACCACCCTCTCGCGGCCACACTTGCCGGTGCCCTGAGTTGTCCCGCCGCTGCGATCGTGTCGCCCGGCCCGGTCATACTCACCCCGCTTAACAGAGAGAGACCCCATGCTGCGTTCCGCCGTTGCCGTCGCCGTTGTTTCCATCGCCGCTGCCGCCGCCTCCGGCCAGATCCGCATCACCGAGGCCATGTCTTCCTCGCTGGTCACGCCCGACTGGATCGAACTGACCAACCTCGGCTCCGCCCCGGTGGACATCGCCGGCTGGCGCATGGACGACAATTCCCTCAACCCCGCCGTCTCCGTCGCTCTCGCCGGCATCACCACCATCGCCCCGGGCGAGTCGGTGGTCTTCATCGAGTCCGCCGCGGGCGCCGCCATCGCCGACTTCCGCGCCTTCTGGGGCGACCTGGCCTCGGTGCAGATCGGCTTCTACTCCGGCTCGGGCGTGGGCCTGTCCTCCGGCGGCGATGCCGTGGTCATCTTCGACGGCTCGAACGTCGAGATCAACCGCGTCACCTTCGGCTCGGCCACCAGCGGCACCTCCTTCGGCTACAACCCGCTCACCGCCACCTTCGGCGCCCTCAGCGAGGTCGGTTCCTTCGGCGGCCGCACCTCCGCCGGCTCCACCCCCATCGCCAACATCGGCTCCCCCGGTGCCATCCCCACGCCGGCGGCCGCGGCCCTGCTCGGCCTGGCCGGTCTGGTCGCCGGGCGGCGCCGCCGCTGAGATCCCACCGGCCAATCGCCCACGTTGACTCGTTCAGACTGGACCTCAGGCGTGTCGCACAGCAGCACCGGCGTGCCGCTGTGCGTTTTTCATTGCGCACGGCATCGCTGAGCAACGCCCGAGAACCGTTTGCTTGAGGCTTGCTCCGCAGGTCCGTACGCTGCCGACATGATGCCCGCGACCCGCTCCGCTCGTGCCGTCTTGCTGGCCGCTCTGGCCGGTCTTGCCCTGTCCGCATCCGCCCCGGCCCAGCCCGTGGTCCTCAAGGACAACGGCCCGTTCATCACCGCCCAAGGCGTCGGCTTCGGCGGGGCCGACATCAGCGTCGCCCAGGTGAACCCCACCGGCGACGGCAACACCTATCTCGGCCTGGGTGTGAGCAACACCATCCCATCCACCGGGCCCGGTGCCGGCGGCCCCTTCCGCAACGCCGACGCCTTCACCGTGCCCGCGGGCGAAACCTGGACGCTCGACCGGATCGAGTTCTTCGCCTTCCAGCCGCAGAGCAGCAACTTCTCCACCACCTTCGCCTACACCGGCGCGTTCATCGCCGTGTACACCGAGCCGCCCACCAACAGCAGCGTGCCCGCCTGGGGCGACTTTGTCACCAGCCGCCTGCGGGGCGGAGCCTTCGCCGGAGCCTACCGCACCACCGCCAGTTTCGGCCCCACCTTCAACCGCTATCCGATCATGCGAGTTGATATCGACACCACCGGCTGGCTGCCCACGCTCCGCCCCGGCACCTACTGGTTCGCCGTCAGCCTGCTGGGCGAGGTCGCTCCCGGCCGCAGCAGCGCCATTCAGGGCATGCTCGTCACGCCCAACCCGGCCGGCGCCGCCAGCCGCCGCTACGCCAACGTCGCCCCGTTCAACGGCTGGTTCGACGCGCCGCTGGAGTGGCCCTACCGCATCCTCGGTGTCGCCACGCCGGCCCAGCCCCCCTGTTTCGCCGACATCACCGCCATCGGCGGACCGCCCGCCGGGCCCGACGGTCTGATCACCGGCGACGACTTCATCGCCTTCATCGGCGCTTTCGCCGCCGGTGACGCCCTCGCCGACATCACCAGCGTCGGCGGACCGCCGAGCGGGCCCGATGGCCTGGTCACCGGTGATGACTTCAACGCCTTCATCGCCGCTTTCGCTCAGGGCTGCCCGTAAACCACCCATCAGCCGGCTCCGGCAAGCTGCACTCCGCTCCAGCCGGGCGCTGCGCTCCACCTGCGCCGCACCGTACCAGATCACCCCGACCACAAAGACAAAGGCCCCCGACGCGCGGTCGCGCCGGGGGCCACAGGATGGTGCTTGGTTGGATCGATCAGTGCCCGCGGACCGGCGCCTTACGGGCACCCGGCGGCGAACGAGCCGATGAACGCGTTGAAATCGTCGCCGGTCACCAGGTTGTCTCGCGGCGGCTGACCGCCGATGCCGACGATGTCGGCGAGTGTGTCGCCGGCCGCGAAGGCGGCGATGAAGGCGTTGAAGTCGTCACCGGTCAGCAGGCCGTCGCGCGTTGCGGGCGGGCCACCGATGCCGGTGATGTCGGCCAGGCAGGTCGGGGTGCAGGTGCTGGGGGGCTGGATGACGCCGGGGCCGGTGATGCCGTCCACAAAGCCCGGCGAGCCGAACAGCGGACGGTTGAAGATGCCGGTCGGGAAGCCCGAGCCGTTGGCCGCCGGGTTGGCGGCGGACGTGCGGCCGCCCTCAAAGCCTTCCAGCGCCGCCGCCCAGTTCACGCCCAGATCGTTGCCGGCCTGGGTGTAGTTGCCGGGCAGCACGTAAATGCTCCAGAAGGTGGTGGCCGCCGCGGGGGCGTCGCCGGGCCAGCCGAAGGGGAACAGGGCGATCCGCGTGGGCGTGTTGTCGTCGTCGTAGTTGGCAATGTCGGCCACCGTGCCGTCGGCCTTCATCAGCCGCAGCACCTCGTTGGTCAGGCTCGGGGTGTCGGCCAGGCGGTCAAGCCCGAACACACCGAGGTTGGTGTACCAGTCGGCCACCGTGACGATCGGGTAGCCGCAGCCCCACGCATCGCGGAACTCCTGAGCGAAGTCGCGGCCGGTCAGCGGGGCCAGGCCCGGCTGGTTGTTGCCGCCCGTCGGGGCGAAGGTGTCGCCGCCGATGATCACCGCCGCCTGGCCCGGCTGCAGGATGGTGCCCTCGGCGAAGCCGGCCGTGCGGCCGTCCTCATCCTGCAGATACCAGCCCGAGAGGTCCAGAGCCGCGCTGGTGGTGTTGAGGATCTCCACCCACTCGTCACGGCCACCGGCCACCGTCTGGGGCGGCGTCGGCGCCGGGTTCGAGCCGGGGTAGATCGAGTTGGTGCTCGCGGCGATCTCGGTGATGATCACCTCGCCGGATGGCTGCTGGGTGGTCGTCGGCACCACACCGGGCGAGCCGAAGTCCTCTCCGAGGTTGGTCAGGCCGAACGGTGCCGGGCTCGGGATCCGAGACTGCACCGCGGCGTTCAGACCGCCGATGCTCATCCGCCAGTTGGCGCCGTCGTTGTTGCTCGTGAGCGACAAGCCCGCCGGCAGCAGCGCGAACGACGAGTGGCTGTCAGAGCCGGGCCAGCCGGCCAGCGGCTCGCCGTTGGAATTCACGTTGGAGTAGTTGGTCTGATCCATGATGTACCCGCGATCGGTCACCCAGGCACCGATGGTGCCCGGGCCGTTCAGTCGCGTCGGGTGCGGGCCGCTGGTCGACGTTTGGGTCGCGGGGACGATGGCGTCATTGATCACCGCGCCCTTGACCAGGGTGAGGATCTCGGCGTTCGGTGTCGCGTTGGTGGCGCGGGCGCCCCAGCGGGGCAGCGGAATCCAGCGGATCGATTGTCCGCCCGCCGTGGTCTCGCCCCACAGTGACTGGTACAGCGCCACCGCCTGCTGGAAGGTGTACACCGGGCCGCCCTGACTGGTCGGGAAGTTCGGCAGGCTCGCCAGCACGGCTATCTGGCCGGGGTTCAGCACCGTACCGGCCGGAACCGGGCCGGTGTAGCCGTCGCCGCCGGTCTCCAGATCCACCAGGCGGTAGCCGGAGATGTCCACCGGCACGTTCGACACGTTCTGAATCTCCACCCACTCGAGATTGGCCGACAGACCGCCGGACGTCCCGCCCGCGAACGGATCAACCAGAATCTCGGTGATGATCACCCGGCCCGCATCCTCGGCCGCGTCCAGAATGCCGTTGCTGTTGACGTCAAGCGGACCGCCCCGGCCGTTGCTGCCGCCGGCGAGGTTGATGTCCGTTGAGTCCAGCACGTTGTTCATGTTGCGGTCGGTCGTCTCGCGATCCTGCAGAATGTCGCAGTCGTCAGGACGCCCGTTGCCGTTCACGTCCGGCTCGCACGAGTCCGGGATCAGGTTGCGGTTGCAGTCCTGAGCCGTCGCCGTCGCGCCGCAGGTCTCGACCGCGTCGGGGATGCCGTTGTTGTTGCAGTCCGTCCCCGTGGGCACAGTCTGATTCACGACGCCCGGCGAGCAGATGTTCGTCGCCTGGCTCAGGGTGGTCGTCACGTTGTTGAACACGAAGTTCACCAGTGCGCTGGTCACCGAGGCCGGGTCGTTCGAGGCCAGTTGCCACGCGCAGCCGCGATCGTTGTCCACCGAGTTGAGGAACTGCGGACGCAGAACGAACGACCGCCCGGAAGTGATCGCGGGCCAGCCGTTGGTGCCGTCCTCATAGTTGGCCACGTCCACCACTGTGCCATCAGCGTCGACGATGAAGGGCACCTCGTTGAACACCGTCGCGGTGTTGGCGATGGTGATGTTGCCCGGAACAATCAGAAACCGCGACGCGCTGCCGGGTCCGAAAGCCTGCTCCAGAAGCGCCGGCGTCCAGATCGGCGTCGCCGGGAGGTACAGCCCGGGATTGGCCGGATCATCCGGCCGAAGCCCGAAGTTGGCTCCGATGATCACCAGAGCCTGCCGGGGGCCCAGAATCGTTCCCGGCGGAAAGGGCTCGGACGCCGTCGGATCCTCGTCGTCCACGTACCAGCCGGAGATGTCGATCGGCTGATCGGTGGTGTTGAAGATCTCGATGTACTCGAGGTTGTCGTTACCGTCGGGGTTGGCGAAGATCTCGGTGATGATCACCTTGCCGATATTGGCCGGATCGGCCTGGGCCGTTCCGACGCAGGCCAACAGACCCGCCGCCAGCCCGACCGCCGTGCAGAACACCTTACGCATCTGTCTCTCCTGTGTGGCGCCCTTGCAAGGGCTTGTTGCCTGACGACGAACTCTCAACCACCGCGTCCCCCCTGCTCCTGCTCCGGCCTTACGCCCACCCGGCGCACCCACCGCTCACGCCCGCGGCCCACGGCCGCCGGCATCCCCACCCCCCTCCCCCGCCCCCCCGGCCCCGCTTCCCCCGGCACGCCGGCTCAGCCGCCCGCCGGAACCTGGATCACCCACTGCACCGCGTTGGAGCGGCCGATCCGCACCGTCTGCTGCGTCACACCCGCGTGCAGACGACGGCCCGCCACAATGTTGTTCCGCACGTCCGAGGCCGCCGAGGTGTTGGCCCGCAGATATGTCTCAACCAGTTGCGGGCCCCGCGCCACGAACTTCGCGTGCCCGTCGGCGAAGGAAAGGATCACGCCCTTGTTGCCGTGGTTGTTGTGCTTCTCGGGCCAGTTGTTCAGCGTCTCGGGGTTGGTGTCGCGGTGGTCCTGGTCCGAGTCCAGCGTCAGGATCATCCGCGAGGGGAACTCCACGCTGGTCAGCGTCTTGAGCACCGAGCGCTGGCCGGGCGCCGGCTCCGGGCTCTCCTCGGCGTTCGGGTCGGGCGAGAGGCCCTCCAGCACCGCCGCCCGGTCGGTCGGCCGGAGGTTCCGCTGGGTGTAGTGGCTGGTAAAGCCCAGCGAGCGGTCGTACCAGCCGTCGGGGAACAGCCACAGCCCGCCGCCCTCGATCGAGGACATCCACGACCACACCTCAAAGCTGTGCCCGCCCCGCGTGAACTGCGGGAACGAGATCGGACCACGGTTGTCGGCCGCGTTGTCGGCGCAATCGGTCAGGTGCACGAACACGTCGTGACCGTACTTGTTGGCCGGGTCGTTCTTCAGCAGGATCGCCGACGGGTCCACGGTGTTGCGGGTGCTCGGGCAGATCGCCGCGTCCGGACGCTCGAGGAACTGGCTCAGGTACGCCAGGTCGTCATCGCCGCCGTTCATGGTCGGAATGAACGCCCCGCGCTTGTGCTGGTCGGCGTACATGGTCGCGGCGATGGCGATCTGCCGCTGCGCCGTCATGCACTTGGCCTGCCGCGCCGCTTCACGCGCCGAGGACAGGGAGGGAAGAAGGATGCCGATCAGCAGGGCGATGATCGCGATCACCACCAGCAACTCAATGAGCGTGAACGCTCGCGACAAGGTGGACTTCATGCGCCAAGTGTCGCCGCAGTCGCTTCCACCTTCGAGTGTGCGATGCGCAAGTTTGCGCAAAGCCCGGGTTCGCGCGGCCGCCAACGCGCTGATTGCAAAGCCCTCTTCGCGTGACGTTCGCCCTTTGCCCTCACGCTGCGCAAAGACGCCTTCACGCATCCTTCACACGCACCCCGCGCCGCATGATCAGACGCGGCGCCGCTCGCCCATCTGCGTTCCATCGCCGCCGCGGCCCGGCGCCCGCAACATCACACCACCACCACCCCACTCCTCAGGCCCGCCCGCGCCGCCACCGCCCCGCCGCAGCCTGCCGCGCGGCTGGCCCACCCCCGGCAAAAGCACAGCGGCCGCACGGAGTTGCCCGTGCGGCCGCTGGTTTCAATCCACTTGTGGCTCTCGCCGGGCCCTTGCCCGACTCACCGGGCTCACATCCCGCCGGCGCGGATGGCCTGGTTCAGACCCGGGAAGTCCTTCTCTTCCTGCTCCGGCTGCAGCAGCACGGTCGGCTTGATCAGGATCAGCAGGGTCTGCTCGGTCTTCGCCTCCACGCGGTTGGTGAAGAAGCGGTTGATGATCGGGATCTTGCTCAGCACCGGCACGCCGCTCTCAACCTCCAGCTCGGTCACCAGCCGCTGGCCGCCCAGCAGCACGGTGCCCTCGTCCGGCACCGTCACCGTCGTCTGCACGCGGGTCACGGTGATCTGCGGCAGCTGGATGAACGAGCCGGTTTCGGCCGAGTTGACCAGCTGGCCGCCGGCCAGAGCCGTCACACGCTGGTTGTCGATGCGGTCGATGGTCGCCAGGCCCGCGTCCACGTTCATGGTCACGTAGCGGCGGTCCGCCGAGATCACGCCTTCGATGATCATCGTCACGCCGTCGGAGATCGTCGACGTCGTCGGGTCGAAGCCGACGGCCGAGTCACCGACCACCGGCTCAAGGTCCGAGACGATGGCCCGCTGCGTTACGACGTACACGTTGGCCGTCTGGCCGTTGGTGAACGTCAGCCGCGGGGCCGTCAGCGTCAGGCTGCGGCGGTCGGCCTGCGTGGCGCGGATCAGGAAGTCCACCTGCACGTCATCCAGGAACTGGCCCGCGATACCCAGCGCCGGGGCCTGCGCCAGGATGTTGCTGGCGAAGGTGTTGCCCTGCGCCAGGCCCTGGGCGATGCCCAGCGAATTCTGCGTGCTGCCGATCGGCGACCAACGGTTCGGGGTCACCGTCGCCTGGTTGATGCGGTCATCCGGGTCGATCGGACCGGCCACACCACCCGTCGGACCCTGACCGGTCAACTGACGGCTGATCACCGGCGTGCCGGTGAAGTTGAAGAAGTCCGAAGGCAGGATCGACGGGTCGTTGGCCTGGGCCGCCTGCACCTGGTTGTTGTCAGCGTTCCAGATCACGTTGAGCGTGAAGCCGATCTGCTCGAAGAAGTCCTGGTTGACCAGCAGGAAGCGGGTCTCCACGTTGATCTGCATCGAGCGGATCTCACGCAGCTTGCTCAGCAGGCCCTGGATCTCGCGGTGGTTCCGCGGGGTCGAGTGCACGATCAGCGTGCCGTTGAGTTCCTGGATCGAGCCCACATCCCCGCCGTTGTCGCGCCAGGTTTCCGGAGCGACCGTGTTCTGGATCAGCTGCACGATGCGGCGGACGCGCTCCCCGCGCTGGTTCACGCCGCTCTCCTGGCCGGCCCGCGGCGCGAACGGCGCCGAGGCCTGAGCCTTGGCACGGTTCCCGCGGCCCTCATCCAGGATCGTCCGCAGGTCGATCGTCGGCGCGTCGGTGAAGTCCGGGGCCTCCACCAGCAGGTCGGTGATGTTGTACAGGTTGGTCGTGGTGTGACGCTTGATGTCGTCGGCCGACGCGACGGTCAGCACGCCCTTGTCATCCACCGCGAAGTCGGCCCGGCTGTACTGGTCCTTGCTGACCTTCTTGAGCACGCGGTCCAGCACCGTGCCGGCCGAAACGTCGCTCAGCCGCAGGTTCACCGGCGTGCTGCGGTCGATGCCGACCAGCGCCAGGCTCTCCCACTGCACGTCCATGTTCACGCCCGCCGTCCGCTGAACAAAGTCCAGCACGTCAGACAGGGTGTTCCCGGCGATCTCCACCGTGGGGATCTTGCGGCCCTCAAGCATGCCCAGCGTCCGCGTCGCCTCCGGGGTCTCGGAGTACGCGCCCGCCTCGCCACGCTCGAAGGTCTTCTTCGGCCAGTCGGCCGGGTACTGCATCAACTGGCGGGCCGGGGGCACGATGGCGCCCTGGTTCTCCATCTCCGACACGATGATGCCGTGCTTCTTCTTCCGCTCGAATTCCTTGGCCTTCATGAACACCGAGGCGTCGCCGATCACGTCCTGCAGCAGCAGGGCCGTGGGGTTGCCCGGGTCCATGAACAGGATCTGCTGCACCACCTGCAGCGCCTCGTCGTACTTCTGCTCGCGCTGCAGAGCCCGGATCCGCTCCACGCGCTCAACGATCCGACGCTCCTTCTCGCTCCGCAGGTTCTCCTCGCGGGTCTTGGCGTCGATCTCACGCTGCGCCTGCTCCTGGGCCTGCCCCGTCTTCAGCGAAGCCTCAGCGGCCGCAGCCACCTTGGCCTGCGCCTCGTCCACACGCTTGGCCATCGCGTCGAACTCGGTCTGGCTGAAGAACTGCTTGTTGCGGTTCACCGTCACGCGGCCCTCGGCCACGCGGCTGCGGGCCGCGTCGGTGTCGCCCGCCGCCAGGGCCACGTCGGCCTGCTGCAGCTGGTTGTCCAGCTCGGCGCTGGCCCGCTCGCGGATCAGCCGCATGTTGTCCTGCACCGCCGTGGTCAGGTCGCCGGCGCCCTTCAGACGCACGTTGCACTCGTTGATCTTCGCTTCCGCGTGGGCGATCTCTTCGGCCGTCAGGTACGAGCGGTACTGCCCGATCGCCTGCTGGTACTTGCCCAGGGCCTGGCTGAAGCGACCCTCAGAGAAGGCCAGATCGCCCTCAGCGATGATCCGCTGGCCGTCGGCCGTCAGCGCCGCCTTCACCAGATCATCCACCGGAGCCGCTGCGGGCGCAGCAGCCGGAGCGGGGGCGGGCTCGGCCGCTGCAGCCGGAGCCGGTGCGGGCTCAGCCGCCGGAGCGGGAGCCGCAGCGGCAGCGGGAGCCGGAGCCGGAGCGGGCTCAGCCGCGGCCGCAGCCGGGCCACCGGGCGGAACCGGGAACATCTCAGGGGCGGGCGGGGGGGTGGTGGCTGCCGGCGTGGTGGCCGCCGGGGTGGTGGCTGCCGGGGTGGTGGCCGGGGCCGGATCGCCGGCACGGCGCACCGTGCCCGGCTGCATCACCGCCAGCGACGCCGGACGCAGCTCGAACGCGCCCGCCGTCTTCTCCATGTCCACCAGCTTGAGCTGGTGGCTCTCCAGCGCAATGCGCTGCTCGGGCGTCAGGTCCACGCCGCTGCGGTGAACCGCCGCCAGCGCCGTCTTCGCCTCGGCAAATCGGCCGGAGGCGAAGTCCGCCTCGGCCTGCTTGATCATCCCCGGAGCCAGCGGGGCCATCGCCGCACGCTTGCTCTCCACCTGCCCAGCCAGCTCGGTCGCACGCTTGCGCGCCGCCTCGCCCGCCGTGCCGGCGTTCGCAACCGCTTCCAGATGCCAGCCGGCCGCCCGCAGGTCGCCGTCGGCGACTGCCAGCTCCGCCTTCTGAAGGCTCACTTCCCACGCCTCAAGCTGCTTGATGCGCCGCTCGGCACGCTCCAGCAGCGCCATCACGGTTTCCCGCATCTCGCCGCTCAGCCCGCCGTCGCGAAGACTCCGCGACAGCTCGCTCCGCGCCGCAACCGCCTTGCCGGAGGCCAGCAGCTCGCCCGCACGCTCAACCACGCTCCGCGTTGCATCCACCGCCGCACCGCCGTGCGAAGTGCTCGCAGGGGCGGTCGTCCCCGCCGCCTGCGCCAGCGCCCCCGCGCTGCCCGCGGCAAACACCGCCAAAAAGCCCACCGTTCCCTGCATCATGCCACGCGGCGCGCGAACTCGAAAGGCCATGCACTGTTCTCCGAATCATCACCAAGTGCGGTGAGCATCCACAAACGAGAGGCGAGATTAGCCGGGTTGCGCCCCTGACGCAACACGGACACCAACGCTTCTGCCCCCCTCCCCCCCAAACCCCACGCTCGGCCACCCGCCCCCCGGACACCCTCAACGCCGGCGGGCCCAGCCGCCTCCTGCCCCGCTCCCCAAGCCGCTTGCAGCGTGATGTGCCTATCCGCCGCCCAGCCCAGCCGCGGTTGCACGATCATCCACCAACAATCCGCCCAACCGTCCACTCCCCGAGAAGAAACGCCGCACCTCCACCCCCTGTCCACGCTCAGAGACGCTTTCCCCACCGGTCATCCACACTCAAACGCATAAACATGACCTTCGGGTGTGCATATACAGATATGCGACTTCCTTTTCTATCCGCTTCACCGCCTCACGCCAGCCACCGCGCCGCCCACACCCGGGCCTGATCCAGCTTCAGTGCCCGCTCCACCAGCCCGCTGTCCACCCGCTGCCCCTTCTTCACCGCCCCGGCCGCCGGCTCGCCAGCCGCCGCGGTGCTTAAGGCCTTGCGGAAGTCCTCTTTACGAAGCCGGTCCGCGACAATCAGGTCCAGCGCCCGGGGTTCCTCTTCCCCGCCCCCCTCCGGCCCGGCCGCCTCCCCTTCTTTTTTCTCACCCTGCTCCTTCTCCTCGGTCGCTTCGGCCCCTTCGCCGCTGCCACTGCCGCTGCCGGTCAGCCCCGGCCGCCGTCCCCGCACCGGCGTCCGCCGTCCGCTCCCGCTGCCGCCCGGTGCCGGAGGTTCGGCCTCAGCCCCGGAGATGGTGTCCTCCATCGCGAGCCCTTCAGCATCCACCAGGTTGCCCGCGCTCAGCAGCATCTCGCGGTAGCGCACGTCCCCCTTTTCGTCGATCATCCGCACCACGCACCGCCAGGGGCAGATGCCCAGCGGCCGACCCCGGTCGTCCAGATTCCGCTCCGGGTTGACGTTCAGCGTCAGCCCCCACTCATCGCGCACCGCCTCAAGCACCTCATCGCTGGTCAGCAGATCGGGCCGGTCGCCGGGCGCATCCAGCACCGTGCGGTGCTCGTGCGGGGCCGCGTCGGCGCCCGCCAGGCTCTCCACCTGCTTGAGTTCAAACGCCGCGAGGATCCGCTCCACCCGCTCTTTCAGCCGCGTTTCCGCCCGCACCGTGACGATCTTGTGCTCGTCCACGAACACGTACACAAACGGCTCGTCGCTCATGGCGCCAAAGCCCACCATGCCGTCCTCAAGGAAGAACCCGCGGAAGCGGCGCAGCACGTCGAAGAACCGCTCCTGCCCCACCAGGTCATACGCCACGTACGGGTCAATCTCGCGGTACGCGTCGTTGCCCAGCACGTCCACGATGGGGTACACCCGCCCCGGCAGCAGCGTCATCAGCATCCGCAGCAGGCTCTCCAGCCGGCTGGCCTTCACCACAATGTCCCACACGTAGCGGTCCGGCCACCGCTCGCCATCCGCCCCCGGCGAAAGGTCCTCCTCCGACCCGCTCCCCGCCTCGCCCCGCCCGCCGCCCGCGCCATCGTCCGCTCCGCCCGCCCCCCCCTCTGCCCCATCACCGCCGTCTCCCCCATCACCCCCGTCTCCCCCCTCCCCGCCGCCGCCCACATCGAACGTCGCCTCCGCCGATTCCTGCTCGTCATCCTCGTCCCCCACCCGATCACGCATGCTCTCGCCCCGGTTGCCGCTGCCGTCGCCCGTCGCGGCATCCTCCGCCTCAAACGACAGCGTGTACCCCTCCTTGGGCGACATCGGCTCCACCGGGTAGACCCCCAGCGGGAAGTCGAACCCCTCCACCACCACACGCTCAATGGACTTGTCAACGCGGCAGCGGGACATGCCGGCAGGATAGGGGGTGGCCGTCGGAGGGCGACCGGAGCGTGCGCAAGCCATCCAGAGGCAACCAATCGCGCAATTCCTGCGCGTTTCGCCCCGCCAATGCGAAGTTGTTCTTGATTCTGCTTCCGATTCTGCTCAACACCCCTCCTGCCTGCGCTCTCTCGCTTGTCGGACCCTTGGCCGCGCCCCGCCGGAGACAACTCCCGCGCCGTGCAACCCCACCGGCCTGGGCCAAGCAGGAGCAAAGCGATGAGAAGAACAGGAATCATGCTCGCAACCCTGACAGCGACCCTCGCGGGGGCATCCGGGGCACAGGGGCAAGCGCCGATCACGGTGACGCGATTTGCCCAAACCGTCACCGCGCCGTCGCCCACGAACGGTTGGAACGAGGAGGCGAATGCCGCGGGGGCATTCACCAACGGCTGCTTCGATGGTGGGTCCACGTGTCGGCAGTTCCCGAATCCGTGTGCTGCGTATGCACCAACAAACGACACCCAGCGTGCTCCGCTCTTTGCCCTGAGTTGGTCGGCGCTGCCAGCGACGATTACGGGTGGACACGTCATTACGTCAGTAAAGGTGGATGCATACGGCTCAAGAACTGGCGGCCAGGCTGCTAACTGGAGGATGACAGTTGGTGGACCGATCACCCGAGCACCCGAAGTGGGAACGATTACCGGGAACTGTGGTTGGCTCTTCGACCGCGCAAACCCGGACACCACGTCCTGGGACGTGACAGGCACACGCGCTTGGACGAGGGACGACTCAAACACGTTGCAGGTGGGCATTGCCTATTTGACCACCGCGAACATCCCGAACGACTACTTCTTCATCTCGGGGTTTCGTCAACAGGTCGTGTTCGAGTGCGCTGCAATTCAGTCAATCACCATCTCGGCCCCCACGACCACGTTGTGCCCCACTGCTTCGGTCCGGCTTTCGGCGAACGTGATCACCGATAGCCGCATCACCAGCGGACTGACTTACCGGTGGTTTCGGGGTCAGACGCTCGTGGGGACCGAGTCCTTCTACGACGTCACTGGATCCAATGCGGATACATACACCTGCGTGGTGAACACCGGCTGCCGCACTGCGGAGGCCACGATCACCATCACCGCTCTTGCTGCGCCCACGATCAGCAACCAGCCCGTTGCCCAGACAACCTGTGCCGGGGGCTCCCGCACCTTCACAGTCAGTGTGACCGGCACCCCGGCCCCCACCATCCAGTGGCGCCGCAACGGCGCCAACCTCACCAACGGCGCGTCCTTCGGCTCGGTCTATTCCGGTGTCAACACCACCACCCTGACCATCTCCGGTGTTGATCCCGCGGCCGCCGGCGACTACGACGCCGTCGTCGTGAACACCTGCGGATCCGTGGACTCGGAAGACGCGGGGCTGACCGTCAACACCGCTCCCAGCATCACCACCCAGCCCATGCCCCGGGTCGTCTGCCAGTCCGGCACCACCACGTTCACCATTGGCGTCATCGGCACCCCAGCCCCCACCATCCAGTGGCGCCGCAACGGTGTCAACCTCGCCAACGGGCCGTCGTTTGACTCCATCTACTCCGGTGTCAACACCACCACCCTGACCATCTCCAGTGTTGCTCCCGCAGCCGCCGGCGACTACGACGTCGTCGTGTCCAATGTCTGCGACTCCTCAACCTCCAGCACCGCCAGCCTCACCGTCAACACCGCTCCCAGCATCACCACGCAGCCCATTCCCCAGGCCGTTTGCCAGTCCGGCACCACCTCGTTCACCATCGCCGTCGCCGGCACCCCGGCCCCCACCATCCAATGGCGCCGCAACGGCGCCAACCTCACCAACGGTCCGTCCTTTGGCTCGGTCTACTCCGGTGTCAACACCACCACCCTGACCATCTCCAATGCTGCTCCCGCGGCCGCCGGCAACTACGACGCCGTTGTCGTGAACACCTGCGGATCCGTGGACTCGGAAGACGCGGGGCTGACCGTCAACACCGCTCCCAGCATCACCACGCAGCCCACTCCCCGGGTCGTCTGCCAGTCCGGCACCACCACGTTCACCATCGCCGTCACCGGCACCCCAGCCCCCGCCATCCAGTGGCGCCGTAACGGTGTCAACCTCGCCAACGGGCCGTCGTTTGACTCCATCTACTCCGGTGTCAACACCACCACCCTGACCATCTCCAATGTTGCTCCCGCAGCCGCCGGCAACTACGACGCCGTCGTGTCCAATGTCTGCGGCTCCTCAACCTCCAGCGCCGCCAGCCTCACCGTGAACCCATCGGTCACCTCCCTCGCCATCTCCCCCGCCGCACCCTCCGTCTGCCTCACCGGCTCGGTCACCCTCACCGCCACCGCCGCGCCCGCGGGCTCTTTCACCTACCAGTGGTTCCGCAACGCCCTGCCCATCGCCGGCGCTACCAACTCCACACTCAGCATCCCCTCCGCCCGCGTCCGCGACGCCGCACGCTACACCGTCTCCGTCACCTCCACCTGCAACACGCTCACCTCTCAACCTGTGGACCTCACCGTGCTCGAGCACCCGGTCTGGACGCCCCTTGATGCCCCCCAGCCCGTCGCACGCTTCGGCGGCGCCATGGCCTACGACCCCGTCCGCAACGTCACCGTCCTCTTCGGCGGCCAGACCAGCGCCGGCTTCCGCAACGACACCTGGGAATGGAACGGCCAGGCCTGGACCCTCCGCAACCCCGCTGCGCCCCCCACCGCCCGCGCCTTCTCGGCTATGGCCTTTGACCGTGTCCGCAACGTCATGGTCCTCGTTGGCGGCCGAAACACCAACGGCCCCATCAGCGAAACCTGGGAGTACAACGGCACCGCGTGGGCCCTCCAGCCCGGCCCCAGCCCCACCGCCCGCGACCGTGCCGGCATGGTCTGGGATGCCGCCAACAACCGCATGGTCCTCTTCGGAGGCTTCGGCCCCACCAGCACACTGGGCGACACCTGGTTCCGCTCCGGCCAAACCTGGACCAACTCCCTCCTCCCCGGCCCCGCCAACCGCACCGCACACCTGGACCCTGCGCGCCAACGGCGGGCCCGCCACCCGCTTCCACCACGCCCTGGTCTACGACCGCTCCCGCTCCCGCACCGTCCTGCTCGGCGGGTGGGATGGCTCAAGCATCCGCCCCACCATGTGGGAGTGGGACGGCGCCGCCTGGGCAAGCCGCCCGCTGTTCGGGCCTGATCCCCGCCGCGATGCTGCGATGGTCTTCGATGAGGCGCGTGAAGCCCTCACCCTCTTCGGCGGCGTCTCGGTCGCCGGCACCGTCGCCGACACCTGGCGGCAGCGGCCCTTCGGCCGGGCCGATCTGGTCTCCATCGGCCAGATCCCCTTCCCCGACGGCCTGGTGACCGGCGACGACTTCATCGGCTTCATCAACGCCTTCGCGTCCGCCAGCCCGATCGCCGATCTGGTCGGCATCGGCGGCACCTCCCCGCCCGATGGCTTCGTCACCGGCGACGACTTCATCGCCTTCATCAACACCTTCACCTTCGGCTGCCCGTAACGCCGCTCCCTCAACCCGCTCGTTCTCACCCAACCCCCGGCCCGGCCGGGGGTTTTTCATGCGCTCCCGCCGCGCCCCGACCTGCCCAACTGGTACCGTCTGTCACCGACTCAGCTTCCGTACCTTCAACTCCACGATCTCCACTGTGACCTCCGGATGATCCGAATAGCCGATGACTTCCAGGCCATCGCCCCACTCCTTCTCCGGTGCAAACAGCGTCGGGAACAGTTGCACCGGCTGGCCGTCCACGTCCATCGCGATGGCCGTCTTGTCAATCTCCAACCGGAACGTCCGTTCCAGAACCCACGGATCCACGCTCTTCTCTGGGACCGGCTGCGGCAGAGCAAACTGAACCGACCCGCCCACCCCTCGGCTCGGCACACGCCCGTTTGCCCGCCCAACCACCGTGATGCCGCCGATCACCATCGCGCTGCGGCCATCACCCGCCAGCGTTGCCCGTACCCGTCCCGTGACTTCGTACCGCTCCCCCGGCTGAACCACCGACCGCAGAAGCACCTTCTGACCCGTCCCCACCGACCGCGGCGAATACCCGAACGCCAAGCCGCCCCCCGTCGGCTCCTTGGCGATATGCAGACCGTTCACCCACTGCAACAGCGTCGCCGCCCCCGCGCCCACCAACGTCACCGCCTCGCCCCCCTCGTACTGCCGCACCGCAGGGTCAATCGCCGTCAGCCTCTCCAGTTCCTTGCGAACCCGACCTGGCAGATCAGGCCGCTCCAGCAGCGCTTGCGCCTGCGCCGCCGCCACCGCCATCTGGCCCCGCCGTTCGGCCGACCGCACTCCGGCGAACGCTGCGCCCCAGCTCCCGTCCTGTTCGTCAACAAAGGCTGTTATCTCACTCAGCGAAGCCGCGGCCAGACCCGACCCGGGCGGCACATAACGCCAGTTCCCATCCCCGAGGGCCTCGCGGGCCCTCGCCACATCCCGCGCCGCAAAGGCCATCGCCAGCGCCAGCGATCGCATCGCGTCGCGGGTCGCGGGGTCTTCGGACGCGCCCTCGCGCGCCGAGTCCGCCCACTCCACCCGCGTCGCGTCGAAGATGGCCGCCGCCACCTCCGGCTCCCGCTGCAGCGTCGGATCGTCCTCTAGCAACATCGACAACCACATCGGAATCCGCTCGACGAGGCGGGTGCACTTGGCATCCGCGACGGCCCGGAAGAAACGAACAGCCCCCGCTTCATCCCCACCCCACCGTGGCAGGGTCGCCCAGAGCATGCGGTCGTAAGCGTTCGTCGCCGTCCTGTCCGCCTGGATGGCTCGCTGGAACCACTCCCACGCAGTCCCATGCTCTGGATTCGTACTCGCCGTCGCAACAACAATCAGACGGGTAGCGGCCTCCGGGCGGTCCGAGTTCATCCTGTGGGCCGCGGTCAGCCGCAGAAAGGCCTCGCTCAACTCCACCTCCATGGCCGCGAGCTCGTCCTTGCTTGTCTCCGAGGCAAAGCCCGTTCCTCTGGCCGCAAAGGCCCGGCCGATTGCCGCGTGTCCAGCCAACAACTCGACCAACCACGCATCGGCATCCGACCGTTCCGCATACTTCTCCGCCAAGGCATCGAACGCCGCACGCTCGGACGTGTCCATCGACCGCCAGCCGAGCAGCATCGCGGCCACCCGGGGTCCGTCCTTGCCGAAGATCGAATCGTTCACCACCGCGGCGATCGCCTCAGAGAGAATCCGCCCGCGGAACGGTGCGGCGGCCGCCACATCCTGCTCGGCAATTTGGAGCCGCCGACGATCCTCTCTCAGAATGAACCCGGACTTATCCCTCCGGGCCTGCCGCTCAGTGAGCACAGTCCCATGATCTAGTCGCAACAACACCAAGAGCCGCAACAGTGGCTGCTCCGGCAGATTGGCTTCCTTCACCCAGAACCAATCCGTGCGCCAAGGCTGAGGTCCTTCCAGCTCGCCCCACGCTACGCCCCGCAGCCAGGGCGTGATGGATGTGAATCTCGGTCCACCACCAAGCCGCAGAATTGTCGACTCGTCCCCGGTCAGCCGCCGCGTCCTTGGTGCGAAGGCGGAAGCGACAATCTTCGCCACAGCCCGCCGAGTAGTTGGAGTCTCCGGAACCAGCTCCGCCAGCACGACATGAAGCTCCGACTCCAGTCGCGACGTCATGAGCGCGACCAACTCCGTCTCGGTCGCCGCCCGCGTGATCCCCACACCATCGACGCGGATCGCTTCCGTGACCACCGCAACTTCAACCTTCGTCCCCGCTACCCATCCGATTGGGCCGCGCCCCGCCGGACCAGCAGGCCGGCAACCAGACACCAACATCCCGGCACATGCCGCACCCGCCAGCCCCGCATTCACGCCCCGCCACCACCGAACTTCGCCCGTGCCCATCGGTACTCCTTCCCCAGAGAATCACACAGACCCAAATCATACAGAAGGCAACCTCCATCGGGTCGCCCATTCCTCGCCCCCCCACCCCCACCCACTACACCCCCACCCCATACCCCACCCACCCCGCTGCACCCCCCCCGCACACCACCCATACCACCCACCCCACCCACACCCCCCGGCCCCTCGCCCCGATACTCAATCCACCGCAGGCACAGCCCCGTCGGCGGCAGCGTCGCCCCCGCCTGCCGCCGGTCGCCCGTCTTCAACGCCGCCGCCACCTGCTCCAGCGTGCGTCGCCCCGTGCCCACCTCCAGCAGCGTGCCCGACATGATCCGCACCATGTTCCACAGGAACCCCGTCCCCGCCACATCCAGCCGCACCCGCTCCGGCGAGATCGCCACCACCCGGCAACTCAGCACCCGCCGCACCGTGCTCAGCCGGCCGTGCCCCGCAGCAGCAAAGCCCGCAAAGTCGTGCTCGCCCTCCATCATCGCCGCCGCCTCGGCCATCGCCCCCAGGTTCAGCCCGTTCCGCCAGAACACATGGTGCACCAGCGCCCGGTCAAACAGCGGCCGCTCCAGGCCCACGTGCAGCGTGTACGAGTACCCCTTGGCCACCACGTCCCCCACCGGGTCAAAGTCGCGTGCCGCGACGCTCGCCGCCCGCACCAGCACATCCTCCGGCAACCGCGAGTTGATCGCCGCGGCCAGCCGATCCGCCCCGCGCTCCACCGGCCAGCCCACCCCGCGCATGACCACCGGCCCGGCCCCCGCTTCCGTCTGCTCCACCTCCCGGGGCTCACACGTAAACGCCGCCACCTGCCCCTCCGCGTGCACGCCCGAGTCCGTCCGCGACGCCCCGATCACCTCCACCGGCTCCCGCACCACCTCGCGCACCGCCCGCTCCAGCACGCCCTGCACGGTCCGCAGCGCCACCCGCCCCTCACGCCCGCCCGCCTCGCCCTCCGCGTGCAGCATCGGCGTCACTTCGCTGTAGGGCGACGGCCCGCCGCCCTCCGGCCGCACCGGGGGCTCCTGCTTCTGCCACCCGCAAAAGCCCGTTCCGTCATACGCGACCAGCAGCCGATAGCGGGGCACCGCTCACCCGCCCTTGGCCGCGAGCTTGGCCCAATCGTCCTTCAGGCTCACCGTGCGGTTGAACACCGGCTTGCCCGGCGCGCTGTCCGGGTCCACCGTGAAGTAGCCCAGCCGCTCGAACTGGTACGCCTCGCCCGGCTTGGCGGTCGCCAGCACCGGGTCCAGCTTCGCGTCCGTCAGCACCGTCAGCGAGTCGGGGTTCAAGTCGTCCTCCCACTTGCCCGTCCGCTCACCGGGGAACTCGGCCTTGAACAGCCGGTCAAACAGCCGCACCTCGCCAGCGATGGCGTGCTCGGCGCTCACCCAGTGCAGCGTCGCCTTCACCTTGCGGGGCGGCTCGCCATTCGGCCCCGCCGGGGCATCGCCCCCGCGCGTCGCCGGGTCATACGTGCACCGCACCGCGGTGATGTTCCCCGCGCTGTCCTTCTCCACCCCCGTGCAGCGGATGAAGTACGCCCACCGCAGGCGAACCTCCTGCCCGGGCGAGAGCCGGAAGAACTTCTTCGGCGGCTCCTCCATGAAGTCCTCACGCTCGATGTACAGCGTCCCGGAGAACTTCACCTTCCGCGTCCCCGCCGCCGGGTCCTCGGGGTTGATCACAAAGTCCAGCTCGTCCACCTTCCCCGCCGGCCAGTTCTCAATCACCACCTTCAAGGGCCGCAGCACGCTCATCGCCCGCGGCGATCGCTTGTTCAAGTCCGCCCGCACCGCGTTCTCCAGCCGCCCGATGTCGATCACCGAGTCGGTCTTGGTGACGCCGATCTCCTCGCAGAACGCCCGCAACGCCGCCGGCGTGTAGCCGCGCCGCCGCATGCCGCTCAACGTCGGCATCCGCGGGTCGTCCCACCCGCGCACCACCTTGTCGCTCACCATCCGCAGCAGGTTCCGCTTGCTCAGCACCGTGTAGTTCAGCTGCAGCTTGGCGAACTCGATCTGCCGGCTGTGCCAGATCGTCTTCCCCCACGGCCCCGAGCCGTCCTCGGTCCGCCCCTGGTTCACTGCGTTGATAAACCAGTCGTACAGCGGCCGGTGGTTCTCAAACTCCAGCGTGCAGATCGAGTGTGTCACCTTCTCAAAGCTGTCCTCAAACCCGTGCGCCCAGTCGTACATCGGGTAGATGCACCAGTCCGTGCCCGTGTTGTGGTGCTTCTCGTGCACGATGCGGTACATCACCGGGTCGCGCAGGTTGAAGTTCGGCGACGCCAGATCGATCTTCGCCCGCAGCGTCATGCTCCCGTCCGGGTGCACGCCCCGCCGCATCTCATCCAGCAGCTTCAGCGACTCGGCCGCCGGCCGGTCGCGGAACGGGCTGGTCGCCGGGATCGCCGGCGTCCCCCGCCGCTTGCTCACCTCTTCTGCCGGCAGCTCGCACACATACGCCAGCCCCTTTTTCACCAGTTCCACCGCGTAGTCGTACATCAGCCCGAACAGGTCGCTGGCGTAGAACAGCCCACCCGCGTGGTTCCCGGAGTCAAACGACCCGCCGAACGCCGAGGTCAGCCACTTCACATCCCGGATGATCGAGTCGACATACTCCTGCTCTTCCTTCTCCGGGTTGGTGTCGTCAAACCGCAGGTTGAACTTGCCGCCGTACTTCTGCGCCAGCCCATAGTTCAGGCAGATGCTCTTGGCGTGCCCCACGTGCAAATAGCCGTTGGGCTCGGGCGGAAACCGCGTCTGCACCGAAGCGCCAGCCACCCCGCCCGCGACGCCACCCCTGCCCAGGCCTCCTTGCCCCCCCAGGCCCCACCGCCCCGAGGCGATGTCGGCCTTGATGATCTCGTCGATGAAATGGTCGGGCACCGCCGGCGCCGGGCCGGACACGGATTCAGAATGGTTCAAAGGCGTGGACATGGTTGCTCGCGTCAGGGTATCAAATCACCCGACACGCCGCGCATCCCGCCGCATTTCCCCGCCCCCCCTCACCCCCCTCACCCCCCTCACCCCCCCGCTCCCCGCCGGCCCCACCCGCACCCCGCCGCCCCTCACACCCCATACATGAACTCTTCCCGCACGATCTTCCCGTTCTCCACGTCGTACACCGCCACCTCTTCCATGATCGACCGCCCGCCCGTCCCCTTGTCCGTTACGTCCATGCGGAACTTCACCGCAAACGCCGTCGACCCCACAAACGGCCCCTCGCACGTGCACCCGTGCACCGCGTGCCCCTCCATCCACTCGCGGCACTTGGCCTCCACCGCCGCCCGACCCTTGAACACCATGTTCACGCCCACCCCCTCGATGGAATCAAACTGCTTGGCAAACAGCGTGTCCCAGATGGTCTGATCCGGCGTCTGGTTGTTGAACATGGAGACGAACATCTGCCCGATCTCCATCGGCGACATCCCCTTGCCCGTGCTGATCGGCGCCGCCCCAAAACCCCCACCCCCGCCACCGCCGCCCGACTTCTTCACCGTCGCCTTGGCCTTGCTCGCCTTGGCCGACCCCTTGGCCAGCTTGGCCAACCCCTTGGCCGGCTTGGCCTTGGCCGCCTTCTTCGCCGGCGCCTTGGCGGGCTTCTTCACGCTCTTGCGGGCCTTGGCAGCAACCGAACGCGTCTTCTTCGCCATTGCGCTTCCACTTTCTCAGCCGAACCGGCCGAACCGCAGCCCGCACGCATCCACTCCCGCCCGGCCGCACACCACGCGCGGCCGGCGCACCCACCCCCCGCCCCCACACCGAGCCACCGCCCCCCGCCCACTCACGCAGGCAGATTCACCGGCATCACCACATACAGGAAGTCGCTCCCGGCACGCAGCAACCCCGGCTTGTTCGGGGCCTTCATCTCCAGCGTCACCTCCGGCTCATCCACCGCCTTGAGCGCCTCGGTGATGAACTGCGGGTTGAACGAAATCTCAATGTCATCCCCGACATACTCGCTCAGGTCGCAGTCCACTTCGCTCTCGCCCATCTCCGGCGCCCGGCTGGAGAGCCGAACCTTCTTCGCCTTGCTCGAGAACGCCATCTTCACCCCGCGCGACTCTTCGTTGGTCAGCACCGCCGCCTGCCGAACCGCCCGCGCCAGCCCCTCGGTCGTCGCCGTGATCTTCTTGTCCGAGTCCTTGGGGATCACATCCTCAAACGGCGGGAACTGCCCCTCCACCAGGGCCGATGACAGCACCGCCTTCAGCGGGCCCACCGCACCGTCACCCCCGCCCGCGCCGCCGCCCTTCTTGCCCTTGCCCTCGGCCATCGCCGGGTGGTGGATCCCGAAGAACACGCGGTTGTCGGTGATCGCCACCTGCAGCGCGCCGTCCGGGTCCCCCGCCAGCCGCTGCAGCAGGTTCAGCGCCTTGGTCGGCACGATGCACTGCGTCGGGCCCGCCTCCTTGGCCGCCGCGTCCGCCTTCACGCTCGTCGCGCACCGCGCCAGCCGCCGGCCGTCGGTCGCCACCATCTCCAGCCGCTTGCCGTCGCGCTTCATCAGCACGCCGTTGATCGCGTACCGCGAGGTCTCCCTCGCCGTCGCGAACACCGTCCGCGCGATCAGCCGCAGCAGCGGCCCCGCCTGGTGCGTGAACACCGCCCGCGCCGGCTGCGGGGCCGAGCCCCCCACCACGGCCGCGAAGTCCGGCAAGGGCGGGTAATCCGCCGCCGGGTACGTGAACACCTTGAACCGCGAGTTCGCCCCCTTGATCGAGCACTGCTCCCCGTCCAGTTCCAGCGTCACCGTCGGGTCGCTCTGGTCCAGCCCGCCCACGATCTGCTGCAGCTTGTGCGCCGGAACGATCGCCACGCCCGTCTGGCTCACGTCCACCTGGTGGATCGTCAACTGCACCGACGTCTCCGCGTCCGTCCCCGCCAGCGTCAGTTCCCCCACGTTCCCGTTCTTCCCCGCCGTCAACTTCACGCACGACAACGCCGGGCTGGGCGACCGCTGCGGCACCACCGCCGCCACCACGTTCACCGCTTCCAGCAACGCCGCCCGATCGCAAATGATCTTCATGCCCGCACGCTCCGCTCTGTTCCAGACCCGCCGACACCACATCCGGATGCCGCCACCGGCCTGGACCGCCAGTGTACGGCGACGACCACCCGACCACAAGCCGCCCCTGGGCTTCCCGCCGCCCCCCCCAACCCCGCCGACCCCCCACCCCACCTCCTGACCCGCCAGCCGCCCGCCCGCTCACCGCTGCCGCCAGCATCTCCACCACTCGTCCACCGTGCCGCATCCCCAACCCCCGGTGCCACACGCGCTTGCCGGTGCTCCCCCCACCCCGCCACAACCACAACCCATCCCCCGCCCTGCCGCGGCCCGCACCCCGCACGCTGCCCGCCCCTCCCCCACCCCCCCTACAGCAGCACCCCCCGCTCCCGCAGCAGCAGATGCAACTCCGCCACCATCTGGTGACATGTGCCATGGGACTTCAGCCCCAGTTC
>JAJTDF010000111.1 GCA_021294835.1 Planctomycetaceae bacterium
CCCCCCCGCCGCGCCGCCCCTTGCCCCGCCGGTGGGGGACATCGGTCCGCAGCGCGCACCCGCCGGTCGCCTCGGGGTTTACACTTGCTCCAGCGCCAGTCGCCCAAGGAGCCCCGGCATGCCGTTCTATACCCGTCTCGGTGAGATCCCCCGCAAGCGCCACGTTCAGTTCCGTCGCCCCGACGGCAAGCTGTACAGCGAAGAGGTCTTCGGTACCGAGGGCTTCGTCGGCCCCACCAGCACGCTCTACCACATCAACCCGCCCACCCAGGTGCACGGCTGGAAGCCGCTGTACTCCACCAAGGTGCAGTACGTCGAAGAGCAGATCATGCGCATGCGGCACGTCAAGACGTCGCCCATGAAGCCCTCGGGCGATCCGGTCACCGGCCGCGTGGTGCTCTTCGGCAACGCCGACTGCGAGATGGCCGTCTGCCTGCCCCGCCAGCAGATGAACTACCACTACAAGAACGGCCAGGGCGACGAGTGCCTGTTCATCCACTACGGCTCGGGCACCTGCTACACCATGTTCGGCACGCTCAAGTTCGGCCCCAAGGACTACATCATCATCCCCAAGGGCACCATCTACAAGCTGGTGTTCGACGAGCCCAAGAGCCTCTCCCGCCCCGTCGCCGAGATCAACGGCGAGAAGCAGCCCCCCGGCGGCGGCCTGCCCCCCGGCGCGCTGGCCAAGTTCCTGGTCATCGAGACCGTCAACGGCAGCCACATCGGCCCGCCCCCGCGTTATGTCTCCAAGACCACCAGCCAGTTCCTCGAGCACGCGCCCTACTGCGAGCGTGACCTGCGACTGCCCGAACTGCCCCTGGTCTTCAACGAGTACAAGGACAAGGGCTTCGAGGTCCGCATCAAGGCCCGCGACCACGTGCACAGCTACTTCTACGACTACCACCCGCTCGACGTCGTCGGCTGGGACGGCTGCTACTACCCGTACATCTTCAACATCGACGACTTCTCCCCCATCACCGGCAAGCTGCACATGCCCCCGCCGATCCACCAGACCTTCGAGGCCCACAACTTTGTGATCTGCTCGTTCTGCCCGCGCATGCTCGACTACCACCCCCAGGCCATCAAGGTCCCCTACAACCACTCCAACCTCGACTCTGACGAGGTGCTCTACTACGTCGAGGGCAACTTCGGCTCCCGCAAGGGCATCGAGATCGGCTCGCTCACCGCCCACCCGCAGGGCATCCCCCACGGCCCGCACCCCGGCACCGTCGAGCTCTCGCTCTCGGCCACCTACACCCAGGAACTCGCGGTCATGTGCGACACCTTCCGCCCGCTGTTCCCCACCAAGGCCGCGCTGGGCCTGGATGACCCCAAGTACCCCGACAGTTGGCAGGGCGAGCACTACCCCAGGCTCACCAGCGGCGACATGCGACTCCCCGACACCGCCGAGGTCTTGCAGACAGGCTTCGTCCTGCCCGGCAAGGCCGTGGAGGCCAACGTCTGGGCACCCGGCACCAACTCCGCCGCTGGGCCCGCCAACGGGCACGCCAACGGCAACGGTCACAGCAACGGCAACGGTCACGGCAAGGCCAAGTCGGCTCCCAAGGCCAAGCCCGCCAAGGCCAAGCGCCGCTGAAGTCGGTCCACAACCAGACTCACCCTCTCACGACCCCGCCCCGCTGCGGGGTCGTGTGCTTTGGTGGTCCATCACCGCCCCTTCCCCCCGCAGCCGCCGCGCCACATCCACCAGCACCGCCCGTTCGCTGGAGACCAGAAAGTGGCTCATCACCAGCCGCCCCCGCAGGTGCACGTGCGCATCGCCCGGCCCCGGCCCTCCATCTGGCGCCCCCTCCGGCACGCTCCGGCTCGCGCCCACCAGCCAGTCCGCCGTTTGCGTGTACGCGATCAGCGGGTATCCGCGCCCACCGCCCCCTGTCTCGGCAGCGTTGATCGCCCGCAGCCACGCCGAGCCCGCACGCATCTGCCCCGCCAACGCATCCGGCCGCACCCACTCCGCCGCCACCGCCCCCCGGTGCGGCGAGCACAGCGTGATCATCCGCCGCACCGCCAGCCGTCGCTCCGTCGCCGCCAAACTCTCACCATCCAGCCCCATCGCCAGGCTCCGCCCCACCAGCCCGCCCATTGACACGCCCACCACATCCACCGCGTGGCCGTCCGTCCACCCCGGCCATCCCGGCCACGCCTCATCCAGCGCCGCCCGTACCCGCGCCAGTACCCCTGCCACGGTCCCCGCTGTCGGATACGCCACCGCCACCACCTCCCGCCGGTGCGTCAGCCGCACCAGCGACCGCTCCAGATTCCGCACCTGCACCCACGGCGCCCGATACCCCGCCAGCACCAGCAGCCGCCCGCCGCCAGCCTCCCCGTCCGCCGGCGGCCGCCGCTCCATCTCCGCCCACGCCGCCCGCAACGCCTCCGCGCCCGGCTCGGCGTGCTCCGCCCGGCCCACTTTCGGCAGCACCCCGCGGCACACCGCCATCACCCCCGCCGCCGCCCGCTCGCTCCCGGCCCGCACCACCGCCCGTACCGTCCCGCCCGCGTCGGGCCATCCCGAACGCCGGCCGTTTCCCGGCCCCCCGGAGCCTTGGTCCCGCCCATCATTCTGTCGCCCGTCCGGCCGCATCCCCCCATCCTTGCGACCCCGTCTCGCCGCCGCGGTACACCCTCGCGTTCTTTCGACCTCTCGAGCCCCGCCATGACCACGCCCACCCGCCCGCTCCTGTGCACCCTCGTCTGCAGCGCCGCCGCCCTGCTCTGCTTCACTGCCGGCCGGGCCGAACCGGCGTCAGCACCGGCCGCGGCGCCTGCCGCGAACACGGCCCCCGCCGCGCCCGCCATCACGCCCGATTCGTACATCCGCGTCGTGGACGATGCCCAGGCTCAACGCACCACGCTCGAACTGGCCATCCGCTCGTTCCAAAGGCCCGACGGCTCCGGCCCGGTCGTGCACCTGGTCTCCGCCGTGCACATCGCCGACAAGGCGTTCTACGAGGAAATGCAGCGATTCCTTGACGCTCAGGACGTGGTGCTCTTCGAAGGCGTCAAGCCGCCCGGCGCCGGCCGCCTCGCCCACCTCACCACCGACGAGCAGCGGGCCACCGCCACCCGTCGCCGGCTGGAGTTCCTCTCGTCACTGATCGAGAAGCACTGGGGCGAGCAGGGCGCTCCGCCCAAGACGCTGCAGGATCTCGCCGAGAGCAACAAGCGTTTCCGCACGCTGGTCACGTCGCTGCTGGTTGACGGCTGGGGCAAGCCCATCGTCTACACCCCGCCTGCGGATGCTCCGGCCGCCCCGGCCACGCCAGCCTCGCCCGATGCTCCGACCGAAGCGCCCACCGCCACGCTGCTGAGCTTCGGGGCCGACGTCGCTCCCGGCGGGGCCGAGGCCGCCGCCGACATCACCGTCACCGCCCGCAAACCCGCCGGTGGCAGTGGGGGGGCTGGTGGTGGGGGGGGCGGCGGTTTGCAGGCCAAACTCGCCAAGGCCCTCAACCTCACCTTCCAGCTCGACGGCATGGACTCCTCCAAGCCCAACTGGCGCTCCAGCGATCTGGCGATTGACGAGGTGCAGGAACGCCTCGCCAGGAACGGCGCCGACGGCCGCGCCCTGCTGAGCATGCTCGATGGCTCCTCGCTCTCCGCCCGCGTGGTCGGCCTGCTGCTCAACCTCATCGCCATGAGCGACACCATGAGCACCATGGCCAAGGCCATGATGGTCGAGACCCTCGGCGCCTCCGAGCGCATGTTCCAGAACGACTCGCCCGATGCCAAGGGCCCCATGGGCGCGATGGGCCCCATGATGAAGGTCATCGTGCACGACCGCAACGACGTGGTCGTGGGCGATCTGCAGCAGATCTTCGCCTCTGAGCCCAACGTGCGCTCCGTCGCCGCGTTCTACGGCGCCGCCCACATGACCGCCTTCGAAGAGGTGCTGCGCGAGAAGCTCGGCCTGCGGCCCATCGAGACGCGCTGGGTGCCGGCGATCTCCGTGGACCTCAAGGCCGCCGGCATGTCGCTGGCGCAGATGCAGCAGATGCGCCGCTCGCTGGAGCGCCAACTCGGCGGTTCGCGCCGCACCCCCGCCGGCGGCAAGAACGCACCCGCCGAAGCCAAATGAGCCTCCCGCCCGGACTGCTGTCGCCGGCCAGTCGAACGATTACCGGGTACTCAGCGCGTTCCGTATTGGGTTATGGGACGTGATTCTGACAATCTGGACAACGGCTGCTGCTGGCGACGTCGGATAAATCTCCCGTGCTCTGCTGAATATGCACAGACGCCTGCCTGCCCGTTCGGCCCACCGGCCTGGTGGGGTCCTCGGATCGTGCTCGCCTGTCGGTCTTCCGCCAAAGTCGCCTGACCAACCGTCGGTTCCTCGCGACGCCCCGGTTGGTCGGCCGTGATGGTTATGCAATCCGATGGCGGATCTGTGAGCCGGCGCCCCGCGGCCCAGCTTCGCCGGTTTTCCGCCGCAGATCGCCGAGTTGCCCACTTGCGTACCGGCAAGTCGTGTGTTATAAGTATCCCCGTGGGAGATCGCGGCCTTATGGGCTGCGCACGAACAGAGGCACGTTGCCAAAGCGTCGCCCACGTGGAGGATTCATCTATGCACAGCACCCGTCTGACCCCCTGGGCCCTGCTCGCTGCCGCGACCGCCATGGCCCCGCTGGCCGCGTTCGCGCAGACCGCCAACCCCGAGGCCGAGCCCAACGAAACCCGCTCCACGGCCACCGCGGCCGCCAGCGGCGGCCCCGGCATGGCCAGCGGTGACACCATCACCGGCACCACCACCGGCTCCAGCACCACGCTCGCCGGCCCAACCAGCGCCGACATCTTCCGCGTCAAGACCGCCGCCGCCCCGCTGCGGATCTACCGCCACCGCCTCAGCCTGCTCAGCTCAACCGTCGGTCACACCGCCACCATCCGCGGTCTGGCCCAGACGACCTCCTCCAGCACCACCACCGGCGTCATCGGCACCCTCGATTCCACCGCCCAGACTTCCTCCACCACGTTCCCGGGTGCTGCCACCGGCACGCGTACCAACCAGTGGTACGGCTTTGGCCGTCAGGAAGAGATCTACTACCGCGTTGCGGGCCTCGGCACCACGACCGCCGCGTACACCGCGACGCTGGACACCCAGGTCGTCACCCCCACGGTCGTCGCCACCGCGCTGCCCGCCGGGCCGATCACCATTGATCGCGCCGGCCACACCAACGACACCGATTTCTGGATCTACGACAGCAACTTCAACGCCATCCCCGACTTCGGCAACGACGACCCGGACACCCTCACCCGCACCTTTGCCCCCGGCACCTACTACATCGCCTGGGCCAACTTCAACGTCGCCAACAACCAGCCCTCCGCCTCCGGCGACACCTTCCGCACCGCGACCGTGTTGGACTTCCCCAACGCCGTGCTCAACAGCAGCACCACGTCGTTCAGTCTGCTGGACATCCGCCTGACCGGCGGTTCGGTGTCCACGACCGTCGCCCTCACCAAGACCCAGTTTGAGATTCAGTGGCTCCAGTTCACCGTCGCCGAACTCACCACCAGCCCCGCCGGTGTCATCACCGCCTCCCCGTCCCGCTTCCTTCAGGGCCTCGGCGGAAACACGTTGGTCACCGTCAACGTGACGCCCGGCAACGCTCCGGTCAGCAGCGGTCTGGCCGTGGTGGCCGACCTCTCCTCCATCGGCGGCTCGGCCACCCAGGCCCTGTTTGACGACGGCACCAACGGCGACGTCACCGCCGGCGACAACATCTTCTCCTTCGCCGCCTCCGTCCCGTCCTCCACCGCTCTCGGTTCCTACGCCGTCCCGTTCACCGTGACCGACGCCCAGGCCCGCTCCGGCAACGGCACCACTTCACTCACCGTGCTCCCGGTCTTCCCCCTCGGTAGCCTCACCGCCACCAACACCCCGCTGGTGGTTGATACCAACCTGGCCGCCGCTGAGGTCAAGTGGTACTCGTTCACCACCACGCAGGACGCCAGCCCCACCGTGTTCTTCGACTTCCACACCGGCGGCTCGCTGCTCGCCCCCTCCAACGACACGGAGATTGGGCTGTTCAACCTCGCAACCGGCGCTCTGGTGGCCGCCAATGACGACGCCGGCGGCCTCCGCAGCCTCCTCTCCTTCGGCCAGACTGACCCCAGCCGCTCCTACACCGACCCGACCAACGCCGCCATCGGTCAGACCTCACCCACGCTCCCCGCCGGCAACTACGCCATCGCCCTCTCCGGCTTCAACGCCGACTTCGCCAACGGCTTCGTCGCCAACTCCACCTCCGCCAACAGCGGCCCGGTGCGGCTCACCCTGGCCACCAACGGTCTGCCCCCGTCCCTGGCCTGCAACGTTGCCGACATCGTCGCCATCGGCGGGCAGCCCCCGGCCGACGGCATCCTCACCGGTGACGACTTCAACGCCTTCATCGGCGCCTTCGCCAACGGCGACCTCCTCGCCGACATCGTCGCCATCGGCGGCACCCCCCCGGGTGACGGCCTGATCACCGGCGACGACTTCAACGCCTTCATCGCCGCCTTCGCCACCGGCTGCCCGTAACCGGCGTCAGGCACGGTTCTTCGCTTCAGCGGGGACCAGTTCATGACCCCAACGCCCGCCCGGTGCGCCCTTGCGCCAGGCGGGCTTTGTTTTTGCCCGAGACCCGGTCGGAGAGTTATCGGACATCTGACACGCGCAGCCCCTGGACGCGTGCAAGCCATCTCGGGTTGGACCTTGGAAAGCAGCGCATTTGTGGGGAATTCTCCGTCATTGCCCGTGAACCTGTGGTAGAACTTCGCTCAAGGAATGTCGCAACTGCCAAGAGCGAACGGCGACGGAGTCCGTCGCCTGAGCGGTGCTCTCACAGAGGATGCGTCCATGCACAGCACCCGCCTGACTCCCTATGCCCTGATTGCCGCCGCGACCGCCATGGCCCCTCTGGCCGCGTTTGCACAGACCGACACCCCCGAGACCGAGCCCAACGAGACCAAGGCTCAGGCCACCCCGGCAGCCAGCGGCGGCGCGGGCATGGCCTCCGGCGACACCCTCACCGGCACCACCACAGGCACCAGCACCACCGTTCCCGGTGCCGCCAGCGCCGACACCTTCCGCGTCAAGACGGCCGCCCGGCCCCCGGGTATCTACCGCCACCGCCTCTCGCTGCTCAACTCCACCTTGGGCAACGCCGCCACCGTCCGCGGCCTGTCCCAGGCCTCCAGTCCCGGCGGCACGACCGGCGTCATCAACACCACCAGTGACGTGTCCGTCCAGACCGCGTCGACGACCTTCCCCGGTGCCGTCGCCAACGCCCGCATCAGCCAGTGGTACGGCTTCGGTCGTCAGGAGGAGATCTACTACCGTGTCACCGGCCTCGCCACCACCACCGCCGCCTACACCGCGACGCTGGACACCCAACCGGTCACCCCGACCGTCATCGCCGGCGCTTTCGCCGCCGGGCCGATCACCATTGACCGCGGCCCGCTGAACACCGCCGACATCGACTTCTGGGTGTACGACGCCAACTTCAACCCCGTCCCCGGTTTCGGTGTTGACGGACCCAACAGCCTCACCCGCAATCTGGCCCCCGGCACCTACTACGTCGCCTGGTCGACCTTCAACCTGGCCAATGACCAGCCGTGCTCGCCCGAGGAGACCTTCCGCACGGACTCGGTGCTGGATTTCCCGAGCGCCGTCCTCAACAGCAGTACGACCAGCCAGAGCAATCTGGACCTGCGGATCACCGCAGCCAACACCGGGGCGACCGTCAACCTCACGCGTTCACAGTTCGAAGTCCAGTGGGTCCAATTCACCGTTCAGCCTTCGACGCCCCCGAGCGCCGTAGTTGCGGTGAATCCCGCCGTTGTCAACGCCGGGTTTCCCGCTCTGTTTACTGCGGCCGTCACTCCGGGCACGCTCCCGACCAGCAGCGGCATCACCGTGACGGTCGATCTGGCCGCCATCGGCGGTTCGGCCGTCGCCGCCCTGTTCGACGACGGCACCAACGGCGACGT
>JAJTDF010000036.1 GCA_021294835.1 Planctomycetaceae bacterium
AGCTGGAAGGCGCGGCCCCGGGCGATGCCCTTCTCGGTGACGATGGCTGCGGAAGCGCCGGGCCGGAGGCCCCAGCTGCGGACGCAGGCGAGGCCGACGCTGGAGCCGACCTGATCGCAATAGCGTTCCAGGTCGCCGTTGGCGACCAGAGGGGTGTGCTCGAGGTCGGCCTGGAGGCCTGCGAGCATGGCGGCGATGATCTCGCGGCTGATGCCGTAGGTGCCGACGGTATGGGCGAAGGCGGGCCAGAAGGTGACGCCGCCTTTGGGGCCGCAGTCGCAGCGGTCGGTCTCGCTGAGATCGCCGGCGATGACCTGCCAGGTGAGGCGTTTGAAAGCGGCAAAGAGATCGGATTTGAAGTGCTGGGTGCCCTGGGCGTCGACGATGTCGTCGCCGGTGCGCATCCAGGCGTACATGGCAAAGACGGCGGAGCGGCGGGGCTCGGGGGTGAGACGGAGGCCGTAGTAGAAATTGCGGGCCGCGGCGCGGGTGACGCGGCGGCAGTGCTGATAGCTGGCCTGAAGGGCGGCGGGGCTGACGCCTGCGAGCGTGACCCCGGCTGGAGCGGGCTGGTGGAGCAAGGGGCCGGCAGAAAGGGCGGCTGCGGGCACTGCGGAGGATGTGGGGGCCGAGGAGGTCATGACGTGGTGGAGTGGGTGAGGCGGTGCCACCAGGCGGCGGCGGCGGCGCGGAGGACGAGGCTTGCTTTGCGAGCTTTGGTGAGTCTGGGGCGTTCCCAGAGGGTGGCGCAGCCGATGGCCTGGACGGACCGCAGGACGGCCTGGCCGCCGGCGGAGAAGAGGGCAACGACGGGGCGGATCTCCGGTGAGAGCCGGGCGGGGAGGGGTTCGCCGGCGTGGAAGAGGTCCCAGGTGCGGTCGACCAGGGGGCGAAGGGCACGGATGTAGGGGATGCGGGCGGCGGGGTCATCCGAGCGGTTGAGCCAGTCGCGGAGGTGGGCTTCGGTGACGCCGCTGTCGGCGGCGGGGAGGTAGATGCGATCGCGCTCGAGCAGGTCGCGAAGGACATCCTGCCAGAAGTTCGTCAGTTGCAGAGCTGTACAGATGGAGTCGCTCATCTCAAACAGCGTGCGTTGACGGTCGTCGGAGGGTGCGTTGTCAGTGGGGGGGCGCTCGCCGGAGAGCATGAGCACCAGCCGCCCTACGGGGTTGGCCGAGAGGCGACAATAGCCGAGCAGTTCGTCCCATGTCTGGTAACGGGTGACGTGCTGGTCCTGCTCGAAAGCGCGGATGAGGTCGTCGAAGGGGATGATGGGGAGGGCAAACTGGGTGATCGTGGGACGGAGGGCGATGAAGACGGGGTGGCTGACCTGTCCGGCGAAGCAGCGAAGAAGTTCCTCTCGCCACCAGGAGAGCAGGTGGAGGGATCGGGTGCGGGCGACGGCGTCGGCTCCGGTTTCATCGCCGAGGTCGTCGGCCCAGCGGCAAAAGGCGTAAACGGCAGCAAAGTGGGGGCGAAGACGGGGCGGGACGAGCGAGGAGAGGACCGAGAAGTTCTCGTAGTGCGAGGTGGTCAGGGTGTGGACGTAGAGCTGGGCCTGCTGGAGGGACCACTGCTGCGGCGGGGCATCGGGCCCGAGCAGGGGCAGGAGGGCCAGCGGCTTGATACGGCCGTCAAGACCCGGCGGAACGGCGGGGGCCGCGGCCGGCGGAAAGGTTGGCGTGGAGACAGTGGTCACGCGGAGCGAGGGTAGCGAGGCGGGCCGGGTGACCGGAGCGGCGGGGCGCAAGGGGGGCGATCAGCGGGGGCTGGGGGGAAGGGGCGGGATGACCGGCGGTGCGGGATCGGGATGGGGGCGGGTACGGGAGGTGCATCGGGCAGCGGGAGGCCGGGACGGGTTGGCGACCGGGCGGGCGCCACCGGCAACCAGGCGAGGGCGGCGGCGAGGACGGGGTCCTCGGGGAGGGACGCGTCGGCCCCGCCGGGGACGTGGTGATCGGGTTCGATGCCCCGGCCTTCGATGGGGTTGCCGTCGGGGTCCTGATCGATCCAGGATGGGAGCACGACGGTGACACCGTTGCCCAGGTCATGCGGTTTGGGGTTGCCGCTGCTGCCGAAGGACCGCTCACCGAACAGGCGGGAACGTGGGGAGGGGACGCCGGCGCGGATCATCCACAGGAAGGACTCGCAGGAGGACATGTTGGCCGGGCCCATGAGCACGGCGACCTGGCCGCTGAAGCGAACGGGCGCGTCGTCGGGAGAGATGCGGCGTTCGGCGGCAGGGGCGAAGCCGCCGGGGGCGGAGGGATCGACGGTGCGGTGGCGGGCGTAGACGGCGGGTGCAGTGACAAAGCAGGAGGCGAAGCGACGGGCGACGGATTCGTCGCCTCCGGCGTTGGGGCGGATATCAATCACGATGCCGGGGGCCTTGGCGTGCTGGCGGAGGAAGGCCAGAGCGGGATCGAGATCTGCGGGGTTGATGGCCCAAGTGGGGATGCGGATGTAGGGGATGGGGGCGGCGGCGGCAGAGGTGGCGAGCAGGCCGGTGACGATGCCGGCTTTGGAGGTGGCGGGGCTTTGGAGCCGCGAGGTGAGGCGGGATTCGATCAGGTTGGGCTGGACAAAGCGGGAGGCGGTTTGCAGCGTGAAGGGTCCGACGGAGACGGAGGCGTGCAGGTCGTTGGCGGGGCGGAGCGTCTCGGCGACAGCGCGGGCGAAGGCGGAGGGTGTGGTGGCGGCGGCGAAGCGCGGGGCCATGTCGGTCAGGCGGCGGTCCCAGTCCACGCCTTTGAGTTCGCGGTGGCTGTAGCCGGAGAGGATGGCGGTGCGGAGGGCGGCCAGGCCGGAAGTGCGCAGGGCGTCGGTCAGGCGGGGGGTGGGGTCAGTGGGCTTGCGGGTGGCAAAGCTGATGGGGTATGGGCGGAGGGGGTCGCCGGAGGCGGACCGGAGATTCTGAGCGGACGGGCAGTTGAGACTGAACGAATAGGTGGAGCCGGGCTTGAGGGTGACCGGGAGGATGAGGGTGCGGTCGTCGGCCCAAGAGGGCTGGCCGGAGACGGGGAAGGTGGGGCCGCCGCCGCAGATGCTGAAGCGGTCGGTGCGCATGGGGCGGTCGAAGGTGATGCGGATGGAGGCGATGGCGGGGTCGACGGCGAGGTCGGCGTTGTCGATGGTGGCGGCGGCGATCAGGGGAGGACCTGCGGGGGTGGCGGCGGGCCGGGCTGGGGACGCGGGCAAGGCGGGGGATGAGGGCAAGGCGGGGGATGAGGGCAAGGCCGGATGGGTGGGCGGGACGGGGGTTGCGGGTTGGCCGGCGGGCTGGCCGAGGGCCCAGGCGGGGGCGATGAGGGCGGCGGCGAGAACGCAGCGGGGGGTGCTGGGCATGGGGAATTGTGTGCGTGCGGGTGGGTGCGGGGCCACTTGGCGGGTGCGGGGCCAGTTTGCGGGGCGTGGGGCCAGTTGGCCGGGTGCGGGCGGGCGGGATTCCTATCATGGCTCCATATGCGGATTCTGCTCGCCAACCCCCGAGGTTTTTGTGCCGGCGTTCACATGGCTGTGGACGTGGTGGACCAGTTGCTGGACCTGTGCAAGGACGTGCCGATTTACGTGTACCACGAGATCGTGCACAACAAGCACGTGGTGCAGCGGTTTGTGGACCGGGGGGCGAAGTTCGTTGAGAGCCTGGAGGAGGTGCCGGCGGGCTCGATCGTGGTGTTCTCGGCGCACGGGGTATCGCCGGCGATCCGCGAGCAGGCCAAGGCGAGGAACCTGACGGCGGTGGATGCAACGTGCCCGCTGGTGACCAAGGTGCACAGCGAGGCGATCCGGTATGCCAGGCAGGGGTACCAGATTCTGCTGATCGGCCATGCGGACCATCAGGAGATCGTGGGGACTCGGGGGGAGGCTCCGGAAGCGACGCAGGTGGTGGAGAGTCCGGAGGACATTCCCACGCTGCAGATCAAGGATCCGGACAAATTGGTGTATCTGACGCAGACGACGCTGAGCACCGACGATGCGGCGGTGATCATCGATGCCCTCAAGCGGGCGTTCCCGAACATCAAGGAACCGCCGGGGAGCGACATCTGCTATGCGACGACCAATCGGCAGCACGCGGTGCGGAAGATCGCGCCGGAGTGCGATGTGGTGCTGGTGGTGGGGAGCAAGAACTCCTCGAACAGCGTGCGGCTGACGGAGATCAGCCGGAACGTGGGGGTTCCGGCGTATCTGCTGGATGACGTGACGGAGTTGCGGGAGGAGTGGTTTGCGCACGTGGCGGGCGGGGCGGCGGCGGCGACGGTGCTGGTGACGGCGGGGGCGAGCGCGCCGGAGGATTTGGTGGCGGAGATCTGCCGGCGGCTGCTTATGCACTACCCCGGGACGCTGGAGCAGCGGGACGTGATTCCGGAGGATGTGGAGTTTGCGTTGCCGGCGACGCTCAAGCGGCTGATGCGCGAGCACGGGATCGACCCGGATGGGCGGAAGATCCGGGTGGGGAACTGGGCGATCACGGCGGAGGCGTATGGGGCGACGCCGCTGACGATTTCGGCGGGGCGGTGAGGCAAGATGCGACATCCGAAGCACCATTTCTTCGCGTTCACGCCTGAGGAGCTCAAGGCGTGGTGCGGCGAGCGCGGCATGCCTGCGTTCCGCGCGACGCAGCTGCTCAAGTGGGTGTACGAGCGGGGCGTGACGGACCCGGCGGAGATGACCGACCTGTCCAAGCGGGACCGGGAGGCGGTGGCTGCGGAGATGACCTTCACCTCGGCGGAGACGGTAACGCACAAGGTGGCGACCGATGGGGTGCAGAAGCTGCTGCTGGAGTGGTGGGACGGGGACGGACCGGCGAAGCCCGCACAGGCGGGACCGGCGGCGGGCGAGGAACGCGATGGCGGGATGGCGTTGCCGGTGCTGGGGGCAGGTGGCGGGAAGGGGGGCGACACGACGCGGCAGACGGAGTGCGTGCTGATTCCCACGATGACGCGGCAGACGGCGTGCATCAGTTCTCAGGTGGGGTGCCCGGTGGGGTGCAAGTTCTGCGCCTCGGGGATCGGCGGGCTGGATGCGAACCTGTCGGCGGGGCGGATCGTGGAGCAGGTGTGGCGACTGGGGAAACTGCCGGGTGTGGGGCGGATCAGCAACGTGGTGTTCATGGGAATGGGGGAACCGCTGAGCAACTTTGAGGCGGTGACGGCGGCGATCCGTTCGATGAACGGGCTGTGGGGGCTGGGGATCTCGGCACGGAAGATCACCATCTCGACAGTGGGGCTGCCGAAGTACATCAAGCGGCTGCGGGATGAGTTTGATCTGCCGGTGACGCTGGCGCTGTCACTGCACGCGCCGACGGACGAGTTGCGGCGGCAGTTGATCCCGTGGGCGGAGTTCACGACGATCGCGGAGTTGCTGGACTCGTGCCAGGGGTGGTTTGAGAAATCAGGTCGGGAGATCACGCTGGAGTACACGCTCTTGCGGGACACCAACGACCGCCCGGAGCACGCGCAGGCGCTGGCGGGGCTGGCGAGCAGCCTGCGGGCGAATGTGAACCTGATCCGCTACAACGAGGTGGGCGGTGTGCCCTTCAACCGGCCCCGGACGGATGATGTGCTGAACTTCCAGGCGATCCTGCAGCGGCGGGGCGTGAACACGCACATCCGGCGGTCACGCGGGCGGGATATCGCCGCGGCGTGCGGTCAGTTGCGGCATGAGAACAAGGCCAAGGCGGCGGGTCGGGAGGCGGCGCCGGTGGGAGGGGCTGTGGGCGGTGCGGATGACGCTGGCGCTGACCTGGAGGATTGACGGGGCCGGGGGTCAGTTGGGAGCGGGGAGGTTGAGTTCGTTCCAGCGGGCGGCGACCTTGGCGCGGACGGCGGGGTCCATGGTGAGCACGGGGGGCCAAGGGCGGACGGGCTGGCCGTTGGCCTGGTCGCCGGGGAGTTTGGGGGTGGCGTCGAAGGCGAGGGTGTGCCATTTGCCGTCGCGGGAGGTCCACCAGACGGCGTCGCGGCTGGTGTCGCTGTGGGCGCACCAGTGGAAGAGGGCGTCGTCGGTGCGGTGCACGTCGACATCGGGGCCGACGACGATGACGAACGGGGGCGGGGGCTGGCCGCCGAGGGGCAGGAGGTTGAAGAGTGCGGCGAGGGCTTCGCGGCCCTGACGGGCACGCTGCTTGTCAAGCCGGATGAAGAGCCAGTAGCGGCCGCAGGACTCGGGGAGCGCCGCATCGAGCACGCCGGGGAGGGCGCGGACGGCGCGGAGGAGGGGCGCGGCCTCGGGTGCGGGGCGGGGCTCGGCGGAGGTGACGGGGACGCCGCCGACGTCTTCGTTGGTGCGCTTGGGGGTGCAGTCGAAGCCGATCTTCATGCCGGCGCCCAGGCGGGGGGCGGCGTGGTCGAGGATGTCGAGCGGGCCGTTGACGGTTTCGACATCGCGAAGCGGGTGGCAGAAGCGGCCGGCGGCGGCGAGGACGGCCATGGTGTCGTGGACGTCGGTGTGCTCGTCGACGACGAAGATGGTCTTGGTCCAGGCCATCTGGCCGGCGCCCCAGACCGAGTGCATGACGCGGCGGCCGTGCAGGGGGTAGTGCTTGTGGATCTGCAGGCAGGCGCAGTTGTGGAAAGCGCCGAAGAGGGGGAGGTCGTAGTCGTCGATGTCGGGGATGAGGGTCTTGAGCAGGGGGAGAAAGACGCGTTCGGTGGCCTTGCCGAGGAAGTAGTCCTCTTGCGGAGGGAGGCCGACGATGGTGGTGGGGTAGATGGGGTCGCGGCGGTGGGTGACGGCGGTGACCTCGACGATGGGGTAGCGGTCGGGGAGGGAGTAGAAGCCGGTGTGGTCGCCAAAGGGGCCTTCGAAGACTGCGCCGGAGCCGATGGGTTCGCCGGAGCGGGGGTCGTAATCGATGAAGCCGGCGTCGTCGCGGACGTAGCCCTCGATGATGATCTCGGCGGAGGCGGGAACCCAGAGGGGGACGGTCTTGCCTCGGACCAGGGGGAGGCCCCGGCGGTTGAGAAAGCCGGCGAGGAGGAGTTCGCTGATGCCGGGCGGGAGCGGCGCGGTGGCGGCGTAGGGGAGGATGCTCTCGCCGCCGAGGGCGATGGCGACGGGCATGCGCTGGCCGCGCTTCTTCCAACTGCGCCAGTGGCGGGCACCGTCGTGGTGCATGTGCCAGTGCATGGCCAGGCGGCGGGGGCCGAGGAGCTGCACGCGGTACATGCCGATGTTGTGAGAGGAGGGCTTGGGCTGGCCGATGTCGTCGGCGTGGATGGTGTGGATACCGGCGAGGGTGATGTAGCGGCCCCGGTGGCGGGCGTTCCACTGCTCGCCCCGGCCCAGGTCGGGGATGGCGTCGTTGACGTTGGCGGGATAGCCCAGGGAGGCGAAGTCGCCGTCATGAGGCCAGCAGCGGAGCAGGGGGAGGGTGGTGAGGTCGATCTGGTCGCCGGTGAGGGTGATCTGCTGGCAGGGGCCGGCACCGCGGGAGCGGCGGGGCGGGATGCGGAGCAAGGGGAGAAACTGGCGGGCCTTGGCGATGAGTTCGCCGAAGGAGCGAGGCGGCTCGGGCTTGACCAGCGCCCCGATTCTGGCGGCGAGGGCGTCGTATCCGCCGGGGGTGTGGCCGGCGGACACGCCGGGGCCGGCCTCGTTGCAGCCCAGGGCCATTTCCATGCGGCGGTAGGAGCCGAAGGCGTTGATGAGGACGGGGTGCGGGGAGCCTTCGACGTTCTCGAAGAGCAGGGCGTGGCCGCCCCGGTCGTGGAAGCGGGGGTCGTTGCGGCGGGCGGAGGCGGAGGCCGGGCCGGGGGCAACGGACTTGCTGACTTTGTCGGTGATCTCGGCGATCTCGAGCACCGGGTCCACCCGCGCGGTGATGCGGCGGAGTTCTCCGGCGCGTTCAAGGGCGGCAACGAACTCCCTGACGCTGGCGTACATTGGAAGCGAGCGTATGGCTGAACGAGCGGCAGATTCCCGGGACGGGAGCGGGGGTGGCGGAGTGCTGCGGCCGGCGCACGTGTATGCGGCGCAACGGGACTGGCCGGGGTACTTTGCGGCTGTGGCGGGCAGCCCGCCCCGTGAGACGCTGCTGGCTGCGATCAAGTATCTCGGCGGGAAAGCGGGGCCGGGGGACTGGGCGATTGATGTGGGGTGCGGGGAGGGGCGGGATACCAAGGCGTTGCTGGAGGCGGGGTTTTCGGTCCTGGCCATCGACGGGCACCCTGATGGTTTGGCAAGGCTGGAGGCCCGTGGGGACCTGCCGGAGGGGGCCAGGGGCAGGCTGACGACCCGGCTGGCGGCGCTGGAGGCGTTGCCGGGGCTGCCGCGGTGTCGGCTGCTGAACGCGAGCTTCACGCTGCCGTTCATTCTGCCCGGGGCGTTTGCCAGGGTGTGGGGGGAGTTGGAGGCGGCGCTGGAACCGGGCGGGGTGTTTGCGGGGCAGTTGTTTGGGGAGCGGGACTCGTGGGCGAGTTTGCCGGACCGGAGCCACCACACGCGGGCTGAGGTTGAAACGCTGCTGACGGGGTTCCGAATCCTGGAGCTTCGGGAGGATGAGCGGGCGGGGGCGGACGTGCACGGGCAGGCGAAGCACTGGCACGTGTTTCATGTGGTGGCGGAGAAGGTGGAGCGGGCGGCAGCGTCGGGTGTTCCGGCGTGAGCGATGCCCGGAGGACCTGGGGCGGTTACGGTTGAAGCATGGCCGACGAACTGGCGATTGACCTGCGGAACGTCTCCAAGCGGTACGGACGGAAGGTGCATGCGCTGCGCGGGGTGGGCATGCGGGTGCGGCGGGGGGAGGTGTTCGGGCTGCTGGGGCCGAACGGAGCGGGCAAAAGCACGCTGGTAAAGATTCTGATGACGGTGATCCGGCCGACGTCGTGCGAGGGTGCGGTTCTGGGGATGCCGGTGGGGCACAAGGGGACGCTGGCGAAGGTGGGGTATCTGCCGGAACACCACCGCTTCCCGGATTACCTGACAGGGGCGCAGGTGGTGGACCATTTCGGGGCCCTGTGCGGTGTGCCCCGGGCGGAACGGCGCAGGCGGGGAGATGAGTTGCTGGATCTGGTGGGGTTGCGGGCCGGCGGGTGGGAGAAGCGGCGGGTGCGGGAGTATTCAAAGGGGATGCGGCAGCGGGTGGGGATCGCCCAAGCACTGATCAACGACCCGGATCTGGTGCTGCTGGATGAGCCGACGGACGGGGTGGACCCGGTGGGTCGGCGGGACATCCGCAACATTTTGATCGAGCAGCGGCGGAAGGGGCGGACGATCTTCCTGAATTCGCACCTGCTGAGCGAACTGGAGATGGTGTGCGACCGGGTGGCGATCATGGTGCAGGGGCAGGTTCACTCGGAGGGGACGCTGGAAGAACTGACAGCGCCCGACCGGCGGTATGAGATCGAGGTGGATGTGTCGCCGAGCATGGAGAATCACGAGCGGATCATCAGCGCTGTGCGGGCGGTGGCGTGGGCGCCCGGGCCGAGCGAAATGAGCAACGGGGGCGCAGGCCCGCCGGTCCGGCAGGGGGCGCTGCGGGGTGATGTGTCAGCACGGCTGGTGGGGCTGACGTTCGTCGCGGAGACGATTTCAGCGGAGGCGATTCAGCCGGTGATCGATCAATTGCGTGAAGCCGGGCTGGCGATCGGGGCGGTGCGGCCTGTGCGGCCGTCGTTGGAGGACCTGTTCATCCGGGCGGTGACCGACCCGAACACGGGGCGTGCGCTGGCGCCGGGAGCGGCGATGCCGGGTACGGCACGCACGGGAGATCACCGATGAGGCTGGCCTTGACGCAGAGTTGGGCGATGCTGGTGGACAGCTACCGGGAACTCAACGCCCGCAAGATGTTCTGGATCACGCTGGTGATCTCGCTGCTGGTGGCGGGAGCGCTGGCATGCCTGGGGATCAACGACAAGGGGCTGACGTTCCTCTGGTATCAGGTGCCGATTCAGGATCTGGCCTTTGTGAACACCAGCCAGGTCGAGCCCGGGGCGTTCTACAAGTTTCTGTTTCTGAGCTTTGGCTTCTCGATCTGGCTGACGTGGGCGGCGACGATCCTCGCACTGGTGTCAACCGCGAGCATCATCCCGGACTTTGTGAGTTCTGGTTCGGTGGAACTGACGCTCTCCAAGCCGATCGGCCGGCTGCGGCTGTTTGTGACCAAGTACGTGACGGCGCTGCTGTACAGCGCGCTGCAGACGGCTGTGTTCACGACGGCGGCGTTCATGGTGATCGGTCTGCGGGGCGGCTCTTGGGAGTTCGGGCTGTTCTGGGCGGTGCCACTGGTGACGCTGTTCTTCAGTTTCCTGTTCTGCGTGATGGCGCTGGTGGGCATGCTGACGCGTTCGGCGGTGACCAGCGTGCTGGTGACCGGGGTGGTGTGGTTCATGATCTTCGCGCTGCATTTGACGGAACTTGCGCTGCTGAGTTCGAAGATCGTCCATCAGGTGGCGGTGGAGGAGCAGGCCAGCCAGATCGTGAGGACCGACAACGAGATTCTGAAGATCGAAGGGGAACTGAGCGGAGTGGCGGCCCGACCGGTGGGCACCCCCGCGGCTGGTGAGACGACGGCGGATGATGACAAGGCCGACGGCGGCGAGGGGATGGGCGAGGGGGGTGGCGAGCGGCCCGCTCCGGCGGCGAAGAAGCCGACGCAGCCGTGGGCGGGAATGAGCGAACTGGCGACTACCGAGCAGCAGAGGCGGGATCGGCTGGCGAACCTGCGGAGTGAACGAGAGCGGCTGACCGGCCAACAGGCCGAGACGCGGGAGACGCTGACGAACCTGACCAAGTATCACGCGCTTTTCTTCGGCGTGAAGACCATCCTTCCGAAGACCGCCGAAACGATGGGGCTGCTGGAGCGGCGGCTGTTCTCGGGTCAGGAGTTTGAACGGCTGCGGGAGAATCAGGCCGAAGCCGGGCGGAGCGGCCGGACGACGATCAACGGCACGCGGGTATCGATGGCAAAGGTCAGCAAGCGGCAGGAGGAACAGTTGCGGAGCCGCTCGGTGGGGTGGATCCTGGGTACGTCGATGGCCTTCCAGGCAGCGGTGCTCGGGCTGGCGTGTCTGCTCTTTGTGCGCAAGGACTTCTGACCGGGAGGGGTCAGATGTCGCCCCGGAGTGTGGCGCAGACCGCGGGCCATTGGGCGCGAGGCTGACTGAAGATCGCGGACGCCGCGACGATGACATCGCAGCCGGCAGTGCGGACATCGGCGGCGTTGGCGGGCTTGATGCCGCCGTCCATCTGCATCCGCTGGTCAGGACGCAGGCCGGGGCGGATGGTGCGGACTTTGTCCAGCACGGGGGCGATGAAAGACTGGCCGGAGAAGCCGGGGTTGACGGACATGACCAGGATCATGTCGACCAGATGAACTGCGGGGAGGATGGCCTGCACGGTCGTGGGCGGATTGATGGCCAGGCCGGCGGTGAGGCCCAGAGCGCGGATTCGGCCGGCGAGATCGGCAACGGCGGCGACGGCGGGCACGGCCTCGATGTGGAAGGTCAGGTGGTTCGCCCCGGCGCGGGCGAAGGGTTCGACGAAGCGGGCCGGATCGGTGACCATGAGGTGAACATCGAGGAAAGTTGCGGGGAGGTGGCGGCGGAGGGCGGCGCAGAGGTCCGGCCCCATGGTGAGGTTGGGGACGAAGTGGCCGTCCATGACGTCAAGATGGAGCAGGTCGCCGGAGGGGGCGGGGCCGGCGCCACCGGCGGTCGTGGCGAGGACATCGCGGCAATCGGTGGCCATGGCACCGAAGTCGGCGGAGAGGACCGACGGGGCGAGCAGGGGCAGGCGGGGGGGCTGGGTGAAGAGGTTAACGGGGCTGGATGAGGGCGCGGCCATGGGGCAGGATAACCGAGGCGGGTTGGGGCGGGACGTTGAGGACGGGGTGACGCATCCGGGGGCGTGAGAGGCGGGAGGGTTGTACCATCGGCCCCCGAGCGGGCCGAGGCGGATGGGCCTCGGCCGGATACCGGGTGTGGGAGTGTTCTGATGGCCTCTGCCGCTGCGACGTTTGACGCTGTGAAGACGAACCTGGACCGAGCGGGGCAGGGGCACCTGCTGGCGTTCTATGCGCGGCTGAGCGGAGCCGAGCAGGCGGCGTTGCTGGCGCAGTGCGCCGCGCTGGACCTGGCGGGGCTGAGCGGGCTGATTGAGAAGTATGTGAAGGCCAAGCCGGCGGCAGAGGTGGCGGGGGCGATTGAGCCGGTGCACGCATACGGCCTGGACGGGACGGTGAACGGCAAGTCGTATGACCGGGCCGGGTATCTGGCCAAGGGGGAGGCGCTGATTCGCTCGGGGAAGGCGGCGTGCTTTACGGTGGCGGGCGGGCAGGGCTCGCGGCTGGGGTATGACGGACCCAAGGGGTGCTATCCGGGCGGAGCGGTGAGCGGCAAGCCGCTGTTTGCGTGTATTGCGGACTGGATTCTGGCGGTGCAGCAGCGGTATGGGTCGCGGATTTACGGCGGCGGGGGGTTGGTGATTCCGTGGTACATCATGACCAGCCCGCAGAACCACGAGGCGACGGTGGCGTTTTTCCGGCAGCACCGGTTCTTCGGGCTGGCGGAGGCGGACGTGATGTTTTTCCCGCAGGGGGTGATGCCGTCGATGGAGCTGGGGACGGGGCGGATTCTGCTCTCGTCGCCGGGGGAGATCGGCCTGAACCCCGACGGGCACGGCGGTTCGCTGAAGGCGCTGTGGAGCAGCGGGGCGATTGCGGACATGGAGCGTCGCGGGGTGGAGGAGATCTGCTACACGCAGATCGACAACCCGCTGGTGCGGGCGATTGATCCGTTGTTCCTGGGGTTGCACCGCTTTGCCCCGGATTCGTCGGGCGAGATGAGCAGCAAGATGGTGCGCAAGGCGCACGCGGCGGAAAAGGTGGGCGTGCTGTGCAAGGTGGGCGGGAAGACGGCGGTGGTGGAGTACAGCGACATGCCCGAAACCCTGAGCAAGAAGACCAATGCCGACGGGCAACTGACGTTCGACGCGGGGTCGATCGCGGTGCATGTGATCTCGGTTGCGTTTGTGCGGAAGCTCAACGCCGGTGCGGGCGGGTTCAGCCTGCCGTATCACCGGGCGGAGAAGAAGGTCGCGCATGCGGACTTTGTGACCGGGCAGCCGGTGAGCCCGGAGAAGCCCAACGCGATCAAGCTGGAGACGTTCGTGTTTGATGCGCTGCCCTTGTGCGAGGGCGGGCGGTCGATCGTGCTTGAGACGGACCGCGTGGACGAGTTTGCGCCGATCAAGAACGCTGAGGGGGCCGACTCGCCGGCGACTTGCCGGCAGATCCAGACCCGGCGGGCGTCCAACTGGCTGGCCAAGGCGGGGCTGGGCGGTGTGGTGCCGATGAGCGCCGGCGGGGAGCCGGACTGCGTGCTGGAACTGCCGCCGACGACGGCGTTGTATCCGGAGGATCTGCGCGGACTGAGCGTTGCGAAGATCGCTGCCGGGGAGAAGCGGGTGCTGTGAGGTCGGACCTCAACCCGAGGCGGTTTCGCCCAGGGCAACATCAAGCCGGCCGCCGGCGGCGGCAAGGGCGGCCTCGGCGGCGTCGCGGGTGAGGCTGCGGCGGTGCATGAGCACGGCGCACTTGACGGATCCGGCCGCGGAGTCGAGGAGGGAGAAGGCGTTCTCTCGCGGGAGGTCGGTGAGCATGGTGACGATGCGGGCGGCGCGATCGCGGAGCTTGGCGTTGCTGGCGCGAAGGTCGACCATGAGGTTCTGGTAGACGCGGCCGGAGCGGATCATCAGTGTGGTGGAGATGGTGTTGAGGGCGAGCTTGGTCGCGGTGCCGGCCTTCATGCGTGTGGAGCCGGTGAGGACTTCTGGGCCGGTGGGCAGGACGATGAGGTGGTCGCAGGCGGCGGGCTTGTCAACCGCGGAGCAGACGAGCATGCCGGTGAGGCAGCCGGGGGCGAGGCGTTTGGCGACGGCGACGCCGCCTTGCACGTACGGCGTGGTTCCGCCGGCGGCGATGCCCAAGAGGGTGTCGCGGTCGGTGATGGCCAGGGTGCGGAGTTCGGGCTCGACGCCGTCGGGCTCGTCCTCGCGGCCTTCTGAAGAGATGCGGAGGGCCGAATCGCCTCCGGCAATGATGCCGATGATGCGGCCGGGGGGCACCTGAAAAGTGGGCGGTGCTTCGGAGGCATCGAGCACGCCGAGGCGGCCGGAGGTGCCGGCGCCGAAGTAGATCAGGCGGCCGCCGGCGAGGAATCGCGGTTCGGCGGCGGAGATGAAATCGGTGAGAGCGGGGCCGGCGTGCTGGAGGGCGGCGATGACCTGGGCGTCGGCCTGGTTGATGGTCTGGACGCACTGGGCGACGGAGAGGCGGTGCAGGCCCAGGGTGTGGGGGTTGCGCTGCTCGGTGGCGATGTGGGCGCGATCGGGCGGAAGGGCGGACGAGGATGGATGGGAAGCGGGGGTGCTCACGGGGCAGGAGGATAAACCCATGTTCCGCCGACGGGCGGCTGGGATGCCGGGCAGCCGGTGACTTGCGGCAGGGTGATGGGGACGCGGTCCTGGCAGAGGGCACCGAGGACGGCGATGGCAGCGCCTTCGCGGTGCTCGGGGGCCATGCCGCCGAGTTCGGCCGGGAGGGCATCGCTGCGGAGGACGCGGGAGCAGGCGGCGGCGGCGAGGGCACGCTGGAGGGTCTGGTTGCGGGCGCCGCCCCCGGCGAGGATGGTCAGCGCGGGGAGTTCGGCGGCTTGGGTGTGCTGCAGCAGGGCGGCGGCGATGGTTTCGGCGATGGCCTCGCAGGCGGTGGCGGCCAGGTGGGGGCCTTCCAAGCGGGTGCGGTGGCGACCGACCCAGCTCATGGCTTCGTCGCCGGTGCCCAGCGAGCGGCCGGGGCGGGTCTGGGCGGTGAGGATGCCTCGGAGGTCGTCAAGGGCTTCTTCGTCCACCTCGCCCTGGGCGGCGGCGGCGCCGTCGGTGTCGTAGGGCACGCCGAGGACGCGGCGGGCGATGGTGTCGAGGATGTGGTTGCAGGCGCAGATGTCGCCGGCGGAGATGGCTGCCCACTCCTCGGCCGGCGTGGAGCGGGCGGCGGGGAGGAGGGTGAAGTTGGCGAATCCGCCGAGGTTGACAACGGCGATGGCGGGACGGGCGTGTGCGGGGGCCGCGGTGGCGTTGCGGAACAGGACCCAGTCGGCCAGCGGGGTGATGGGGGCGCCTTGGCCACCGGCGGCTATGTCTGCAGCGCGGAGGTTGAAGACCACGGGGCAGGCGAGGCGACGGGCCAGGGGTGTGGGGTCAGCGAGCTGCCAGGAGTGGGGCGGGCTGTGGTAGACGGTTTGGCCGTGGATGGCCAGCAGGTCGGGCCGCTGGCCGAGTTTGGCGGTCAGGGCCTCGGCGGCGTCGGCGTGGAGGTCGGCGAAGCGGCGGTGCAGCGAGGCGATGTCGGCAGCGGTGAAGGGGCGGCTCTCGGCCAGGTCGCGCAGGTGCTCGCCGAGTGAGCCCAGCGGGAGACTGACGGCGGCGAGGACATCGGCCTGGAGGTCGGGCGAGAGGCCGTGGCCGTGCAGCCGGACAGCGACCATGTCCAGGCCGTCGAGGCTGGTTCCGGACATGCCGCCAAAGACCAGACGCTGGGCGGGGGGGTGTTCAGGCACGTGGCATGATTGGCGCGGGCGGCTACGGTTGGTGGTGGGCTGCGGAAGTGGGCGGAGTGTGGGTGTTGTGGCTCTTGAGGATGCATGCGTATGCGGTTGACCCAAGTGACGGCGGCGGGACTGATGCTGGTGGTGGCGGGCGGGCTGGTGATGGGGACACTGGGCGGGTGTGCGACCACCGGCGGCGGGCAGAGCGAGGCGGGGGTGCGGAGCCGGCTGGCGGGGGAGTGGACGCTCAAGAGCGTGGATGGGCGGGCGGTGAGCCTGCCGGCGGGCGGGGGCGAGCGGGGCGGGCCAACGCTGCAGTTTGATGAGGGGTTCAGCCGCGCGGCGGGGCTGGCGGGGGTGAACCGGTACTCGGCGGCGCTCGATGCAACCGGGCTGGATCAGGGCAAGCTGAAGTTCGGGCCGGCGATCGCGACGCGGATGGCGGGGCCGCCGGAGTTGATGCGGCTGGAGACGGACTTCCTCGGGATGCTGGACAAGGTGGACGGCTGGACGCTGTCGCAGGACGGGCGGACGCTGACGCTGACGGCGGGCGGGAAGGCGGGCCTGGTGTTCAGCCGGTAGAGGTGACCCGTGGCGCGACCGGACCGATGAGCGGGCCGGGCCGGGCCGATGCGGGGCAGGTCCTTCGCACGCGGCGGTTGGCTGGTTGGTGGCGGCACAGATCGTGCTGGCTCTGTACAGGTCAGGGTACCGGCGTGCAGCGAGCGCACCCGGCGGAGGGGGCGACGCGATGGACGAGTACCCTCGGACATGATGCAGAAGCGTTTGGCGGTGTTGGGGGCGGGGAACATGGGCGGAGCGATCGTGCGGGGGGCGCTGGCGGCCGGGCTGCTGCAACCGGGCGAGGTGGTGGTGGCGGACCCGGACGAGGCCAAGCGGGGGGTGTGGCGGAGCGGGCCATCGCCGGTGGATGCGGTGGGCACGGCGGCGGAGGCGGTGGGGATGCTGGGGGCGGATGGGGTGGTGCTGCTGGCGACCAAGCCGCAGGTGTTTGGGACCGTGGCGGCGGAGGTGGCTGGGAAGATGGGGGGGAAGATGGCGGTGTCGATCATGGCGGGCAAGCCGACGGGGGTGATCGCGGCGGCGCTCGGGGGCGACGGCGGCGGCGGGGTGGGGAGCGTGCGGGTGGTGCGGGTGATGCCCAATCTGGCGGTGCTGACGGGGCGGGGGATGTCGGCGGTGTGCGGGGGGCAGGGGGCGACGGCGGCGGATGTGGCGTGGGTGACGCGGCTGTTTGGGTCGCTGGGGGCGGTGGTGGAACTGCCAGAGGACCTGTTCGACGCGTTTACGGCGGTGGCGGGGTCGGGCCCGGGGTATGTGTGCCTGGTGGTGGAGGCGCTGGCGGCGGCGGGGGAGCGGGTGGGGTTGCCGGGGCCGGTGGCCAGGCAGATGGCTGAGCAGACGCTGATCGGGACGGGGAGCTTGCTGGAAAGGGAGGCGGTGGGGGCGGCGGTGTGGCGGGAGCGGGTGACCAGCCCGGGTGGGACGACGGCGGCGGGGCTGCGGGTGCTGGAGGGGGCGGATGTGCGCGGCGTGTTCGCGCGGGCGGTGGAAGCGGCGAGGGATCGTGGACGGGAACTGGCCGGGTGAAGTCGGGGAAGTTCGCAGGAACTTCTCGGACATTTGGGGTTTGTTTAGGTTGCATGAAGCCGCGGGGTGGTCGGGCCATACACTCGGCGTCGTCGGTGTGCTCGTCTGCGGTGCAGGATGCACGCGGAACGGGGACCGGCGGGCTCCCAACATCGTGCGGGGGGCTTTGCGGGTTTTGCGGGGATGTTGGAGCGGAGTGGGGGAAAGAGGCCTGTTCAGGAGTCATGCATGACCAAGACCGCCAATCGCTCGTGGACGGAAGTGAAGGTTCAAAGGCGGAATGTGATCCCGGAGGGGCTCTGGCTTCGGTGCCCCTCGTGCGAACAGATGGTGTACCGAAAGCAGATGGAGGCCAACCTTCACTGCTGCCCTGAGTGTCAGCACCACTTCCGCATCGGCGCGGCCGAGCGGGTGCGGCAGCTCACGGACCCGAACACGTTTGAGCCCATGTTCACCGGGCTGCGGTCGACCGACCCGCTGAAGTTCAAGGACCTCAAGCCGTATGCCGACCGCCTGAAGGCGGAGGCGGCCAAGGGCGAGGCCTTCGAGGCGTGTCTGGCGGGTACGGGGTTTATTAAGGGCCGGGCGGCGATGCTCGCCTGCCTGGACCTGAGCTTCATGATGGGGTCGATGGGCTCGGTGGTCGGGGAGATGGTGACGCGGTCGATCGAGACGGCGACGGAGCGGGACCTTCCGCTGATCGTCGTGTCGTGCTCGGGAGGCGCCCGCATGCAGGAGTCGGGGCTGTCGCTGATGCAGATGGCCAAGACGTCGGCGGCGCTGGCGCGGTTCCACGACAAGGGCGGGCTGTTCATCAGCGTGATGACCGACCCCACGACGGGCGGCGTGACGGCGAGCTTCGCGATGCTGGGGGACATCCACTTCGCGGAGCCCAAGGCGCTGATCGGCTTTGCCGGTCCGCGCGTGATCCAGCAGACGATCCGGCAGGATCTGCCCGAGGGCTTCCAGCGGGCGGAGTATCTGCTGTCGGCGGGCATCGTGGATCGGGTGGTCAGCCGGCATCAGCTTCGTAACGAACTGGCGCGGGTGATTGACTATTGCGGGAAGTGAGCCCGTTGGGAGGGGGGCGATCGCCCGGTCGGAATGGAAACGATCAGGTGGAAGGTCAGCCCCGTTCGGCGAGCCGGGCGGGGCTGTTTGTTTGTGCCCGCCCGGAAATCAAGGGGCGAGCGATCGCCAGAAGACACCGAGCGCGACGACGATGAGGATGATCAGGAGGACATGAAATCGGCTTCGCCAGAGCAGGAGGCCGGCGAGCAGTGCGAGCAGAAGGGCGGGGAGGTTGACGGATGTCCACTGGGGCAGATGAACGCGCATGGGGCCCAGTGTGAGGACGGTGGTGGCCGCAAACAGCGTGTGAACGGCGAACCAGGCAGCGAGGCTGAGGATGATGCCGACGACGGCGGAGGTGATGGCGGTCAGCATGCAGGTGAGGGCAGGCCTGCGGCGGAGGGCTTCCACGTAGGGCGCGGCGACGAAGATGAACATGAACGACGGCACGAAGGTGACCCAGGTGGCCAGCACCGAGGCAAGAACGCCGGCGGTGACGGGCGTAAGCGGGCCGGGCTGGGCGGCGGCGCCGAGGAAGGCGACGAACTGGAGCACCATGATCAGCGGGCCGGGCGTGGTCTCGGCCATGCCCATGCCGGCGAGCATCTGTTCGGGCGTGACCCACTGGTACACCTCGACGGCCTGCTGGGCCACGTAGGCGAGAACGGCGTACGCGCCGCCGAAGGTGACCAGCGCGGTCTTGGAGAAAAAAACCGCCTGGGCGGAAAAGACGTTGGACGGCCCCAGCCAGAGCAGCAGGGCGAGGAGGGGGCCGAGCCAAAGCGTCGTCCAGACGGCAGCGGTCGTGATGGTGCGGAGCAGCGGGGGCGGTGGCGGGTCGGCGAGGTCGGCGTTGTGATCAGCGGCGTGGGGGCCGGCGAGCAGGGCCGGGCGGAGCTTGCCGACGAGCAGGCCGATGCCGGCTGCGGCGGCGATGACCGCAGGGAAGGGGGCGGCGGCCAGCAGGGATGCGAAGGCTGCGGAGGCGAGCAGCACGGGCAGCCAGCCCCGGAGCATGCGACGGCCGATACGCATGGCGGCCTGTACCACCAGGGCGAGGACAGCGGCCTGCAGGCCGAAGAGCAGGCCCTGAAAGGCTGTTGTCTGCCCCGCGGTGACGTACAGGATGCTCAGGGCCAGGAGGGCGACAAAGCCGGGGGCGATGAACAGCACGCCGGCCAGAAGGCCACCGGCGACGCCCCGGAGCAGCCAGCCGCTGTAGGTGACCAACTGCATGGCCTCAGGGCCGGGCAGCAGCATGCAGAAGTTGAGCGCGTGCATGAAGCGGGGCTCGGAGAGCCATCCCCGACGTTCGACCAGTTCGCGGTGCATGACGGCGATCTGGGCGGTGGGCCCGCCGAAGGAGGCCAGCCCGATGCCGGCGAAGGTGGAGAAGAGCTCGCGCCAGGTAGGCGATGGGGCGGACGCGTTGGGGCTGGGCAGGTCAGGCACGCGGGCAGAGGGTACTGACGCGGATGGCGGGACAGTCTGGCCCGAGCGCAAAGCCCCAAACAAAGCCGCCCCGAGGAGCGGGGCGGAGGGGACGGATGAGGTTGAGGTCGGCCGGAGGACTCAGCCACCGGCGATCTGGCGAGGCCGGATGGTGCCGATGACCGCGGGGCGGTCTTCGGTCTCAGGCTTGCCCGGGAGCTTGCCGGCGGTGTCTGTCTGAGCTGCCGGCGCGGTAAATCCATTGTCGGCGGCTGGCGGCGCACTGTCAGCGGGCGCGTCCCCGGTGATCTGGTTGGCGACTTCGCTGCGGTTGACCTGAATTGTTCGAGGGAAGTCGAACGCGATGCGGACGCGGTCCCCTCGGATGGAGGCGATGCGGACCACCCCCAGCGGGTTCCGCGGATCACCGATGACCACCTCTTCACCTTCTCGCCGCGTGACGACCAGCATGCGGACCTCCTGTCCTCGCGCCGTGGCGCGGACGATTGCGAACGTCTGGCATCGTCAATATACCCCCGAATTCCCCAATTCGAAAGCCCGAGGGGTGCTTGTTTGTATTTTGAACGGTATCTTGGCCGTGGATAACTGGTCGAGCACTGAAGTATTCGGACCCATCCCCACGCTCCCACAATCAATCCACCGACTGGACACCCTTAATTTCGGGGATGTGATCTCGAAGGTTGCGTTCGATGCCGGTCTTGAGGGTGACGTTGGAAGAGGGGCAGCCGACACAGGCGCCGTGGAGCCGGATGCGGGCGATACCGGCATCGGTGATGTCCACAAGTTCAAGGTCGCCGCCGTCGGCCTGCACGGCAGGACGGATGAGGGCGATGATGCGGCTGACACGCTCGTGGACTGACGGGTTGGAAGGGGGTGTGCTGGGCACGGGGCAGACTGTAGTGAGGAGGTCGCCGGGGCGTGGTGATGGGGCGAGGGTGGCCGGAGGGGCGGGCGTGTTCGCTATGGTTCGCCCGCATGAACAAGCGGACAACGTTTCGAGGCGGGATGTGCCGGCATCTGGCAGCGGCCGTGGGCGGGATTCTGATGGTGTCGGGCTGCGCCGGCTCCGGGGGCGGTCAGAAGGCGGCAGCGGACCCGGTGGCTGTGCTGAAGACCCCAAGCAGCACGGAGCGGGCTCAGCGGGACGCGGTGGAGGCGATATGGGCGGCCGGGCAAGTGGGCCCGCAAGAGCGGCGGACGGCCAGGGAGCGGCTGAAGGACCTGGTGTGGGGGCCGCAGTATCCGCTGAAGGTTCGCGTGCAGGCCATGGACCTGTTGCTTTTGGACGCTGCCGACCTGGGGCAGTCGGATACGCGGAACTCGCTGCGGCTGCGGCTGCCTTTGGAGCGGGACGAGGAGATGGTGCGGGCGATTGCCGAGCGCGCGGCGGCGGGCGGCTGGAAGGAGTTCATCCCGGGGCTGGTGCGATCGTGGTCTCGACCGTCGCCTCGCGAGGACAGCCAGCGGCCGGAGCGGGCAGCGCTGGCGGCGCTGGGTGGGGGGCGACCGGTTGAGGAGGTGGTGCTGGAGGTGTTCGTGAGCCAGGGGCCGGATGGCTCGGGTCCGGAGGCGGCGGAGCGGGGCCAGCGGGCGAGGCGGGCGGCGTGGGAACTGCTGGGGCGGCTGGACGCGAGTGGGGAGATGCGAACGCGGGCGCTGGCGGCCAACACGGCCGGCGGGGACGCGATGGTGGAGCATGTGCGTGCGGCGGCGCGGGATCTTGGCTGTGTTCCGGTGACGGGGGAGCAACTGGAGTGGCTGGAGCAACTGCGGGACTTCTCGGCGGCGGACGGCGCGGCACGCCGGGCGTGGTGGGAGCAGGTGCGCGGTGTGGTTGCCGGGCTGAGCACCGAGCAGCGGGCCGGGCTGGCGTTGCGACATGCCGAGCCGGTGCGGTGGGCGGCGGAGCACCAGCCGACGTGGCTTGCGATGGGGCGGGAGCAACTGCTGGATGAACTGGCGGGTCGGCTGAAGGGGCGGGAAACCGTGGAGCGGTCGGGGACGGGCGTGGCTGCGGACTCGCAGGGGATTCCGGAGAGCCTGAGTTGGTGGCGGAAGCGGATGGCCTGGGGCGATGCGCTCAGCGTGCTGGTGCTGGATGAGGCTCTGAAGACGCCCGGTCTGGGCGGGGTGTTGTGGAAGCAGTCGGAAGAAGATCGGGCCGACGGCAGCACGGAGTACGGCGGGCTGCTCGAGGGCGTGGCGGGAAGCCGGGCGGCGCGGGCGACGCTGTTCAAGCCTCGGGGGACGCAGCGGTTTGGTGACGAGCGGTTTGTAGCTCCGGAGACGATGATGCGGGCCGGCGGCTATGCGCTGGCGGTGTACCACTTTCATGCCCAGAAGGTGAGCAACCGGGAGTACGCCGGGCCGGGGCCGGGGGACAGCGAGTTCGCCAACAACCACGGGCGGAACTGTCTGGTGGTGACGCCGGTCGGCCCTGGGCGGCTGAACGTGGACTTCTTCCAGCCGGGGGGCGTGCGGCTTGATCTGGGGCTGCTGAGATCGACGGAGCGCTAAGGACCCGGCGTGCTGCACGTTCTGCTGATCTTGACGATGGGGGCGGTGCTCTTGTCCGAGCGAGGGCTGGTGCTGTCGCCCGGGCTGGATGACGGGTGGATGCTGGCGCTGGGCTTCGGGCCGGCGGTGGTGGGGTGGTTGTGGCTGGAGTGGGTGTGCCGCGGTGCGGCCCGGCGGATGGACGCGGGCGGCGGGGAGGGTGCGGCGGGTGCGGGTCGGGCGATGCGGGCGGTGGTGCGGGCGGAGCGGATGGTGGAACTACACCGGGGGCTGGTGGTGGGGTGGCACTGGGTGATGGTGTTCGGGCTGGGCTGGGTGGAGTGGTGGCGGGAGCGGATGGGGGATGTGGTGCTGGCCGATGAGGCGCTGGCGGTGAGCCCGGTGCTGGCGGCGATCTTTCTGGGGTGGGCGGCGAGATTCCGCATTGAGCGGCGGATGCACGATGCGATGGTGGTGCGGTGGCTGGATGAGGGCCGGACGGTGCACCCGGCGTTGTCGCTGGGTGAGTATCTGCTACTGAACGCGAGGAACCAACTGGCGATCGTGCTGGCGCCGGTGGTGATGCTGCTGGTGTGGGGCGAGGTGGTCTCGGCGGCGCTGGTGAGGTGGGCGAAGTATGGCGCCGGGGCCGGAGGGACTCGGGGCGGCTGGGTGGGTGACGTGGGGCGATGGCTGGCTGCGGATGATCATCTGGCGGCGATGCAGGGGCTGGGGCAGTTGGCGGGCATCGCGGTGGTGGTGGTGGTGACGCCGCTGGTGCTGCGGCGGGTGTGGGACACGGCCCCGATGCCCAGCGGGCAGATGAGCGAGAAATTGCTGGAGATGTGCCGGCTGGCGGGGATCCGTGTGCGGCGGCTGCTGGTGTGGCGGACGCGGAACAGCCTTGTGAATGGTGCGGTGCTGGGGGTGACGGCGCGGTCGCGGTACATTCTGCTGACCGATGCGCTGCTGGAGACGCTGCCGTGGCAGCAGGTGGAGGCGGTGATGGCGCACGAGATCGCCCATGTGGCCAAGCGGCATGTGGCGTGGCTGCTGGGGGCGATGATTGCCAGTTGCGGCCTGGTGGCGATCGCGGGCGATCTGGCGTTGCGGGGGGCAGCTTCGGCGGCAGAGGCGATGGGGGCGGCTTCGTGGGCGGTGGCGGGCGGACGGGGGCTGGGGGAGATGGGGCTGTCGGTGGCGGCGCTGGTGGTGGGGCTGGTGTGCTTCGGTTGGGTGAGTCGGCGGTTTGAATGGCAGGCGGACGCGTTTGCGGCGGCGATGCTCTCGCGGAGGCTGACCACGCCCGGTGGCGGAGTGGAGATCGGCGAGGCGGGCGGGGTTGCAGCGCCGGGCTGCGTGGTGACCGAAGCGGGGGCGTGGACGATGGCGGCGGCGCTGGAGTCGGTCGCGGCCCACAACCACATCCGGCGGGATCGGTTCAGTTGGCGGCACGGGTCGATCTCCACGCGGGTGGATCGGCTGCAAGGTTTGGTGGGGGTGCCGCTGGCGGGGATGCCGATTGATGTGGTGGCGGGGCGGATCAAACTGGCGACGGCGATCGGGCTGCTGGTGGTGGGGGCGGTGGTGGTGTGGGACATTGCGGGGGCCTGAGGTGAGCACGGGCACGCTGGGGTGGGCGGGAGCGCGACAGGATGGACTTCATCAAGATGCATGGCATCGGCAACGACTACGTCTATTTGGACGCGGTGCACAGGCCGGAACTGGCTGAACGGGCGGACCTGCCGGAGCTGGCCAGGGCGATGAGCGACCGCCACCGGGGGATCGGCAGTGATGGCCTGATTCTGGTATGTCTGCCGACGGAGGCGGGGGCGAAGGCCGGTGCGCAGGTGCGGATGCGGATGTTCAACGCTGACGGCAGCGAGAGCGAGATGTGCGGCAACGGGGTGCGGTGCGTGGCGAAGATCGCGCACGATGAACTGGGGTTCAGGCGGCAGCCATTGATGGTGGAGACGGGGCGCGGGGTGCTGGCGATCACCTGCCACACCGACGCGACGGGCCTGGTGGCCGAAGCGACGGTGGACATGGGGGTGCCGGTGCTTGAGCCGGCGGAGGTGCCGGTAGAGATGAGCCGGCTGGGGCCGGGCGGTCGCATCGTTGAGGCGGCGGCGTGGCTTGTGCCGGGGGCGGAGAGTTGGGGCGCGATGACGCCGGTGAGCATGGGCAACCCGCACGCGGTGTGGTTTGTCGATGGGCCGGTACTGGACGCGGGATTCAGCGCTGCTTTGGCGGCGAGGATGGCCTCGCTGGAGCGGCACAGTGCGTTCCCGCGACGGGCGAACATCCATCTGGCCCGGGTGGTGACGCCGAGCCGGGTGGAGATGCTGACGTGGGAGCGGGGCGCGGGCTTCACGCAGGCCTGCGGGACGGGGGCGTGCGCGGTGGTGGTGGCGGGCGTGTTGCGTGGGGTGCTGTCAGGCGACGCGGCGGTGACGGCGGTGTTGCCGGGTGGGGAGTTGCGGATCGCGTGGCGGGGGCTTGCGTCAGGGCAGGGTGTGGCGATGACGGGGCCGGCGGAGGAAGTGTGCCGCGGGGTGTGGGCGGAGCGGCCAGTGGTCCCGGCGAAGGTTCCGATGCTGACGACGGCGAGGCTGGTGCTGCGGGCTGCGGAGCAGGGCGACGCGGAGGCGGTGCAGCGGGTGGTGAGCAGCGCCCAGGTGGCCAGGGGCACGCTGAGCTTGAAGCATCCGGCGCCGCCGTGGCTGGGCACGTGGCAGGTGGCCAGGGCGGCGGCCGGTGTGCGGACCGGCAAGCGTGTGAACTGGCTGATCACCGAGCGGGAGACGGGGCGGGTGCTGGGTGACGTGGGGATCTGGATCAACACCGAGCATGAGGCGGCGGGAATGGGCTACATGCTGCATCCGGACCACTGGGGCCATGGGTACGCGACGGAGGCGGTGGGGGCGGTGGTGGATTACTGCATGGAGGAGTTGAAGCTCAACAGCGTGTGGGCGGGTCACTTTGCGTGGAACGAGGCGTCGGGGCGGGTGATGCAGAAGGTGGGGATGGTGCGGGGACGCGAGCAGGCGTGGAAGAAGGGGGAGCGGTTCGAGGATGACGTGCTGTACACGATCACGCGGGAGCGGTGGGCGCGGCACCGTGCGGAGCGTGGGGGCCGAGGCTGACCGGCAGGGGCGCCGGTGACGATGGTGCGGTTATGCTGAGGCGAGGTGGATTCGCAAGCGCACGGGGCAGCAGTTGCCGCTGGTGCGAAAGCGGACGGGGGGGCGGATGTGGACGGCCGCGTGGCGGCCCGCCGGGGGAGCGGCTGAATAAATTACTGGGCGGCGCGGGCGAGGCCCCGCTCGATGCACTGGAAGACCGCGGGCCAGTCGGATTCCTTGAACACCGGCAGCGGGGGGAGCATGCGCAGGTGGTAGGGGCCGTGTCCGCAGTAGAAGGCGACGACGCCCTCTTCGAACATGGTCTTGCAGGCCTTGTTGATCTTGTCCTTGTTGCCGCCGAAGGGGGTGAATCGCATCATACCGCCGACGCCGCCGACGATGTCGTCAACCGCGGGCCCGAAGGGACCGGTGACCGGCGGGAACCATTCGGGGTGCTTGGCGGCCAGGGCCTTGGCGTGCTGACGGAACAGGGCGTGGTGGCGGGCGAAGGCGCCGTCGGGACCGTAGAAGTTGCCGTCGCGGAGGCGTTCGAGCACGCGGGTGCCGGTGGCGAAGAGGGCGGGGCCGCCGGTAAAGGTGCCGGAGAGCAGGCCGGGGCCGGGGTTGTACTCGGGGGTGAACAGCGTGGCGCAGATCTGGGTCATCTTGCCGACGCAGAAGACGTCGACGTACTGGCCGAGGTCGAACATCTCGTAGGCGAACATCTGCTCGGTGCGACCGAAGGTCTGGATCTCATCGTCCCAGACGGCGATGGAGTGGGCCTTGCAGCACTTCATCAGCTCTTCGGCCCATTCTCGGTCACCGACGTTGAAGCCGCCTTCGCCCTGGATGAGCTCGAAGATGAAGCAGGCGTGCTGCTTGGGATACCGCTCGATGTACTGCATGAGGTGCCAGACGGCCATGTCGATGTAGCGTTTCTTGCCCATGCGCTGAGCGGCGACGAGGTCGTAGAAGGGCATGTAGTCGACCTGGGTGGAGAGGGGAACGCCGACGCGGTTGGCGGCGGCGTCGCCGATCTGGCTCATGGTGACCGAGCGGCCCATGAAGCAGTCCTTGAAGGCGATGACGCGGCTGGCGGGGGCATGCTTCTGGTAGCAGACCTTGACAGCGTTCTCGTTGGCCATGGCGCCGGAGGTGCTGACGTAGCAGTGGGCCAGACGGCTGTTGCGCTTGGCCAGCGAGAGGAGGGTCTCGCCGAACTGATAATGGTCGAAGTTTGCCTGAAGGTTGCCCTCCATGACGGTATCGGAGAGTGCACCGGCGAGGCTGTGGCGGATGTTCTCAGGGTCAGAGTGACCGAAGAAGTGGACGCCGATCCCGCTGATCATGTCCCACTTGACCGAGCCGTCCATGAGCTCAACCAGAGCGCCGTTTCCCAGACCTGAACCGAGGTAGGGATAGAGCAGAGCGCGACCACGCACGTCGGCGGCACGCTTCATGAAACTCTCGTAGGTCTCCTTGAGCTCGGCCCGTGGCGGGCGAGCACCGGTCAGCCGGGCGGAACGGGCGGCGACCTCGGCGACCAGAGTGTCAATCGCCGAGTGCACCTCGGGGGCGGCGTGGAGGTCGGCGCCGAGGGTGGAATGTGCGGTGGCGGCTCCGTTGGCGGTGAGAGGCATGGGAACTCCGGGCGAGCGGGCGGGCGAAACGAACGGACTGACCAAAGGGTACACGGGCAGGAAGGGTCAATATCGAACCGCTGAACCTTCCACCTGCGGGTGCAGGGACGGACGGCCAGATGATGCGGCAGTGCATTTTCCAGGATGAGCGGGGGGCGATTGCCTCAGGGGGATGTGGTGAGATGCGCGGTCAGCGATCCAGGCTGGACAGCGGGAAGTCGGATGCCGAGTGGGCGAGACTTTGTGGCTTGGAGCAGGCCTTGCGAGAGGATCAGGTTGGCCGGACGGGGGTGCTGGTGGAATGCAGAGCGGCGGGCGGAGGGCGATTGATCGCTCAGAAAGCTGAAAGGGCCCCAACTGGATGGGGTTGGTCCGGGGATGGAGGGGGAACAGGGCAAACAGTATCAAAGTGTTTGCTTTTTGTTTGGATAAGGGGGAATGCCCGACATGTGCTCAGGTTGAGGGGCGCGGGCCGATGTGTCGCTCTCGGTCGGGTTAACCTCACGACCGATTCACCGGAGTCGGTGATCGATTTGGGGCCCTCCGTACTGGAACGGAAGGGATATGTCCGACATGGGATCCCCTTTGCCGGCTCATCCGGATCTGCCCCTGATTCGCCCACTTTTTTCGCTGCTGGAGATTGGAATGGTTTTGACCCCAAAGCGTCTCGCTTCCCTGTTCGGTACCGGTCAGTCTGCCCTGCGTCCTGCATTGTCGGCGGAGTCCGGACGGCCGAGGACGGTCGATCTGCTGGAGCAGCTCGAGCAACGGCAGTTGATGACGGCGGATCTTCAGATTGCGTCATTCAGTGCCCCGACGACGGTGAATCCTGGGCAAGTGGTGAACTACAGCCTGTCGCTGCGCAACGCCGGAACGACCAACGCGGGCGTCAGCACCTTCCGGGTGCTGCTCAGCCGCGACGCGGTGCTGGGCAACGGCGATGATCAGGTCGTCGACGCGGTGAACATACCTGCGATAAACGCGGGTGCGACCTTTACGCCGGCGGCGAACGAGCGAGCGTTTACGGTCCCCGGCGGCACGGCGGGTTCCTACACGTTGTTTGCGGTAGCGGATGTGACCAACACCGTCACCGAGTCCAATGAATCGAACAACAGCCGCTCGCAGGGGTTCACGGTGCGTGCGGCAGACCTGGCGCTGACCGGAGTGACCGTGCCGGGCGGGCCGTTCAACACCGGGCAGAACGTGCGTTTCTCGGCCTCGGTGAGGAACGGAGGCACGCTGGCGGTGAGCAACGGCACGACGGTGGTGACCGACTTTGTGCTCAGCCGCGACAGCGTGTTCGGCAACGCGGATGATCTGGCGCTGGGGACGGCGTCGTTCGACGCGGGTCTGGCGGTCGGCCAGGCGCGGGCGCTGGCTACGTCGGACACGACGTTCGCGATCCCCGGCGGCGCGACCGGCGTGTACTTCCTGCTGGCAAGAGTGAATCCGGCCGGCGCGATCGTGGAAAGCAACAGCACAAACAACACGTTCGCCACAACGGGGCCGCAGGTGGTGATCAACGCCACCGGCGGTGGATCGGTCGATCTGACCGGGCTGACCGCATACACCCCGGGATCGCTGCTGCCCGGCGCGGACCTTGACGTGACCACGACGCTGCGGTCTCTGGCCGGAGCCGCGGGATCATTGATCAGTCCGATCTCGGTGAGGTACGTGCTGTCAACCGATGCGATCTATGGCAACGCGGATGACGTGGAGATTGGCAGCGAAGATGTTACGGAAGAGGTGTCGGTTGGCTCGAACGTGACGATCACGCCGACACTGACGATTCCGGGCGGGATCGCGCAGGGCACCTACCGCCTGCTGACGGTGATCGATGCTCTCAACGAGTTCCTGGAGCGGAACGAGGGGAACAACATCAATGTCGCAGCGGCGGCGGATATCACCGTCGGCCGCCCGGACCTTCAGGTGACCATCACCGGCGGCGGCGGCAGCGTCGCGCAGGGCGGAGTGGTGACCGCGACCATCACACTTCGGAATGCCGGAGCGCTGGACACTGACGACTTGCCTGGAACGGCACTGATCACGTTCCAGCGGGTGGGCGGGGGGGCGCCGATGGGCGGGCCGGTGACGGTGAGTTTCGTGTCGCCGGGCATTGACCGCCTGCGGGCGGGCGGCTCAGTGACGCTGAGCAACATTCAGATTCCGGTTCCGGACAATGCTCCGGTTGGCTCGTACACGATGCGGGTCACGCTGGATCCGCAAGGAGACATCAACGAGGGCGCGGCTGGGGAAGCCAACAACGTGGCGAACGCCACTGCCACGCTGACGGTCCGTGCCGCGTCGCCGGCCATTCCGGCCCGTGCGGACACCCGCGGCTTTGTGAACACCGCGACGCAGCGGGTTGCTCCGGGGACGACGGTGTCGATCGATTACGGCATCTTCAACCAAGGTGCAACGACGGCGAACCCGCTGGGCACGCCGCAGTTTGTTCTGTCGCTCAACAACACCTTCGGTGACACGGACGACGTCGCGTTGACGCCGACGCTTGATCTGCCGGGCACGCTGGCGACCGGCGGGTTCATTCTGATCAATCAGGAGTCCATCGTGGTACCGCCGTCCACTCCGGCGGGGACGTATCGCGTGCTGATGCGGCAGGCCGCGGTCGCGGGAGATGCGACGGACGACGTGGCCGTGTCGGCCGGACAGATCACCATTCAGCGTGCGGACCTGGCGGGTTCGCTGTCGGTCCGCGGCACGACGGCCGCCGTCGGGCAGGCATTGAACTCGGCGATCACCATTCGCAACGGCGGTCAGGTTGCCAGCGGCATCAGCCCATTCACTGTGGTACTCTCGACCGATCAGACCGTCGGCAACGGTGACGACATCGTGATCGCGACAGGCAGCGTGGGCAACCTGGCGGCCGGGCAGTCGGTGTCTTTGCCGTTCGGCACGGTGGTGCCCCGTACGGTGACGCCGGGCGCCTACAGGCTGTTCGTGCGGCTGGATCCGGGCGGCCTGTTGGAGGAGGCGAGCGAGGCAAACAACCTGCTTCCGAGCCTGACGGGCCTTGCTGTGACGATCACTCCGGGGACCGGAACCGGCCGCGACTTGTTCTCTGGGGTGGCGGGCGTCGCGCAGACGGTGTCGCCGGGGCAGTCACTGACGGTTTTCACGCAGCACGGCAATGCGGGCACGGCGAGCACGACCGTTGCCTACACGCGGACACTGGTGCTGTCTCGCGATGCCGTGCTTGATCCGTCGGACGTTGAGTTGTTCAGTGAGTCGATCGGGGTCGGGCAGTTGGGCTCGGTGGCCGGGCAGACCGTGATCGCGGCCCAGTCGGCGGTCATTCCTGAAGCGACCCCGAGCGGGCGATACTTCATCCTGCATCGCAACGACTCCAACAACAACATCACCGACGCAGCCGCGGCCAACAACAACACGGCAACGACCGCAGCGGTCATCACCGTGTCGCGCCCGACGGTCACCGTTGCAGCAACCGGGGCGGCTGCGTCTGAGGCGGCAACAGGGCAGACTCAGCGTCCGGCAACATTCACGTTCACTCGCAGCGGATCGACCACGCTGCCCCTGGCGGTGACGTACACGTTGTCGGGCACGGCGATACAGGGCGGCGACTACGGGGATCTACCGGGCTTTGTGGTTTTCCCGGCGGGCCGCTCAACGGTGACGGTGACGCTGAACGTGATCGATGACAGTGTGGGCGAGTCATCGGAGACCGCGGTGCTGACTCTGACCGAGGGTGCCAACTACTCGGTGGGCACGAGTCGCGAGGCAACTGCGAGCGTCGCTGACAACGAGGCGGTGGTGACGGTTGCCGCGACCGACGCCCTGGCGGCGGCGACGAGCCCGGTGAACACGGGTACGTTCCGCTTCACCCGTACCGGCGGCGATCTGCGGACCAGCCAGCGGGTGAACTACACCATCTCGGGCACGGCGATCAACGGTACAGATTACAACACGCTTTCGAACTTCGCCGTGATTCCGGCGGGTGCCACGTTCGTAGATGTGAACCTCACGCCGACGCGTGATGTGGCCTTCGGCGCCGTCTCTGCGACACTGGCGGTCGATACCACCGGTGCGGTGGCATACAGGACGCCGACCGGAGGCTCCAGCGGCACGGTAACCATCGGCATTCTGCCGTCGCCGAACCTGCAGGCTGCGAACGTGAACATCGGCACTGGCACCACGCTGACCCGCGGCGGGGCGAACGCGGGCGGCAGCGGAACATTCTCCTTCCGGCGTGAGGGCCTGCTGGGGACCGTTGCGGCCTTCGACGTGGAGATCCGGCTGAGCCGCGACGGCATTGCGGACGACGACGACATCACGCTGTTTACCTTCAATGTCGCTCAGGGCTACTCGGGTAGCACGCTCAATGAGGCCTGGACCATCGACTGGGACCAGTTCTTCCTGGACAACCCCGGCATCGCACTGGGCGAGTACAGGCTGTACGCCATCGTGGACTCCGGGAGTGCCATCGCGGAAGTCAGCAAACTGGACAACGTGTTCTTCGGCGGGCAGCGGATCACCATCAACGCATGACGCCGACCGGCCCTTCGGCGGGC
>JAJTDF010000112.1 GCA_021294835.1 Planctomycetaceae bacterium
GCGGTGGTGGCCATGGCCGGCATGGAGGCGATGCTGACCAAGCACGTGGACACGCTGGACCTGCTGGAGGAACGGCGGGCAGCGCGTCGGGCACGCGAGCTGCCGGGCTCAGCGACGGGGGCGTGAGCAACGACCGCGGCGCCGGAGACGGGCCGCGGGAGATTTGTGGCATGGCCTGGCTAGGCGGGGCACGGCCAGGTGGAGCATGGAGCCCACAGCGGCGGAGACGCCGGGCGTGGGCATTTGGGGTTCGGTATGGCGAGGTATGGCGAGGTACGGCCGGGCCTGGCGAGGTATGGAGCCCACGGCGGTGGAGACGCCGAGCGTGGGCATTTGCGGTCTGGCGGGGTTTGGCCGGGTTTGGTGAGGTCTGGCCGGGTCTGGCAAGGCATGGAGCCCACGGCGGCGGAGACGCCGGGCGTGGGCATTTGAGGTGAGGCATGGCGTGGCGTGGCAAGGCATGGCCTGGCGGGGCACGGAGCCCGGCGCCGTGGAGACACGGTGGCGGGCCTTTCAGCGGGGCGGGCGGGGCGGCAGCCCCGCCACAGTGGACCAGGACGACAACCACGATCGCAAGGAACGACACGATGAGCAGCGACACGGCAGAGATCAGACAGCGGGCAACCAAGATCGAAGTGCGAACCGCACAGCAGGCCGCACCGCCGGTGCCGGCGGCCAGGACCAGGTACCACAAGCCGCCGTCTGACGTGGTGATCGCGGCGCGGACGCTGAAGCCGGGGCAGTGGTTCGAGCGGCTGGGCGTGGAGCGGGTGGGTGGCTGGACGGTGATGGACCGGCGGATCGCGCTGCAGACGGCTGGCGCGATGAACGGCAGCCTGCGGGTGGGCAAGGTGAAGGCGGCGGCGTATGCCGCCCAGGGCGGGCAAACGGGTGCGGAGTGGCGGGTGGTGGTGGTGTACTCGGACAACCCGGGCAAGGTGCCCGACGGCATGGGTACGGCGCCGGTGAAGGCGGCGGGGGGTGCGGTGGGTGCGGAGCTGGCGGTGCGGAGCGACGCGGAGAAGGCCGCGGAGCGGGCACGGCTGGAGAGGAAGCTGAGCGGGCGTGGGCCTGTGGCGGGGTTTGACAGCCCGGGCAAGAGCGGGCGGGCACGGGCGATTCGCAACACCGAGAGCGAGGAGTAAGCCATGGGCGAGCAGACACGTGAGGCGTTGGAGGCGGTGCGGACGGACCTGGGCGAGATGCTGCGGGAGAGCGAGCGGCAGCGGCGGCGGGTGCGTGATGAGGTGCTGCGGTTGGCGTGGGACCTGGGCATGGATCACAATGACCCGGTGCTGCTGCGGGTGGCGGATCTTTCGATTCTGGATCTGGTGATGGTGGTGCGTGGCTGGGCGCAGGCCCAGCGGGAGCGGCGCGAGCGGGCCGAGCAGGCGGCGGCGGGAGGTGCGGCATGAGCGGCGCCCTGGCGTATGGGATGGATGTGGTGACCGGCCGCGGGTATGGCGTGGTGGTCGGCTGCCGCGGGGAGCTGGTGGTGCTGGTGGCGGAATCGGCCACCGGCCGCGAGGGGGATGCGATCGAGGTGTTGGCCCTGAACCCGGACCTGGCGGAGGCGATGGCCAAGCGGCTGGCGGAGGCGGCCCACAGCGCCCGGGCGGCGGCGAAGCGGAACGCGGCGGTGGGCGAGCACGCCCAGCCGGGCACGGGGAGCAGGCGTGGGGGCGGTTCGGGAGGACTGTCATGATGGATGTGCTGATCGGAGCGGTGCAGGCGGTGGTGGGTGCGGCGGCGCTGCTGGCGTTGGCGGTGGCGGTGTTTGGGATGTGGGTGCTGGAGGATGAGCGGGGTGGGGCATGAGCGAGTGGCGCACATTCCTCTGCAAGCAAACCGGCGGCGACTACCTGCACGCGGTGCGCATTTTTAGGTACCGGGGAACGTGGGCGTTCAAGGATGTGGGCGGTTGGAGTTGGACGATGGAATGGGGGTTTCGGTCGGCGTTGGCCGCCATTCGCGCTGCGGGTCGGTGGCACAAACCGGACAAGATGCTGCGACCGACACCGGACCAACGCAGCCTGGACTGGCGGCGGAACAGAAGGCGAGGTGGGGCATGAGCGACACGCTGAGCCTTGACCTGGTGGTGACGCGGAAGCCGCACCGGTGCTGGGGGTGCGTTGAGACGTTCCCCAAGGGCACGAAGATGTGGCGGCACGTTGGCAAGAGCGACGGCGTGCTGTTCAGCACGTATGCCTGCGAGCCGTGCCAGGCGGAGATGAATGAGGCGTGCAGGCGGGACCCGTACCTGGCGGATGAAGGGTTTGACCAGGGCTGCGTGCGGGACTGGCGGGCGGAGGCGGAGCGGCAGGTAGGAGGTGGAACATGAGCGGGCGACGGTTTACCACGTGGGACAGCGACCTGAAGAGCACGCGGTATTGGCGCCAGTGCTGGGCGGGGCGGCACAGCCCGCTGCGGGCGCTGCTGGAGAAGGGCGGGCATGAGGTGCCGCCGTTGCCGCCGGCCCACCTGGACTTGTCGGTGCCGGTGGAGGCCGAGCGGCTGGTGCGTGAGGCCAAGGCCAAGGCGGCGGATGAGCGGCGGCAGCGGCGGCCGAGCACGGCGGTGCCGCGGAGCGTGAAGCGTGCGAGAGAGGAGCGGACCGATGGACTGGAGTGATGTGTGCCTGGTGCTGGTGGGGGCGGTATCGGCCCTGATGACGCAGGATCTGTGGCGCTGGCTGCGGGACCGGCCCCGGCGATGGGCGACGGAGAACCCGAACCCGGCGCCGGATGGGGCGGCGCCGGTGACAAAGCGGCCCCCGTTTGGCCGCAACGGCAACCCTTCGGTGAATGAGGCACAGTGGGTGTCAGACGGGAAGGGCGGTGTGAGGTGGTTGGTGCCGGCTGAGCATCGGCCGAAGGCGACGCCAGCGCCACCGGTAGCGCCACGCGACGCGCGGCGGTTTCCGTTGCTGCTGGGTTGGCCTGGGTGGGTTGCCATTCTGCGGTGGGATGAACGGGGTGACGGACCTGCGGCGTGATCCTGGCCAGTGTTGCGGCCAGCGGCCCTTTTCGCGGGGGCCGGCACGCGGAACCACGGCGCGGGTGTGTTGCCCGCGACGGTGCCCGGCAGCGGTGACAGCGGCTGCGGCGGGCTTTGAGCGGGGCGGGCGGGGCGGCAGCCCCGCCACAGTGGAATACGAACACCAGAGGAGTCACACGATGGCGAAGCGAAGCGGCGGAAAGAAGGGACCGAAGGCCAAGGACCTGCGGGAGGTGGGGCAGAAGGCGAAGGTGGCCACCGAGCGGCCGGCGATGGAGCCGGGGGAGTGGGTGGAGATCATGGTGGGCACGGCCCGGACACTGAAGCCGGCGTGGGTGTTGGATGTGTCCGGTTTGAGAGAGCGGACGCTGGTGCAGGTGGTGTGGCCCAACTCGTGGGCGCATGATCCGGAGGACGATCGGGCGGCGTGGACCGGTGCCCAGTGGTTGCAGTTCAAGCAGCAGGTGCACACTGTCGGGCTGCGGGCGATGGAGGACCGCAGCCTGGTGCACCTGGGCAAGGTGCTGGAGGTGTGCGGGTTCAAGGATCAGGGCATCCCGCAAGAGAAGGCGGTGGAAGTGTGGCAGGAGCTGACGCGGCGTGGGCTGCGGAAGGATGAGGACGAAAAAGACGGCCCCGAGGAACCAGACGCGGGCGAGGACGACCAGGACGGCGGTGAGGCGGAGCCGGCCCAAGGCGATCGGACCGTTGGCGGCAAGATCTTGGAGGGGGCGGTGGAGGCGTTGGAGGCCAAGGCGGAGAAGGCGGAGGGCACCAAGCCGAGCGGCACGGTGCATGTGGAGATTGACAGGCCGATCGGGCGGCTGGTGGGCGAGCACGCGGACTTGCAGGGCGTGCGGCTGCTGCATGACCCGAAGACCGAGGAGGCGTGGGCGCTGGCCAGCAACGGGGCGGTGATGGCGGCCATGCCGGTGATGATGACGCTGCCGGAGATTGGGGCGGCGCCGTGGGAGGCGGACGTGGTGCCCGGTGAGGCGGCGATGGGCAAGCCGGGCAAGCCGCGGGCGCTGGAGCTGCGGGCCGGGAGGCCGCAGGGGCTGTTCGACACGGGCGTGGCGTGGGTGAGCAGCCTGGAGAACCGGTGGTGGGGGACGTGGAAGCCGACCAGGGCGTGCTGGATGGCTGACGCCCTGCCCAACGTGCCGGCGAACGGCCAGGGCGTGGTGCCGGTGCGGCTGCGGGCCGAGCAGCTGGCGGACCTGGCCAAGGTGGTGGGCGATGAGCAGGGCGGCGTGACGCTGCTGCTGGATGTGGCCGAGCTGGGCAAGGCGCAGCCGGGCGTGGAGGGCGAGAAGGCCAAGGTGCGGGTGGGCGTGGTGGGCGAGAACGAGACGGGCGTGGGTGCGCCGGTGGGCGTGCTGATGATGGAGGTGCAGGGGAGCGGCGCGTGCAAGCGGTACTTGGAGAGCCACGGGCGGCTGCTGCGGCTGACCGCGGCCCCGCGCAACCAGCTGACGGGCAAGATGGATTGATGGCGGCGGGGTGGGCCTGCCGGGTGCGTGGAAACACGGCCGCGGCGGATTGGACGGAGTGGAGCGGGTAGGGAGCAGGGCGAGCAAGGACGCGAGCAATGACCAGCGTGCGGCGACAGATTGGCGAGGGCGGGGCGGTGGCGCCGGGTGGTGGTGGTGGCACGCTGCGGCGGGGTGGCACGGGCCTGGATGCGGGCGTGGTGCGGGGGGCGGTGAACATCGCGGACGTGGCGGCCAAGATGCTGTGCATTCAGCTGAGCAAGGCGACCAACGGCGAGCTGGAGGGGCTGTGCCCGCTGCATGACGACCACAACCCGAGCTTTCGGATCAACGTGCGGAAGCAGCGGTGGTTCTGCAATAGCACGTGCGGCGGCGGGGATGTGTTCAACCTGGTGGAGAAGGTGCTGGGGGTGGACTTCCCGACGGCCCTGCGGCGGGTGGCGGAGTTTGCGGGGCTGGGGGGTGTGGCGGTGCCGGGGGACAACGCGGAGCTGACCATCGACCCGGCCAAGGCCGCGGAGGCGGAGCAGCGGGCACGGGAGGCGGAGGCCGAGCGGGAGCGAGATGAGGCCAAGCGGCGGCGGCGGGCGGTGGAAGCAGCGCAGAAGACCTGGGGGCGTGCGGCGGGCAACCGGGACCACGAGCACGTGCGGCGGTATGTGGAGGGGCGGGGCGTGCCGGTGGCGGCGCTGCCCGAGGGCAAGCTGCCGGCGAGCGTGGGGTATGTGGCGGACCTGCCGCTGCCCAGCAAGGACCAGGAGGAGGGCGCTGGTGAGCCGGGCGGGCCTGCGATCGCCCGGGGGCCGGCGGCGGTGCTGCGGTGGACCAAGCGCGTGGTGCACCCCGACGGGCGGCACGGCACGGTGGTGACGGGCGTGCAGCGGATCTATCTGGCCGAGCAGGGGGACGGCAAGCGGGCGGGGATGGCGGACCCGAAGGTGACGCTGGGGAGCGTGAGCCAGGGCGGGGGCATCAAGCTGAACCGGGCGACGGACGCCGAGGGCGTGACGCTGTGGGTGTGTGAAGGGCCGGAGACGGGCCTGGCGCTGCTGGCCGCGGTGGGCACGCTGCCGGGCGGGTGGGCGAGCAACGAGGTGTGGAGCCTGCTGGCGGCCCCGCAGGTGCGGCACCTGGCCCTGGGCAAGGTGCCGGAGGCCGAGCTGGGGCGGCGGGTGAGCCGGTTGGTGATCGCGGGGGACCTTGACAAGAGCCGAGCGGGGCAGAAGGCCGCGGCGGCGGGGGCGGCCACGGTGGCGGCGGAGCTGGCCCACGTGGGCCTGCGGGGGCTGTGCGAGGTGGCGGTGGCGTTGCCGGACCATGCGGCCGCGGGTGCGGAGCTGGTGGACGCGGACGGCAAGCCGGTGGCGGGGAAGAGCGTGGATTGGTTGGATGTGGTGGCACGGCATGGCGTGGCGGAGGCGGGGCGGCGGCTGGCGGATGCGGCGGCACGCGGGCCGGTGGCAGTGCCGGTGGGCGACGGCGAGGCGGAGGGGGCTGCGGGAGCGGGCGTGGCGGCGGTGAGCCAGGAGGACGCGGAGGCGGCCGCGGCGGCGGTGCTGGAGGCTGCGGCTGGGGACGGTGGTGGCTGGGGCGGTGGTGGTGACCAGGACGCGGGTGGGTGGGACGAGCGGAGGGACCCGGAGGGGCGGCCGATTCTGGACGACGACCGAACGCTGAAGGCGAGGAGCATGCTGCGGATGCGGTTTGCGCCGTGCCGAGCGAACGACCTGCTGCCCGCGGAGGTGGACGGCGCGTGGCGTGTGCAGTGCTACCAGAGCCTGTGGTACATCTGGCACCGTGACGCGAAGGGCGGCACGCGATGGGTGCCGATCAGCCAGGACCAGATGCACGCCATGGCCACGGCGACATTCGCGCAGTGCGTGACGTGGCAAAAGCGGCGGTTTCGGCCTGCGGCGCTGGCGGCGAGCGGCGTGGACGGGGTTCTGAAGGCCGCAGTGTATTACGTGGACGCCGGCGTGAGCCCGGAAGACCTGCCGCGATGGCTGCCGGCTGCTGCGGGACAGGACGGGCGGCCGTCATGGCGTTCACCCTTGGACACCAAGCCAACGGACGAGGACCGCGACCGCGACGTGATTGCTGTGATGAACGGACTGGTGCACGTGCGGGATTTCTTGGAGGGCAGGCCGCAGGTGAGGCCCCACACCAGCCGTTGGTTTAACACGGTGTGCCTTCCCTTCACGATCGCGCCGGAGCGGCTGGCGACGGTTGCCAACGAGGACGGCGAGGACCTGGAGACGGTGTGGCGTGAGGTATGCCCGCGGTGGATGGCGTTTCTGGCCGAAACGTTCGGGGCTGAGAGCCAGTGCATTGAGGCACTGCAGCGGTGGTTCGGCTACTGCCTGACCGCTGACACCAGCCACCAGAAGGTGTTGTATTTGCAGGGTCTTCCGGGCACGGGCAAGGGAACGATCCGGGAGGTGCTCACGTGCATCCTGGGCGAGCAGAACGTGCACAACGCCACGATGGACGAGCTGGCCGGGCGGTTCGACGTTGCGCCCATGGTCGGCAAAGCCGCGGTGGTGATCCCCGAGATTGAGATGGATTCAAAGACGAGCAAGGCGGCGGCGCTGACCCGGCTCAAGAGCATCACCGGCGGCGATCCCCAATCGGTGGAGCGGAAGCACCGCGAGCGGATCGGCCACGTGCGGATCCGGGCCAAGTTCATGTTGACCCCGAATACCGAGCCGAACCTGCCCGACAGCTCCGCGGCGTTGATCAGGCGGCTGATTGTGGTGCCGATGGGGAGGCCGCCGGCGAAGGTGGACCCCACGCTGCCCGAGCAGTTGAAGGCGGAGGCCACCGGGATCTTGTTGTGGGCGCTGGTGGGCCTGCGGAGGGTGCGCACCGCGGGCGGCCTGCTGCAGCCCGAAGAAGGGCGGCGCATGCTGGAGCAGATGCGGCGGAACATGAGCCCGGTGCGGGCGTTCGTCGATGACTGGTGTGTGCTGGGCCCAGGCGAGAGCTGCGATTGTGCTGTGCTGCGTGACGGATTCGGCGTGTACTGCGAGCGTGAGCTGGGGACAGATCGGTGGTCGGCGCCGGCGTTTGGCCGTGCGTTGATGGCTGCCGTCGGCGGCGTGCAGCATGACCGAGAGGGCACCGGCGAGCGGGCGTGGGTCTACACTGGCATCCGCCCGCTGCTGGCGGGCGAGGACCGGGCGGAACCTTGCAAGAATGTGCACGTTAGGGTGGGGGTGACGTTCCCCGGCCCCGTTTGGGGTGAGAGTTCGGCATCCGAAACTAGCACGATCTTCTAGGGATACGCTGCGATCATGGTACGATCTGCGTCGATCTAGTGGGTATCTCCATACCCTACCCCCCCCGGTTAGGTACTACCCTAACGACCGGGAAAGCCGACGGTTTAATGC
>JAJTDF010000037.1 GCA_021294835.1 Planctomycetaceae bacterium
CGCTCGCACCACCACCCACCCCCAACCCCGGCCTTCATTTGACCATTTGACCATTTGGCCATTCGACCCCGTCTCACCCCACCCGGAGTACCTTTCCCCGTCCCCGAACCCCACCACCACCACGCCCCATGCCCATCCTCCCACTCCCGCAGTTCGAAGCCGACCTCGAAGCCGACCGCAAGCTCTACAACGAGAAGCTCCGTCCGCCCAAGAGCCTCGTCGTCCGCTTCGGCCTCATGCGCATGGTCGGCGAGTTCCCCTACGAGGGTGATGCCAAGCCCGGCTGCGGCAGCAAAATCGTCCTCCGCACCCACCGCGGCACCGAGATCGGCGAAATGCTCACCAGCACCTGCCCCAACGCAGGCTGCTCCCACTCGGTCACCCGCACCGAGATGCTCGCCTACATCGACAACTCCGGCGGCAAGGACTACCCCTTCTTCACCGACGGCCGCGCCCTCCGCGTCGCCACCGTTGAGGACATGAACCAGCAGGCCGCCTCCGAGGCCCGCCGCCCCGAGATGATCCGCACCGCCCGCCAGTGGGTGCAGCAGCTCGGCCTGGCCATGAAGATCGTCGACGCCGAGCCCATCCTCGGCGGCGAACGCCTCACCTTCCACTACACCTCCGAAGACCGCATCGACTTCCGACCCCTGGTCATGGAACTCGCCGCCGTCTACCGCACCCGCATCGAGATGCACCAGGTCGGCGCCCGCGACGAGGCCCGCCTCACCGCCGACTACGAGAAATGCGGCCAGCACTGCTGCTGCCGCCAGTTCCTCAAGGTCCTCAAGCCCGTCTCTATGCGCTCGGCCAAGATCCAGAAGGCCACTCTGGACCCGCTGAAAATCTCCGGCCGCTGCGGCCGACTGATGTGCTGCCTCCGTTACGAGGACAGCACCTACGACGAACTCCGCGCCAACCTCCCCAAGAAGCGCACCCCCGTGGTCACCCCCGACGGTCCCGGCATCGTCATCGACAGCCAGATCCTCACCCAGCTCGTCCTCGTCCGGCTTGATGCCACGAGCGAAGACGCCGCCTACCCCGTCGAGAGCCTCAAGAAGCTCGACCCCTCCGCCGCACCGCAGGGCCCCGTTCCCGGCGATGCGGATGGTGATGACGACCACGGACCCGCCGCCTCCGGCCCGCAGCCGCCCGTGCCCCCCGCCGACCGCGATCGCGACCGCTCCCGCCGCCTCGTCCCCCGCAGCGACTTCGCCGCCGGCAGCCGGGGCCCCAACACCGGCCCGCCCGCCGCCCCCGACCCCACCCGCCGCCCGCCCTCCGACGGCCGGGGTCCATCCAATCGCGGGCCCGACAGCCGCCGATCCGACAGCCGGGGCCCGTCCAACCGTGGACCGGACAACCGCCCGCCCGGACCACCTCGTCCCGGCAACCGCGGGCCAGACAACCGCGGGCCAGACAGCCGCGGGCCAGACAGCCGCCGCCCCGACAACCGAGGCCCAGCCCCCCGCCGCCCCGACAATCGCCCCGCAACCCCCCCAGGCCCTCCCGCGCCCCCCGGCCCCGCCGGCCAGGCTCCCCCACCACCCCCTGAGCCCCCTAAGCCCCCCGAGGCTCCCACCCGGCCATCTCCGCCCATCGCCTGATCGCCTGATCGCCGCCACCCGGAGCCCGCAGAAACCCATCGTTTGCGGACGTGGCACGCTCCCGCCGCATCGGTACAGTTTGCCCATGGTCCGGCTGTGCCTCGTCGCACCGGGCCCGGAGTCGACTTCGAGGGAGTCCCTATGCCCATGCAGCGTCGGATGAATCTGGCGGCGATCGGTCCGCTGGCGGTCCTCACTGGCTCCGCCCTGGCCTTCGGCCCCGGCTGCGGACACACCGGCTGCGCCGCCCACGGCCCCGCCGCCGGCCCCGCCAACGCCGATCTCGCCCCCCGCCTGATCGGCCTCAACACCATCAGCGAGCGCTTCCGCCGCGCCCACCGCTGCTACCCGGTGGACATCACCCCGCTGGAACTCGAGCAGATGACCGCCCAGTACCTGCTCATGCCCCCCGGCATGTTCATCGGCGGCGTCGCCCCCGACTTCGCCACCGACGACACCGTCTGGACCGGCAACGGCGCCCAAGGTGAAAGCGGCCGCGCCCTCCGCGCCAGCCTCACCTACTCCTTCCCCGCCGACGGCGTCGTCTGGGACATCAGCCCCGCCGCCCGCACCAGCAACCTCGCTGCCAAACTCGCCCTTCTCAGCCCGGGCGGCACCGATCCCGAGTTCGGTCGCGAACTGCTCCGCTCCGCCGCCGCCGCCTGGCGCAAGCGCGCCGGCATCGACTTCAGCGAAGTCCCCGACGCCAACCTCCCGCTTGATACCGACCCCGCACGCCGCTCGACGTTCGGCGACATCCGCTGGGGCGGCGTCGATCTCCAGTCCGGGTCCCCCCTCGCCTTCAACTACTTCCCCACCGGCGGCAGTGATCTGACCGTCAACACCAACCTCGCCAACTTCTCTCCCGCCCGCTTCCTCAACCCCGACAACCGCTACCGCTACTTCCGCAACACCATGGCCCACGAGCTCGGCCATGGCCTGGGCTACTTCCACCAGGTCCCCTGCGACGGCACCAAGCTCATGGAGCCCTTCGTCAACACCTCCTTTGACATGCTCCAGATCGACGAGAAGCGAGGCAGCCAGCGTAACTACGGCGACCGCTTCGCCGGCAATCACACCCGCCAGACCGCCCGCAACCTCGGCAGCCTCACCAGCCCCCAGGTCCGCTCCGTCCTGGAGCCCTGGCTCTCCACCAACGGCCAGTTCAACGCCGTCACCAACCCCACCGGCAACGACTGGTTCCGTTTCTCCATCGACAGCCCCCGCGCCGTCACCATCCGCGTCTCCCCCGCCGGCGGCTCGCTGTTCACCGGCCCGCAGGACGCCGGCTGCAGCGGCCAGCCCGTTGACGTCAACGCACTCGCCGCAGGCAACCTCGCTGTCGAGGTCTACCGCGCCAGCCAGCCCGCCAACCCCATCGGCACCGCCGCGTCCGCGCCCGCCGGACAGCCCGAGGTCGTCAGCCTCGGCACCCTCGCTCGAGGCGACTACCTCATCCGCGTCACCGACGTCGGCCCCAACTCCACGGTCAATCAGGTCGTTCAGCTCTACACCCTCGGCGTCGAAGTCGACGCCACCCCCGCCCGCCCCATCGCCATCGCCGGAGTCTCCAAGCGGGCCCGCATCGGCTCCCCCTCCTGGTTCATCGGCGACGTCAACTCCGAAGCCGTCGACCCCGGAATCCCCGGCCCCACCCCGCAAGACCCGCCCGTCCGCCCCGCCGCCGCCCTCACCTCCTTCGCCTGGGACTTCAACGCCGACGGCCTCTTTGAAACCCAGGGCCCCCAGGTCTCCAAAGTCTTCAACTTCAACGGCGTCTACCCCGTCACCCTCCGCGTCACCGACTCCAACCAGTCCATCGGCTTTGACACCATCAGCGTCGAAGTCTTCGGCGCACCCTGCGTCTTCGCCGACGTCTCACCCCGCGGCGGCCGCCAGGGCGCACTGGTCCCCATCACCCTGCTGGGCAGCCAGCTCGGCGGAGTCACCGTCGACGAGCTCCGCGTCTCCCCGCCCGATGACATCACCGTCACCGGCGCAGCCATCCGCAACGCCGACGGCTCAGTCATCCAGGGCATCGTCCTGCTCATCGGCCCGAACGCCGCACCCGGCCCCCGCACCCTCAGCGTTGCTGACAACATCGGCGGCGCCGCCGTCCTCCCACGCCCCTTCTTCATCGAGAGCGCCGCCAGCAACTGCCCCCCTCAGATCACCGAGCAGCCCGCCTCCGCCTCCCTGACCATCGGCGCCGACGCCTCGTTCACCGTCACCGCCTCCGGCGAGGGCAACCTCACCTTCCGGTGGCTCCGCAACAACATCGCCCTGAACAACGGCGGCCGCATCTCCGGCGCCGATACCCCCACGCTCACCATCAACGACATCGACACCTCCGACGACGGCGTCTACGCCGTCCTCATCTCCGCCTCCGGCTGCGAGGCCGATGCTCTCAGCGACCTGGTCACCCTCACCGTCACCGGCGGAGCCGAGCCCTGCTCCGTCGCCGACGTCGCCGGCATCGGCGGCCCGGGCAGCCTCCCCGACGGCCTGCTCACCGGCGATGACTTCGTCGTCTTCATCAACAGCTTCGCCACCGGCGATGCCGTCGCCGACATCGTCTCCATCGGCGGCAACCCCCCCGGCGACGGCCTGATCACCGGCGACGACTTCAACGCCTTCATCGCCGCCTTCGCCGCCGGATGCCCGTAAACCCGCCCCCCCTCACCCCGCTGCCCCCGATCAGTTCCCCGCCTGCCGCGCCGACAACCCCTTCACCGCCTCCAGCCGCTGCTTGTGAATCTCCCGCGTCGGCTCCAGCGCAATCAGGAACTCAATGTGCCGCTTAGACGCGTTCAAGTCCCCACGCTTGATCGCCACCGTCGCCGCCAGTTCCCGGTGCGCCGCCTGATACGGCGCGATCCGCGTCGCCCGCTCCGCCTTCTGCCCCGCCCGCTCCCAGTCCCCCTGCCGCGCATACAGCCCCGCCAACTGCGCTGCGTACGTCGCCACCTTCTCCTCGCGCTGGTCCAGATACTCCAGGTGCGGGATCGCGCTCAGCGGATCCGCGCTCGCCAGCGCCAGCCTCGCCAGCAGCCGCACCGGCGCCGGGTCCACCGGCCGGGCCTGCGCATACGCCTCGATCCGCCCCCGCATCGCCTCCGTCGGCTCACCGCCGCCGGCCTGCAGCGTCAGACTCATTGCCAGTTCCAGCACGTCCGGGTGCCCCGGGTGCTCGCTCAGCCACCGGTCCGCATCCTCCAGCGTCGGCGCCCGCCGGTCCTCGCTCCCCTCCGCCTTCGGCGGCAGGCTCTCGATCAACTCCGCCATCGTCGGCTGCCCCTCCGCCGGCCGCATCCCCCACGCCCGCACCTGCCGGTGCGCCCACATCTTGAAGGCTTCAAAGAACTGCTCGCGGCTCACCCCCAGCACAGACTGGATCGCCTCCGCCTCACGCACCCCCTTGGCGTACAGGTCCATCAGCTTCAGCGGAGCCTCGTACCCGTGCTGCCGCACCAGATACTCATACATCCAGTGCCCCTGCGCATACGCCTGCGCCCGATCCGTCGGCTTCTCCGGCCGCGTAAACGCCAGATTGATCTTCTCAAAGTCAAACAGCTCGTCGTTCAGCAGCGCCCGCGTCAGCAGCCCGATGGTCGAGTAGTCCCTGGGCGACAACTCCAGATACACCGCCTGCGCCTCGGTGAACCAGTGCGGGATCCGGTTCCCCGTCCGCGACAGCCCCACCGTGTGCACATACTCATGCCGCACCACCCGCTCCCAGTCATACGTCCCCGTGTGCCCGCGTCCCTCCCGGGGCGTCTCCATCACAATCGTCGGCCCCGTGCTCGCCGCGATGGTGTGGATCCTCGGCAACCCCGCGATCCGCACCGCGAACCACCGGTGGTCGGGCATCAGGTGCAGCGTGGTCGCCTCCGGCGGCTCGTGCCGCAGCCCGCCGCCCTGCTCGCCCGTCACCACCGCGTGGATCTGCTCCAGCACCGGCGCCATCTCCCGCGCCAGCAGCGTGTCGATCCCCGGCTTGCTGCGGATCACAAACCGCCCCGCCTCCGTCCGGTCATACCCCGCCACCTCCCGCACCACCTTCAGCGAGTTCGCCGCCCGCACGTTGAACGGGTCCAGCGCCGTCGCCTTCTCCAGCGCCGCAATCGCCTGCGCATCCCGCCCCGCCTGCACCTCCAGCAGCCCCAGTTCCATCACCGGGCTGGCCCAGTGCGGCGACCGCCGCGCTGACTCTTCCAGCCACTTGGCCGACTGGCTGTACTGCCTCGCCTCCGCCAAGGCCTTGCCCGCCGCCAGGTACGCCCTTGGCGAACCCGGCGAGAGCGTCTCGTACTCGGCGATCACCCGTTCCGCCGCCGCAAAGTCGTACCGCACCGCCTCAATCGCCGCCCGCAGTTCCACCAGTTCCCGCCGCCGGCCGAACGCGCCATCCACCAAAGGCTTGATCGCCTCCGCCGCCTGCTCCGCATCGTTCATCCGCAGCATCGCCCGGGCGCGGATCGCCGCCCCCAGCACCGACGCCGGCGGTTCCGGCCGCTCACCCTCTTCGCCGCCCGCCTCTGCCCCATCCCCCGTCGGCAGCACCGCCACCGCGTCCACCCGCCCGGCGATCTGCCGCGCGTTGGGGATGTCAAACGCCGCCACCGCCATCTGCCCCAGCATCCCCCACGCCTCGGCGCACCCCGGGCACAATGCCAGCGCCTCGCGGATCGCCTCCTGCGCCTGGGCGAAGTTGTCACGCTCCAGCAGCAACTCCGCCTCCGCCACGCGAACCCACGGGTTCAAGGGCTCCGCCTCCCGCGCCCGCTTGAGGATCCCGATCAGCGCTTCCATCTCCCCCTGCGGGCCGGCGCCCGTGGCGCCGCCCGTCCCCGCCAGCCGAACCAACTGGTTCACCGCCCGCACCGCGCTGGCCGTCTCACTCGCTCCCTCCACCTTGCCGCTGGCCAGCGCGTCATACGCCCGCCTCGCCTCGGCGATCGCCCCCGGCACATCCCCCGCCATCTCCTGGGCCAGCGCCCGCAGCCGCGTCGCCCGCATGCCCGCCTCCGCCCCCAGCATCTCCAGCGCTCCCGCCGCATCGCCCCGTCCCAGCGCAGCCTCGGCGCGGTCCATCGCCCCCGCCTCCGCGCCGCTGAGCGCTGCATCCGCGAACGCCCCCGCCATCACCGCCGCCCGCGCCCGCCTCGCCGGCTGCGCCAGGTCCGCCCCCGTCCACACCCCATGGGCCACCCGCATCTCCGCCGCTTCATCCGCCGTCAAGTACGGCGCTTCCAGCAGCGCCGCCACCGTCGGTGAGAGTTCCTGCACCGGGCCACCCCCCGCACCCTCACCACCCGGCTGCGCCACCGCAGCCGCAGCCAGGCCCATCCCCACGCCCACCGCCAAACCCACCGCCCACAGCAGCCTCGCCATCCGCCCGGGTTCGCTCGCGTTCGCCATGGCTCTCACTATCGTCCAATCTCACCCCCCACGCGCTCCGCCCCGCACCCAAACCCCCGCCCCCCCCGCTTCACCGCTCCGCTAGGGTCTTCACCGTGGCTGCGTTGCACCACCACCGCCGGCGCCACCACCCTCAGCCCCTTCCGCCGGCTTCGCCTCCGGCGCTCGTGCCCCACCCCGGAACTCCATCACCTCCACGTTCCACCCCGCCCCCTTCTCCGGCAGCACCGCCTCCGGCACGGTCACAAACCGCTCCGGCAGAACCGTCCCGTTCTTCACGAGCGTCGCCGGCGCCAGCAGAATCTCATCCCGGCTCCCGTCCGTCCGCACCGCCTGCGAGAACACCGGCAGCAGATCCGGCTCGCGATACCACAGCCGAATCTCCCGGAAGTCCCGCGCCTGCTCGCTCCCCGCCCTGGGCTCCAGCCGAATCTGGTGCGCACTGGCCAGCAACGTCCGTAACGCCGCAAACTGCTCCCCCTCCGGCAACCCCTCCGTCGCCGCCACCAGGCTCACGCCAAACCGCCCCAGCACATCCGCCTTCCGCTGCCCGATCGGCAGCGGCAGCGGCCCCTCCCCGATCCGCAGCGGGTCCGCCCCCGACCCCTCCGCCACCACCCGCCGCCGAATCGCCTGCTTGCCCGCGAAGTCCAGTTCCAGCAGCCAACTCCCGTCAAACACGAAGTCCTGCCGCTCTTCAATCAGCCGGTTGCCGTTGATGATCAACTTGTCAAACGTCACCGCAAACCGCCGCCGCGGCGTCGCCGTCTTCTCTCCGCCCCCCGCCCCCCCCACACCCGCACCCCCCGCACCCGCACCCCCCGCATCCAGGTTCGCAAACGCCATCGTCCCCCGCCGCGTGTGGCTCCCGCTGCCCTGATCTTCCGGGAACGCCCGCACGTACTGAATCGCCGCCGTCAGCGTCCGCAGATCCGCATCCGCCGACTCCAGCGCGCTCAGCAGCGCCTCCGCATCCGCAAACCGCCCGTCCACCTTGCCGCCCGCCGCTGCGGGCGCGGCCGCCGACGGAGCCACCGTCGCATCCGCCTTGCCCCCCTCCTGCGCCACCACCACGCCCGCGCCGCCGCCCAGCATCAGCGCCGCCACCCCCGCCACCCCCACCACCGCCGCCGTTATCCGCACGCCCGCTCGCAGTTCGCTCTTCACGCCGGTTCCTCGCTTTGCCCGCCCGCGTCGTTCACATCCTGCCCCGCCGCCCCCCCACGCTCACGCTCACCCGCCGCCAGCCCCGCCAGAAAATCCCGCAGAATCGCCGCCGCCGCCAGCGCATCCCGACGTGACTTCTTCTGCCCCCGCGTCATCCCGGTTCGCGCCATCGCCCAATCCGCATCCACCGAACTTAGCCGCTCATCCCCGAACGCCACCGGCAACCCCGTCGCCCGCCCCAGCCGCTCGGCAAACCCCCGCACCATCTTCGCCCTCGGCCCCTCCGTTCCATCCATATTCAGCGGCAGCCCCACCACCAGCCCACCCGCCCCCGCCGCCCGCGCCGCCGCCGCCAGCGCCTCCACCAACTCCCTCCCCTCCCGCCGCGCGATCGGGATCTCCAGCACCTCCCCGGGGCCCACCATCCCCGTCACCGTGTCGCCGGTCGCCGTCCCCGTCCGCTTATCACCGAGATCTACGCACAGATACCGCACAGCCCCAGCGTAGCCGGAACCCGCTCATCACCTTCGACCCGACACCCCGCACCGAGCCGATCCCAAACACGCCCACTCGGCTCACCACCCCAGCCGCCGCTCACCGCTGGTTCATCATCACCACCAGCACCACCGCACCGATCACCGCCAACCCCGCCAGCACCGCGAAGGTGATCTTCCACGCGCTGTACGGCCGATCCCCCGACACCTGCCCTGTCTGCCCGTTGACGATGAACCGGTATGCCTTGCCGCGATACCGGTACGCCGCGATCCACACCGGCAGCAGCACGTGCTTGAACGTGATCGCGTACCAGTGGGGCGACATCTCGTCGATCACCTGCTGATCGCCGCCGATGTCCGACCGGATCGTCGACTTCACCCCGTCGACCATCTTCCCCCTGGCCGCCTCCCACCCATCGGCCAGGCTCACCGTGTACCCCTCGGCCACAAACCCCGCCAGATACGCCTCCGCAAACGGCCGCAGCGCCTTCAGGTCAAACCCACCCGTCGCCGCGATCTTCTCCGCCGGCACCGACCCGCTCCCCGCCACCACCACATCGTCAAACCGGTCGTGTACCCGCCCCGACACCGAGGTCCACCGGATCCGCCGCTCTTGCTGCGGCCGCATCACCGTCCGCCCGTTCACCCGCGTGCTCACCATCCGCGTCACGTAGTAGTAGTCGCCCCGCTTACCGTGATACCGCGTGTCTGCCGCCGCGTCATACGTCCAGAATGGCAGATACGTCCCCGTCAGCCGTCCGTCCATCGCCGCCGCCGCCTTCAGATCACTGGGCGCAAACCACAGCCCCCCCAGCCACCCCTTAAACCGCTCCCGCGCCTGGTTGTCGGTCACCACAAACGGCACCAGCGCCTTGGGCTTGATCAGCTTCCGCGTCACCGCCGTCGCCACCTGCGGCGAGCCGCAGAACGGGCACCGCGTCGCCGACACGTTCGCCGGCATCCGGCTGTCCGCCCCGCACCCGTTGCAGTGCACCAGCACCGGCTCGACGCTCTCGCTCTCCCCCTCCAAAGCCGCCAGCGTCGCCTCAAAGTCCTCCTCCACCACCGCCGCCGCTTCCGCCGGACCCTCACCCTCGGCGCTCTCGGTCACCTCCCCATCCTGGGCCTGCGGGCGTTCCCCGCCCCCCACCCGGTTCCGCGTCCCGCAGTAATCGCACACCAAGGCGTCCGTCCCCGGCGCATACCGCAGCGTCGCCCCGCACTGCTTGCACGGGAACTCCCGGTCCGTCGTCGCCTGCCGGCCCCACCCCTGTCCTCCCCCGCCCTCGCCCGCGCCGTCCGGACCGTTCACGCCTTCGCCCATGCCCGCGCCTCCGGTGTTCATTCAGATCACGCCTGCGGCGGGAGGGGCGGCAGCGGCGGAGGCACACCGCCCAGCACGCCGCCCAACTCACCAACCGTCCCCGCCGCCGCCCAGTTGGCCATCCCCTGCTTCCACACCAGGCTCTCGCGCGTCAACCGGCCCGTCTGCGCCATCTCCCCCAGCGTCCCCGCATCAAACGGGCCCGCCTGCTGACCGTTGATCGCCACAAAGAACCCGCCCCCCGGCAACGGCGGCGGCCCCCCTGCCGCACCACCCCCACCCGCCCCGCCACCGCCGCCCTGCAGCCCCGCACCCATCTGCTGCGCCATCACAAACCCCATTCCCATCCCCATGCTCTGCCCCGCGGCCCCCGGGTTCTTCGCCGCGTCCCGCATCGCCTCAGCCGCCGAGAACTGGCTGTACGCACTCAGGTTCCCGATGATCCCCATGCTCGACCGCTTGTCCAGCGCCGCCTCCACCTCCGGCGGCAGCGAGATGTTCTCCACCAGCAGTTTGGTCAGTTCCAGCCCGTACTCGTCAAACTCCGGCTTGATCGCCTCACCGATCATCTTCCCCAGTTCATCCTGGTTGCCCGCCATGTCCAACAGCGGAATCCGGCTCTCCCCCAGCCGATCCGCAAACCGCGACACCACGATGTTCCGCAACTGCTCGGTGATACCGTCGGTCGTGAACCGCGCCGCCGTCCCGGCGATCTGCTTGACAAAGTCCCCCGGACGCACCACCCGCATCGCGTAACTGCCAAACGCCCTCAGCCGCACCGGCCCGAACTCCGGGTCCCGCCGCATCACCGGGTTCTGCGTCCCCCACTTCAAATCCGTGAACTGCCGCGTGGACACGAAGTACACCTCGGCCTTGAACGGCGAGTTGAAGCCGTACTTCCACCCCCGCAGCGTGCTGAGGATCGGAATGTTCGACGTCTCCAGCGTGTACATCCCCGGCCCGAACACGTCGGCGATCTTCCCCTGATCCACGAACACCGCCGCCTGGCTCTCGCGAACCACCAGCTTGGCGCCGTACTTGATCTCGTTCTGGTACCGCTCAAAGCGGTGCACGATCGTGTTGTGCGAGTCGTCGAGGAATTCGACGATGTCCACCAGTTCGCCCATCAGTTTCTTGAGAATGTCCACGCCGCACGCTCCTTCCGGGCCTCAGGCCCGCCAGCACGCCCCTCCACCCCGCCCCCCGGCCGGGCAACGGCCCACGCCCTCTTTCGGAGTGTAACCCACCCCCTTTCGCCCGCCACAAACAAAACGGGCCCGGCTTCCGCCAGGCCCGTCGTTCGGTCACACCTCAACCCCCGCCCTGCCCCCTCCCGCCAACTCCCCCCGCCCGGCTCACACCACCTGCAGCTGCTTCATCACTTCCTTCACGATGTCGTCGGCGCTCAGGCTGCACATCTTCAGCACCTCTTCCGGAGTCTTGGCGCTCTTGGGGATCCGCTTGACGTACATCTGCTTCAGCGTGAACGCGTCGCCCGAACCCGTCAGGGCGTCGGCCACCGCCGAGCCGATGCCGCCGCCGTAGTTGTCCTCCACCGTGAGGATCTGGCCGTTGTTCTGGTTGGCGATGTCCAGCAGCGCCTCGCCGTCAAACGGCAGCGAGTACAGGTCCACCAGCGTCGCTGAAATGCCCGCCTTGTCCAGCAGGTCGATCGCCTTGTTCGCCTCGTGCACCATGTAGCCGGCCGCACAGATCAGCACGTCCCGGCCCTCGGCCAGCACCTCAAAGCCGCCCAGGTTGAACGTGGTCTGGTCCGAGTAGATGAACTCGGTGTCCGCACGCAGCGTCCGCATGTAGCAGGCGCCCTCGTACTCCGCCATCGCCCAGGTCAGGGCATACGCCGCGTACGCGTCCGACGGCTGCAGCACGTAGCACCCCGGGTTGCCCCGGTGGTCACGCATCGTGCTGAAGCTCCGGAACCACGCCACGTCCGGCAGGCTCATCTGCGAAGGCCCGTCCGCCGCCAGCGTGATGCCCGCGTGCGAGCCGACGATCTTCAGGTTCGCCCCCGAGTTGATCGCCATCTCGATCTGGTCATACCCGCGCGTCACGAACTTTGCGAACGTCGAGCAGAACGGCACCTTGCCCGCCGCCGACAGCCCCGCCGCCACGCTGAACATGTTCTGCTCGGCGATCTTGCACTCAAAGAACCGGCTCGCCAGCGACGGGTCCTTCTTGAACATGTCCGCGTACGTCGAGTTGCTCACGTCCGCGTCCAGCGCCACCACCCGACCGTTGGACTGCCCCAGCGCCCGCAGCGCGATGCCGTACGCACGACGCGTCGCCATCTTGCCCGTCTGCAGCGTCGTCGCCATGTCCATCCGCTTGGCCACCTCGCCCAGCGTCACAAAGTCGCCCGTCGCATAGTCGCGGCCCGGGTCATCCGACGGCGGCTGGATCTCAAACGAGTCGCTGTTCACCAGCGAGCTGGTCAGTTCCACACGCCGCTCATCCAGCTCCGCCAGCGCCTTGGCCATCGCGTCGCCCGTCGCCGGCTTGCCGTGCCAGCCCGAGCCGTGCATCACCGAGGCGCCCCACCCTTTGACCGTCTTGGCCACCACCGCCATCGGCTGCGCCGACGGGTTGTTGCTGATCTTCGCGAACTCGTCAAACGCCGCCTTGATCTGCGTCGGCGCGTGACCGTCAATCTCCACCACCTTAAAGCCCATCGCCGTCAACCGCGCCACATGCGTCTTGGCCGACTGCTGCGCCGACACCCGGTCCGCCTGCCCGAACTCGTTACAGTTCAGGATCGTCAGCACGTTGCTCAGCTTGCGATCGATGATGTAGTCCAGAGCCTCGGTGATCTGCCCCTCACGGCTCTCGCCGTCACCCACGATGCAGTAGATCCGCTTGTCCAGCCCATCCAGCCGCGCCGCCTCGCCCAAACCCGCCGCCACGCTCAGCCCCTGGCCAAGCGAGCCCGTCGCCGCGTCAAAGAACGGGAAACCTTCCATCGGGTTCGGGTGGCCGTCCACCTCGCTGGCCGCCTCACGCAGCTTCATCGCGTCCGCCGTCGTCATCGAACGCCGGTTCGCCGGATCCTTCCCGATCTTCACACCCAGCTTCGCGCACGCCGCATACACGATCGGCACCGCATGCCCCTCCGACAGCACCAGCCGGTCGCTGGTCGGGTAGTCGGGGTAGTCCGGGCTCCACCGCATCGACGAGAACATCAGCACCGTCACAATGTGCCCAAGGCTCAGCGACGTCGACGGATGTCCGCTCCCCGCCGCGGCACACATCTCAATGGCAAGGCGATCGATCTCGATGGCCTGGGCGTGAACAGCGGCTTCAAAGGACATGCTCGGCCTTCCTTCTCTATAAGGGGCTTGCCAGGGCTCCCCGGCCGCGCTGCCCGGTGGTTCTGCTCAGAACCGCCAACCAAACACGACCAGCGCCCGCAAGCCGGGTGCTCAAATCACGGACACAGCCGTCCGCAGCAGCGGATATCGGCCGCCCGACCGCCTCCAGGCCCGAGAAAGAGCCCAAAGACTGCCAGGCCCCGATGGTAGCGACCTCCGTTCCCCCCCACAACTCTGCTGGCATGGGATTTGCCCTAGGGTGCCCTCGCTACTGCTGCATATTCATATTCGTTTCGCATATCGCCCCCATCCGCCGCCCGGGCATCGCCTTGGTCCGGAAGCGTTCATGGGACACCATCTCGGCCTTCAGCGTGCCCCAGAACGACTCCACCACCGCGTTGTCGTAGCAGTCGCCCGTGCGGCTCATGCTCGCGCTGATCCCGTTGGACGCCAGCAGCGTTCGGTACCGCGTGCTGGCGTACCGCACGCCCTGGTCCGAGTGGTGCAGCAAGGCAGAAGACGGCGTTCGGGATGACAGGGCCGCGGTCAGGGCGTCCTCGACCAGCCGGGTGGTCATCGGGCTGGTCGCAATGGCGTTGGATGAAGGGGAACTTCACAGGTGCTCCTTGGCGAAGCAGGCCGTCGCTTCGGTGAAGATGTCACGCTCCGTGCGCCGGCGGGCGTTCTCGCGTTCCAGCCTGCGCAGACGGGTCTCGGCCGGCACATGGGCGGGCACGGAGGAGCCCTGGGCGGTCGTGTCAACGGAACGGGGGACAGTCCAGAGGCGAGCGAAGACAACCCAAACGCCGGATCACTGTTTCCCTCCCCGCCCCCGTACCGTGACCGCATGTCCGTTCCCCTCCCCGATCTTCCCCGCAAAGTCGGCCTCTGGGGCGGCCTGGCCGTTCTCGTTGGCGTAGTCGTCGGCAGCGGCATCTTCCAAACCCCGGCCGACATCGCCCGCGCCTCCGGCAGCCCCGCCCTCATCCTCGCCCTCTGGGCGCTCGGCGGCCTGGTCGCCCTCGCCGGCGCTCTCACCTTCGCTGAACTGGCCGCCATGCTCCCCGCAGTGGCGGGCTCTACGTCTTCCTTCGCGCCGGCTTCGGCGACTGCCCCGCCTTCGTCTTCGGCTGGACGTACATGCTCCTCACCAAGCCCGCCGCCGCCGGCGGCATCGCCATCATCTTCTCTGAACACCTCAAGTCCCTCACCGGCTGGGAACTCAACGCCCCCCTGCTCACCTGCCTCACCCTCACCGTCCTCACCATCATCAACTGGCTCGGCGTCACCGGCAGCACCCGCCTGGCCATCGCCCTCTCGGCCATCAAGTACACCGCCATCGCCGCCATCATTCTCCTGGGCGTCGCCGCCGCCCTGGGCCTCCGCCCCGCCTCCGCCCCGCCGCCACCCGGCTTCCTCTCCACGCCCCCGCCCATGGCCCTCCTGCCCGCCCTGGCCGTCATCATGGCCGGAATCATGTGGACCTACGACGGCTGGGCCGATGTCGGCTCCATCGCCGGCGAGGTGCGCCACCCCGGCCGCACCCTTCCCCGCGTGCTCTTCCTGGGCACCCTCGCCGTCGTCGTGCTCTACGTCCTCATCAACGCCGTCTACCTCTACCACGTCCCCCTCACCGCCATGCGCGACACCACCACCGTCGCCCCATTGCTCACCGAACGCCTCATCGGCCCCGCCGGCGCCGCCGCGGTCACCGTGCTGATCATCCTCTCCGCCCTCGGCTCCTCGCACGTCAGCGTCATGACCGGGGCCCGCGTCACCTTCGCCCAGGCCCGCGACGGCCTGCTGTTCTCCGTCCTCGGCCGCATCGACCCCCGCACCCAGACCCCCGCCGTCGCCCTGTTCACCCAACTCGCCCTCTCCTGCCTGGCCGTCAGCCTCCTGCAGGACTTCGCCTCCCTCGCCTCCACCTTCGTCTTCACCATCTGGATCTTCTACGGCCTGGGCGCCGCCGCCGTGCTGGTCCTCCGCCGCACCGCGCCCGACGCGCCGCGCCCGTTCCGCGTCCCGTTCTACCCGCTCCTGCCCATCCTCTTCATCCTCGCCTCCATCGGCATGACCGCTCTGCAGTTCAGCGCCGCCCCTGCCAGGTCCGCCCTCTGGCTCGCCGTCCTCGCCGCCGGCGTCCCCGCCTTCTTCCTCTGGCGCCGCCTCCACCCGATCACCCTGCAGCGCTGAGTCCACCGCGTGTTCAGCCCACATCCATTTCCAACCCGCCCCGCCGCACCCCGCCGCCTCAGGCTCTCGCCACGAGCCCGCGTCACCCTCGCACTCGCGCTGATCATCCCCGCGCTCCTGCTCGCCGCACTCTCCTGCACGCTGCGCCTCGCCTGGTACAACCTATCGGCCACCGGCGGCACCGCCCGCTCCTCATCGCTGATCGTCCACGCCGGCGTCATCCAGTACGACCGCACCGTCAGCCCCACGCTCCGCAATCTCTCCGCCACCCCCATCGTCACCTTCAACCGCCAGATCGACCCCGGCTTCCGCCTCAACTGGTCCATCCACTCCACCCCCGCCTCCCTGCGGGTAGACATCCCCTTCGCCTTCCTCACCCTGCTCACCCTCGCTCTCGCCGCCGGTGTCACCCTCCTCCGCAGATACCTCCGCCCGCCCGACCCCTCCCTCTGCCCCTGCGGCTACCCGCGCCACAGCCTCCCCCCACACGCCCCCTGCCCCGAATGCGGCCGCCCCACCCCGCCCGCCCCCACACCAACCACCCCCGGCCCAGCCGCTCAGCCGGGGCCACCAACGCCGCCATCCCGCCCTCAAGACCGATAAAATCAACTCGCTCGGCGCTTCAGTCGCTCGCGTCCGCAGACGCACCCGCACCATCGCCAGAATGTTCCCCAGATGGGAACTTTTTGTTTGATCTCTCTAGGGGAACCCGTACACTATGGTCATCCTGTCCAGAGGTACCTTGCGTGACTTCGGGCGCATCCATCCCGATGCCAAAGCCCAGCTCGACGCCTGGTTCCACGAAGCCGCCGCCGCAAACTGGTCCTCGCCCGCCGACATCAAGCGTCACTACGGCAACGCCAGCATCCTGCACAACGACCGCATCGTCTTCAACATCTGCGGCAACAAGTACCGCCTGATCGTCCGCGTCCACTACGCCACACGAACCGTCTTCATCCGCTTCATCGGCACCCACGCCCAGTACGACAAGATCGACGCCCACACCGCCTGACTCTCTCAGCCCAACCGCCCCATGACCCCCAAGCTCATCAAAACCCGCCAGGAGCACGCCGCGGCGCTCAATCGCATCGAGCAACTCTGGGACGCCAAGCCCGGAACGTCCGAAGCCGACGAGTTCGAGCTGCTGGTCCACTTGGCCGATCAGTTCGAGTCCCAGCACGACCCGATCGACCTCCCCGATCCCATCCAGGCCATCCGCTTCCGCATGGAGCAAGCCGGGCTCCAGCAGAAGGACCTCGAGCCCTACATCGGCAGCAAGGGCAAGGTGTCCGAAGTCCTCAGCGGCAAGCGTGAACTCAGCCTGGCCATGATCCGTCGCCTGCACCACGGCCTGGGCATCCCCGCTCACGTGCTTCTCGGTCAACCGGGGGGCACGTTGCCCGAGAGTGTCACCACCGCCGTCGCCAAGGACTTCCCGGTCGTCCAGATGCACAAGCTCGGCTGGTTCGAGGGCTTCCAGGGTTCCTTAAGCGATCTCCGCGAACAGGCCGAGGACCTCATCACCGCCTTCCTCCGCCCCGTGGGCGGCGCCGCCGCCGTGCCCGCCCTCAACCGCGTCCGCTGCCGCAAGGATGGCAACGTGCACGCCGGTTCACTTCAGGCATGGCACATCCGCGTGCTCAGCCTCGCCAGCCGCCAGACACTCAAGCCCTATACCCCCGGCAGCCTCGACGACGAGTTCCTCTCTGACGTCGCCAAGCTCAGCGAGTTCGACAACGGACCCTTCCTCGTCCGCGAAATGCTCAGCAAGCGGGGCATCCATCTGATCATCCAGACCCACCTCCCCAAGACCCACCTCGACGGAGCCGCGATCGCAACTCAGGACGGCGCTCGCATCATCGGCCTGACCCTCCGCCACGACCGCCTGGACAACTTCTGGTTCACCCTCCTGCACGAGCTCGCCCACATAAAGCTCCATCTGGACACCAGCGACACCCTGCAGGCCATCTTCGACAACGAACTCGACGCAGCCAGCACCGACAAGCTCGAAGTGCAAGCCGACACCCTCGCCCGCGACACCCTCATCCCCCCCAAGCTCTGGAAGTCCGCCGCCCTCGGCGACAAGCCCAGCACCGCCGCCGTCAAGCAGTTCGCACGCACACTCCGCATCCATCCGGCCATCGTCGCCGGCCGCGTTCAGTTCCACACCCGCAACTTCGCACACCTCAGCCATCTCGTCGGCCGTGGCACCGTCCGCAAGCTCTTCCCCGAGGCCGACGGCGCGGATTGATGCCCCCGTCTCCCCCGCCGACGGTCCCACACTCAGCCCCCCCAGCCGGCAGCATCATCGCACACCATCCAGCGCGCCTCCATTCCGGCGCGAACGCAGCACCCGGCGTCCGGCCCGTGCCAATACCCAAACACCCCCCGTCGTCCGTCCCTTGGCGACCCCCCACCCCAAGTAGATTCACCAACCCAACGCAACCGCCCCCGTCTCGCCTGCGTATCGTCCGGCTCAGAGTCTGGCCCATCGTTCAACCCGACACTCGTCGGTGATGGCGCCCCCGATCTCCGTTCGCGTCTCTTCGTCTCGTTCTTCTCCGGCTCCCGTCCCCACATCCCCCGCGATCCGTCCGGCCGCGTGCTCTCGGCACACCTGGCAGGCTCCGCGCCCCTTCCGCGCTCAGCCCATCCAGCACCCCCGAGCCGCCCGCAGTCTCCGATCGGTCCACGACTCAACGGCAGACCTCCGGCCCTCGCCGGCGGTCGACATGTGGGGTCCGTCTCATGCACAGCCAACTCCGCTGCGCCTGCGCACTCATCCATTCGCTCCTCTTCCTCGTGGCCCCGTCGGCGTGGACAGCAGGGGGGCTGTCCACGCCGGCCATGGCCCAGACTTGGACCGGCGCCTCCTCCGCCTCCTGGCACGATCCCGCCAACTGGTCCCCGCCCGTCGTCCCCGGCCCGGCCGACGCCGCGGTCATCCGCTCCGGCCCCGTCACCATCTCCCAGCCCATTGCTGTCAGAACCCTCACCCTCGGCACGGCATCCGGCAGCGGCGCAACGCTCACGCTCTCCGCACCGCTCACGGTCACCAGCGAACTCCGCTGGAACGCGGGCATCATCCAAGGCACCAGCACAGTCACCATCCCCACCGGCGGGCTGCTCGATGTCCTTGGTGTCAACTCTCACCGCCTCCAAACCCGCCTGATCAACTTCGGCCAGATCAGGATCAACCAATCCACCCTCTCGATCATCGGCACAACCCTCGACAACCACGGCACGATCGCCCTCAGCGCGTCCGGCAACATCTCTCGCGAATTCAACAACCCAGATCGGCCCCCCGCAACACTCATCAACCACCCCGACGGACTCATCACCGCCACCACCACCAACACTTCGAACAACAGCATCGGTGCCGGTTCCACGGGCACGCCTCCCCTCTTGCACAACCTCGGCGGATCCATCCACATCAACAGCGGCGTGCTCCGCCTCGAAGGCGGCATCTTCGACGGCGGCCAGGTCACCGGCCCCGGCGAACTGCTCCTGCAAACCACCCGCCCCAGCGCAGTCCAGATCGGCCCGCAGGGCCTCACCGCAGACCGAATTCTCTTCGACTCCATGTGGGACGCCCTTGAAGGCCCCGGCATGCTCACCGTCCGCAATCAACTCCGCTTCGGTATCGCCTCCATTCTCAGCGATCTCACCATCCTCCCCGGAGCCGAAGTCAGGCCCGCTTCCGGATCCGCCCAACTCGCCCTCTCCGGCAACGTCTTCAACCACGGTCTGATCGACAGCCAGAACACGGCGGTCTTCCTCGGCACAGGGCACCTCATCAACTTCGGCACCGTCCGCATCGACGGCAACCCCGCCATCCTCGGCTACATCCAAGGCCAACCACCCGCCACCATCGTCAACACACCCACCGGCACCCTCCGGTTCGTCGGCAGCGGTCGCCCCCTCCTCACCATCAGCCGACTTCACAACGAGGGCCTCATCCTCATTCCATCTGGCGGCCTCGCCATCAACAGCCCGGTCACGCTCCACGGCGGATCGATCACCGCCGACGACCCCGCCTCCGTCCTGACCTTCTTCTCTCGCACCATCGACATCACCGCCCCCAGCCACCTCGCCGTCAACACCGAATTCCTCCGCTCCGTGGCCGAAGCACAGAACCTGCTCGGCCCCTCCACCCTCTCCGCCACCAACATCACCCTCACCGTCCAGGGCACCTCCATCCCGCCAGGCCTCCTCCACCTCACCGACTCCCGCCTGAACATCCGGCCCATCAACACCACCCCCACCACCCTCGCCCACATCACCCTCTCCGGCCGCTCCACCCTCCTCTCCTCTCTCCCCACCACCGCCCGCGTCACCTTCACGCCCGACCCCGCACTCACCAACTCCCTCACCCTCCCCGCCAACTTCTCCAGCGCCGGCGAACTCACCCTCGCACCTCCGCCAATCCCGGGCACCGCGCCCCTCACCCTCCCGCTCATCGCCCCCTCCGGCTTCACCAACACCGGCACCCTGCGCATCCGCCCCGGCATCTCCGCCGACATGCAAGGCCCCTTCATCCAGTCCGCCGCCGGCCGCACCATCCTTACCGCGCCGATGGGCACACCGGCCGCCCCCGCCCTCATCCTCGCGCCCGGCTCCACCCTCGGCGGCACCCTCGCGCTGGAACTCCCCTCAGGCGTCCCCGCCCCAACCTGCGTGAGCCCGCTCACGCTCACCAGCGCCCTGCGCATCCCCGACCCCTCCGCCCTCGCCCTCAGCCAACTCCTCCCCCCGCCCCTCTCCCCCGCCGGCCTGGCCCTCCGCCTCCGCGCTGATCCCGCCCAGCCCACCGACCTCTCGCTCATCCTCGCCCCGCTGGCCGATCTCGCCTCCATCGGCGGAGCCACCACGCCCGACGGTCTGGTCACCGGCGACGACTTCACCGCCTTCCTCACCGCCTTCGCCGCGTCGGATCCCCTCGCCGACCTCACCGGCATCGGCAACCCGGCCACCCCGCCCGACGGCCTGATCACCGGCGACGACTTCATCGCCTTCATCGCCGCCTTCGCCACCGGCTGCCCGTGATCCCGCTCTCCCATCGCGGTCCGACAAAAAGGCCCCCCGCACACGCTCTCCCGCCGCCGCAAACCGCACGCCTTGCCCCACCCCTGCGCACCTCACCACCCGCCGCCCACACCCGAACCCCACCCCTCCGCTGCGTCAATTCTGCGCCCCCTTCGGCCGATACCCACGCCCATCTCTTGCGGGCACTCGGGCAGGTCCTCCAGCGAGTTGACCTATGGCCGTCCGTCCTCACATCTCTCCGGCGCTCTGGCAACTTCGCGGCTGGGTCACCCTGGCCGGTGCCACCCTGGTCCTCTGCGCTCTGGCGCACCTGCTGCTGTTCTGCTTCGTCCACTTCACCGACATCCGCTGGACCAATCTCCGCCGTGACGACGCCGCCGTCCGCACCGTCGTGGTCTACGCCAACGGCCAGGGCAGCCCGCCCGTCGCCATGCCTGCACCCAAAGCGCCGCCGCCCGACGCGACGGACCTCAACCGCGTCAAAGCCGCCGCCGATCCTGTCATGCGCATCATCTCCAATCTCACCCTCTCCCTGGGCCTGTGCGCCGCCCTCACCCTCGCCGTTCTGATCACACTTGGCGTCGCCATCTCCGCCGGCGGGGCCGTCCCCGGGGTCGACCGCGTCGTCACCGCCTGCTTCTGGTCGGTTGTGCTCGCTGCCGCCACCCTGCCCTGGGCCGCCTTCGCCGACACCGCACTGTTACCCGGAACTCTGGCCCCCTGGGCCACCCTCACCCGCGATGCCGATACCGGCCGCATGGGCGAGATCGAACTCTTCGCCCGCTACCTCGTCAGCCCCGCACTGGCCGCCGGCCTCGCTGCAGCCGTCACCGCCTGGTTCCGCTCCGGCATCAACCAAGGCATCATCATCACCACCGTCAGCGAGCTCGATGAACGACTCTCCGCTGAAATGCAGGCCCGCGCCGCCCGAGGCAACGACCCCCTCGGCATCGCCTCCGTTCGCGCCATTGGCGCTCTCAACCGCGCGATCGGCGATGTCCCGCCCGCCGACGACCCACCCGCTCCGCTCCGCCGTGCCGCCGGGGCCGAATCCACCACCGGCACGCCCCTGGGCCTCTCCGGCAGCCTCTCCGACAGCCTCACCCGCCGCCCGGACGCCCACGGTCGCCGCCCGATCTGAATCCTCCCACGCGTGCGTTCCATCACCCGCCCGAGCCACCATTAAGGTTATAAGACGTTCTTCGGGGTTTTCTGGCCGTGCTTGGGAACCCGACCCGCCTCCCGTCGTACTGACCTAAGGTTTTCCGTTGATCGCAAGCCTCGCCCGAGCCCGCCGCCCACCGGTTCGGACTCCGCGGCCCAGGCAAGACACAGCCAACGTGTGACGAGATGGGAGATCTGTACCACCATCCTGGTGAATCATCTGTGCTGCGCTCTGGCACGGGCACTGGCACTGGCACGGTTATTTTGTACACTCCATCTGTGGAGTCCCGACGCTCCAACCCGCGATCTGCCAACCGCCGTGCAGCGGTGGTGTCCGTTGCGGCGCTGCTGGCCGGCACAGGCGCCGCCTCCGCACAGGGCTTCCCTCTCGCCATCGAAGACCCCCTCGCCTACTTCCGCCAGAGCGCCATCAGCGGCGGCGTCACCGGCTCCGGCCCCGCCTCCATGCTTTCGCCGCTCGGCCCCAACGGCCCCAACTTCCTCAACCAGGCGTGGTGGTGGGGCCGCGTCGAAGGTCAGGACGTACGCGAGTTCGCCATTTTCCGTCCCGACATGGTCGTGACGCAGCCCGCTTCCAACCACATGCGGGCCGAGTTCAACTACACCGCCGGCTCCCCGCTCCACATCACCATGGATTTCATCGTCCAGCGGGGCAACGACGGCGCCGGCGTGCCCGGTGCCAGCATCACCCTTCGGCAGGGCCTCACCGTCCAGAACACCGGCTCCACGCCCATCACCCTCAGCCTCTTCAATTTCAACAACGTCCAGGTCAACGGCACCGCCTCCAACGACCTGGCCATCCAGACCGCCGCCACCCAGATGACCTTCATCGACGGCGAGATCCCCGGCTTCCGATACGTCTACACCGCACCCGGCGCCTCCGCCGTGCAGGTCGGTTCCAACATCCGCACCCTCCTCACCAACTCCACGGTCAACAACCTCGTCACCGGCGTCGCCGAGTCCGGACCCGACAACCTCGAGGTCGCCGCCCAGTACACCCTGACCATCGCGCCGGGCCAGTCGCAGACTCTTCTGGTCTTTGGCAGCATCGTTCCCGCTCCCGGCGCTGCGGCCTTGCTCACCCTCGGCGGCCTGCTCGTCGCCCGCCGACGTCGCCGCTGATCACGCCTTCCCTGATCACGGATCGTCCCCGATGACCAACCGCCCCCCGGCCGGTCATCGCTGCCCCGCCGGCGGCACGGCCTCGCCATTGAACCCGCGATGATCCGGCGGTGCGACACCCTACTGCCCCATCGCCCGCAGCACCACCGTCGCGTAGCTCCCTCGCGGCAGTTCAAATCGAACCTCCACCTTGTGCTGCACCGCCGCCACCGCGCCCGCTCCCGCCCGCGGCCGCTTGCCACCCTTCTTGCCCTTTTTCGCACCGCTGACCTCCGCATCCGCCAGCTCATCCCGCGCCGGCTCGCCGATGCTCAGCCCGCTCGCCCGCACCAGCAGCCGCCGACCCGCCTCCCCGAAGAACGGCCGCCGCAAGCCCGGCACCGTCAGCCGCTCCACCGTCAGCCCTTCAGCCTCCAGCACGCCCGCCATCGCCTTGCCCCACGGCTCCAGCAGCTTGGTCTCCGGCCCCGGCAAGGGCACCTCCAGCCCCCGCCACACGTCACCGGCCGCGCCGCTCAGCACCGCCTGCGTCGGGAAGAGCATCTCCCCGAACGTGTCGTCCGATCGCAGCAGCGTCCGCCTGGCCGCCTTGCGCTGCTTGCGGTTCTTCGGCTCCGGCGCCTCGGCCGCGCCCTGGCTGGCGATCCGCTCGGCCAGCACCCTCGCCGTGCCGTTCCACAGCAGGCTCTGGTACGCCTCCACGCACATCTGCTGCAGGAAGTACGGCAAGGCCGCAAACGCCTCCGCCGGCGATGCCCCCTCGGCCAGGGCCTCGATCGCCCGCCGCTCGGTGTTCCCCGGCAGCCGCTTGGCCAGCAGCTTCCACTTGCCCCAGTGCTCGGCGCACAGCCGCGTGAACTCCCGCGTCGCCCCGCTGTCCTTGCGGCTCGGCGTCCCGATCAGCAGCCGCAGCGCCCCGTCAAAGTCCCCCTCAATCAGCCGCCTGGCCGCGAACCCCTGCCCATGCCGGGCTGATCCGAACCGCTGATCCCCGAAGTAGTTCACCACCAGCGCGCCCGATCCGTCCGCCTCGCTCAGCAGCGCCGCCCGCCGCCGCATCTCATCAATCTGCTCCGCCGGAGCCTGCCGAATGGTGATCGCAAACCCGTTCCCCGTGATCGCCTCCGCCGTCAGTTCCGCAGCGGTAAAGCCCATCAGCTTCGCCTGCCACCGCCCCGCCGGCCCCTCCGCCCGCTCCGGCAGCACGCTGCCCACCGGGGCCGACTGCGCCCGCGCCTCCCCCGCCTTCACCAGCGGCACCGCCACATGCTGCTCGGTCAGCGCGTGCTTGTCTTTCAGCCCGGCGTACTGGATCGCCGCGTGCCGCACGCCCAGCGCCTTGCCCAGGTGCGCCAAGGCCTCCGGCGTGGTCAGCCCCGACTTCCGCAGCACGTACACCGCCAGCGTGCTCCCCGGCTCGCACGTGGGCACAAGCCCCCGCGCATACGCAGGGTCCAGCCGTTCATTCACCACAAAGTCCTCAGACACGCGGCGGATCACCATGACCCAGCATACCCCCGCGCCACGCTCCCCACCGCCCCCGCGCCGCGTCTCAGCACTCGCTGATGCCCACGCTGATGTTCACCGCCAGCCCGCCCTCGGCCGTTTCCTTGTACTTGCTCCCCATGTCCTTGGCGGTCTCCCACATCGTCCGGATCACTCCGTCCAGCGACACCTTCGCCGTCGACGGGTCCCCATCCAATGCGATCGTCGCCGCCGTGATCGCCTTGATCGCCCCCATGGTGTTCCGCTCGATGCACGGGATCTGCACCAGCCCGCCGATCGGGTCGCAGGTCATGCCCAGGTGGTGCTCCATGGCGATCTCCGCCGCCATCAACACCTGCTGGGGCGTTCCGCCCATCACCTGCGTCAGCCCGCCCGCCGCCATGGCGCTGCTCACGCCGATCTCCGCCTGGCACCCGCCCATCGCCGCGCTGATCGTCGCCCCCTTCTTGAACAGGCTGCCCAGTTCGCCCGCGGTCAGCATGAAGTCCAGAATCCCCCGCTCGGAAGAGTTGCAGAACAGTTCGTAGTACATCATCACCGCCGGAATCACCCCGGCCGCGCCGTTGGTCGGCGCCGTCACCACCCGCCCAAAGCTCGCGTTCTCCTCGTTGACCGCCAGCGCAAAGCACGTCACCCACTTGAGGATCGTCTCAAACCGCCCTGCCGTGCCGCCCGTCGCCCGCGCCGCCCGCTTCCACGCCTCCAGGTCCGCGTGCAGAGGCTCGGTCGGGTAGCCCAGCAGCCGACGGTTGATCCCCGCCGCCCGCCGGCTCACCTTCAGCCCGCCCGGCAGCACCCCGTCGGTGAACGCCCCGCGATGGATGCACGCCTGCATCACGTTCCAGATCTCGAGCAACCCATCCCGGATCTGCTGGTCGTTCCGCCACACCCGCTCGTTGGCCGTCACCACACCGGGAATGTCCATCCCCGTGCCTTTGCAGTGCTCCAGCAGGTCGCGCCCGGACTCGATCGGGTACGGCAGGCTCGCCTGCTGGCTGCTCGGCGCTGCTCCGCCCTCCTGCACCACAAACCCACCGCCGATGGAGTAGTAGGTCTCGCTGATCACCGTGCGGTCGTCCAGCGTCGCCGTGAACGACAGCCCGTTGGGGTGGAACGGCAGCACCATGTCGTAGTGGAAGACCAGATCAGCCTTGTCATCAAACACGATCGCCCGCGACACCTGCCCGCCCAGCGGCATCCGCTGCCCGCTGCGGATCGCCGCCACCCGGTCGTGCAGCCCCGCCACCTGGCAGGTCACCGGGTCCTCACCGGCCAGACCCAGGATCACCGCCACATCCGTCCCGTGCCCGTGCCCGGTCTTGGCCAGCGAGCCGTACAGGTCCACCCGAACCCGCGCAATCCGCCCGAACACGCCCACATCCTGGCAGTGCTTGAGGAACCGCTGCGCCGCCCGCCATGGCCCCATCGTGTGCGAGCTGCTCGGCCCCACGCCGATCTTGAAGATGTCAAACACGCTGATGCTCTCGCGGGGCCGCTCCGCCGAAGCGGAAGAACCCGACGAAACCGCCAGCGACAGACCACGAGATGCGGGGGATGGAGGAGTGGCCATGATCCCAAAGGGTAATCAGCAGACCCGGCCCCGGCCCCGGCCCCGGCACCGCCCCGCTGCCGCCCAGGCCTCGGCCGCCGTCCCCCGCCCGACCGGTCTTCAATAGCCCATGGCCACCACCTCCCTCGTGCTCTTCGCGTCCGCCTCCGCCCTGCTTGCACTGGCCGCTGCCGCGGGCATGGCCGAACCCGCCACGCCCGCCACGCCCGCCGGCAGCACCGGCCCCGCTCCCGGCGGCCCACCAAACGCCGGCCTCACGCCCGCCCAGATCGCCGCCGGCTGGCAGAGCCTCTTCGACGGCACCACCCCTGCCCACTGGCGGGGCTACCGCAAGGCCGAGTTCCCCTCCCAGGGCTGGACGGTCCAAGACGGCTGGCTCAAGTCCACCGCCTCCGGCGGCAAGGGCGGCGGCGGCGACATCATCACCCGCGAGCAGTACGGCGACTTCGAGTTCGCCCTCCAGTGGAAGGCCACCACCAAGGGCAACAGCGGCATCATGTACCGCGTCACCGAGAAGCACGACGCCACCTGGCAGACCGGCCCCGAGTTCCAGGTCCTTGATGACCCGGCGTGGAACCAGCAGCCCGACAGCAATCACGCCTCCGGCGCCCTGTACGACCTTGAGAAGCCCACCCCGCCCGAAGGCTTCACCAAGACCCTCAACCCCGTCGGCGAGGTCAACTCCGCCCGCATCCTCCTGCACCAGGGCCGCCTGAAGCACTGGCTCAACGGCGTCCGCATGGTCGACACCCGCATCGACACGCCGGAATGGACGGCCAAGATCGCCGCCAGCAAGTTCAAGGTCTACGACGGCTTCGGCGTCCAACCCCGGGGCCACATCGCCATCCAGGACCACGGCGACACCATGTTCTTCAAGGGCATGATGGTCCGCGACCCCGGCGCCCCCATGCCCGGCCAGGTCGCCCTGTTCAACGGCAAAGACCTCGCCGGCTGGAAGGCCTTCGTGCCCGACGCCGCCAAGGCGAGCATCGCCCCCGAGTCGGTCTGGTCGGCCAAAGACGGCGTGCTGGTCTGCGCCGGCAAGCCCACCGGCTACATCCGCACCGAGAAGCCCTACACCAACTTCGTCCTGCGGCTTGAGTGGCGGTGGCCCGAGGGCAAGCAGCCCGGCAACTCCGGCGTGCTGGTCCGCGTGCAGGAGCCCGACGCCGTCTGGCCCAAGAGCGTCGAGGCCCAGCTGCAAAGCGGCTCCGCCGGCGACTTCTGGAACATCGGCGATTTCCAGATGGCCACCGACCCCGCCCGCACCAAGGGCCGCAACACCCGCAAGCTGCTCGCCGCCGAGAACCCCGTCGGCCAGTGGAACCGCTACGAGATCATCGTCGACAAGGGCGAGGTCACGCTGTTCGTCAACGGCGAACTGGTCAACCAGGCCACCGGCGTCGCCGAGGTCCCCGGATTCATCGCCCTGCAGAGCGAGGGCGCCGAGATCCACTTCCGCAACGTCCACCTTGCCGAGATCCGCTATTGAGCCTCCCGCCGACGCAGGCCGCCGGGCCGCCGCCGGCCGACGTGGTGATCCCGACGTTCAACGACGGCCCGCGGCTTTCCCGCGCCGTCGCCTCCGCCCTCGCCCTCCCCTGCGTGGCGAGGGTCATCGTCGTTGACGACGGAAGCGATCCGCCCGCCCGCATCGATCTCCCTGACCTCCAGCAGCACGCCGACCGCGTCACCCTCATCCGCCAGCCCAACGCCGGCCCCTCCGCCGCCCGCAACGCAGCCCTCGACCGCGTCAGTTCGCCCTACTGCGTCTTCCTCGATGCCGACGACACCCTGCTCCCCGACATCGACCTCGCCCTCCGCTTCGCCGCCGCCCACAACTTCGCCGCCGTCGTCTCCGCCCGTGTCGATCTCGCCGCCGATGGCAGCGAACGCCCCAAGAGCGTGCCGCCCGAATGGGCCGACCGCCCTCTGCCCAGCCCCGAGGACGTCTGGCGGCCCATCTGGCTCTTTGGCATGCCCGGCGTCGTCCTCCACCGCCGCGTGATCGACGCAGGACTCCGCTTCGACCTCTCGCTCAAAGGCCCGGAAGATCGCGAGTTCCTCCACCGCGTCGCCGCCCGCGGCCCCATCGGCGTCTGCTCCGCCCGCGTGGTCCGCTACACCCTTCCGTCAGAGGCCAGCCTCACCGGCTCGCGCAACTTCCCCCGCATGTGCGCCGACGTGCTCCGCCTGCTCGACGCCCGCTGCAACGATGCCGGACGCGCCCACTGGCAGCAGACGCTCGCCTGGTACGCCGGCACGCTCGCCCGCCGCCGACCTCAGACCACCGTCGAACGCGACCTCTGGACCACCATGACCGCCGCCTGCTCGCGTCACGGCCTCCGCCTCCCGCTCAAGGCCCGCCTGCGCATGGCCCTCGGCCGCCTCACTCCCCGCTGACGATGTCGAACGGCTCCGGGTGCCGCTTGCGCAGCCCCAGCAGATCCATCACCCGGCCCTTCAAGCCCTTGGCCCGGGGCCGCTGCTTGAGAAACTTGGCCTGGAACCAGTCGAACAGGCAGTGCGGCGGGAAGCCCGGATGCCGGGCCTTCAGCCGTGTCAGCACGCCGGTGGTCTGGGCGTCGTTGAAGTCGCAGAACCGCTGGTCCACCCGCCAGACCTGCTCGTTGCCGTGATGGAAATTGGCGTGCAGGTGCTTGAACAGTTTGCACCCAAAGCCGCACGCCGCGTCGATGTTCCCCAGCACCGCGTACTCCACCGTCGGCAGCCCGATCACCACCTCGCCCAGATCAAACTCGCGGATGTGCGACCGCGGACACACAAACGTGTCCATCCCCTGAAACCGCTCGCCCACCTGCGACATCATCAGGCACATCTGCGCCGGGTCGATCGGCTCCTCGGCGATGTTCCGTCGTGTGATCCCCAGCGCCGGGCACTGCGTCTGCAACAGGTGCGCCACCAGTTCGTAGAAGAACGGCTGCAGCCCGATGTCCACGTTGGTGTAGATCACCGCGTCCCCCGTGCCCCGCTCCAGCGCCACCCGGTAGATGTCCCCCACCAGGGGCAGCTTCCGCGCCGGCCGCACCTGGCACACATCCACCAGCGAGCGTTCCAGCCCGCCCTTGGCGGCGCAGAACTCCGGCACCGCCGGCTCATCCTCCGCGTACACCGCGCACACCACCTCCACCTCCACCTTCGGGCACACCGCCCGGGTGTACGCCATCGCCCGCCGGATCGACTCAAAGCACACCGCCTGACACCTGGCCAGGTTCGAGCCGGGCTTGGCCGCCACCGGGTTGAGCACGTGGGTGAGCTTCATCACAGGTGCCCAGCATACCTCCTCCCGCCGCCCCCCGCCCACCTCCCGCCCACCCCCCGCCCAAGCCGCGGCCGGCCCTGCCCACACCCCCATCCCGCCGCCCGTCACGGCCCCGCCGGGCGAGTTAACCTCCACCCGCTATGGGCCTGCGTCACATGTTCCGCTGCTACGCCCCCCGCCTGCGGGGCGTCATCCACGTCGGCGGTCACCACGGCCAGGAGGCCGCCACCTACCTCCGCCTCGGCGCTGCCAACCAGCTCTGGATCGAGCCCCAGCCCGCCAACTTCCAGGCCATGTCCGCCGCCCTGCCCAAACGGCCCGGCATCCGCGCCGTGCACGCCGCCTGCGGCGAACGCGAGGGCACCGCCATGATGCGGCTGTTCGCCCACAACCGCGGCGCCTCCGACTCACTGCTCCCCCTCACCGAGGACTTCCTGGCCGCCAACCCCGCCTACCGCCAGGCCGAGCAAGCCCCCGTCCGCGTCGCCCCGCTGGACACGCTGGTCCGCGAGAGCGGCGCCGCCCCCGACGATTTCGACGCCATCGTCGCCGACGTGCAGGGCTATGAGCTCCACGTCCTCCGCGGCGCGCCCGGCCTGCTGGCCGGACCGATCAACTGCATCATCGCCGAGGTCTGGCGGACCTGCGCTTACGCCGGCGGCTGCACCGTCGGCGAGATCGACGACTACCTGCGGCCCTTCGGTTTCCGCCGCGTGCACACCCTCTGGCAGACCGACGCCTGGGGCGACGCGGCGTACGTCAAGCCCGCCAGCGGCACGGCCCTCACGAGGTTGTACCGCCTGTTGCGTTCCCCCCGGGGCGAGAAGCAACTTGCCCCCGGTGCCAACTCCGCCAGGCCGGTCAGCGATCCGGCCTGATGCCGGACCCACACACCGGCCCACACACCGGCCCACACATCGTCACGGCGCCCCGCGTCAGCCGTCCAGCCGGTTGGTGGTGATCGGCCTCAGCCCCGCAAACGCCGGATGGCTCGGCAGCGGCCGCCGCGTCGCCAGCACCACGATGTCCGTCTTGGACTCATCCGGCACGCGGTACAGCTTCAGCCCGAAGTCCAGCAGCAGGCTCAGCGTGCCCTCTGCGGTCGCCCCGTACTGCGGCAGCAGGTCCGGGTGCAGTTCCACGTGCATCTCCAGGTTGTCGGTCTCCAGCAGCCGGCCGAAGCCCCGCAGCACCTGATACTCCGCCCCCTGCACGTCGATCTTCACCAGATCCACCGGCGGCGTCACCGCCGCCAGCAGCCCCTCGGCGCGTCGCGCCGGCGCAGTGGCGGTGTTCTGCCCGGCCGAGGCGGTCATCGCAAAGCACGCCGCCTCCAGCGCCGTGCCCGTCGAGTGCCCCGCCGAGTAACTGATCTCGCCGTCAAAGTCCGTCAGCGCCGTCTGGTGCACCCGCCAGTGCTCGGCGGCTCCACCGGAAGCGTTGAGGTTCAAATTGGCCCGCAGCAGTCGGCAGTTGCCCGCGTCCAGTTCAAACGCGTCGATCGCCAGCGACGGGTTCACCACCCCGGCGACGCAGGCGTACAGCCCCAGGTTGGCGCCCACATCGGCAAACCGGCGGCTGCCCGCCGCCGCCACCGCCATCATCTCCAGCGACTGCTCCTCGATCACCCACTCGCCCCCGTAGCGGGCGAAGAACCACCGCTTGGAGAACGCGTCGGTGGTGTGAAACTTCACCGTCCGCCCCGCGATCGCCAGATCAAACCGGTCGCGTCCGCCGAACGTCCGCGCAAAGCGCCGCTCGGCCGCCGGCGGAAGCCCCACCAGTTTGGCGGCCTTGTCGGCCAGTCGCACGAGTTTGCGCTTGAGTTTGCCCATCTGCTGCTTCTTCGCCATCTGCCCCCGG
>JAJTDF010000113.1 GCA_021294835.1 Planctomycetaceae bacterium
CCCCTCCCCACCCCGTCCACCCCCCTCCCCGTCCGCATTCGGCCAGTTCTCCCTCCCCCCGCTCTCGCCAACCCCCACGCCCCCTCCCGATACCCTTAGAGAACACATCGCGCCGATCTCCCGGAGGAGCCCCCCATGTCGTCCCCCGTCTCCACCCTCGCCGGCCACGCCAGCGCATCCACCGCCACCGCTCCCGCCCCCGGCACCTCGGGCGCCTTTGCTGACAAGGTGCAGATGCAGCACCGCCTCTTCGCCGAGCTCTCGGCCATGTTCGGCAAGGAGGTGCCGCTGTACGACAAGTCCCTCCTGGTCAACTTCCACACCAACAAGGCGGTGTGCGCCCTGCTGTCGCAACTCCACCAGGGCTTTGTCATCACCGACGAGCAGCTGGACAAAACCTCCGGCGAGCGGCACGGCGCCATCCGCATCGGCCGGCCCGATGAGTACCGCTGGGTCGCCCGCTTCTTCGCCCAGTTCGCGATGGAGCCGCACAACTTCTACGACATGACCAACGTCGGCTCCAAGAGCCAGCCCATCATCGCCACCGCCTTCCGCTCCCCGCTGCACCCTGAGCACCGCGTGTTCACCTCGCTGCTCATGACCGACTACTTCGACCCCGACACCCGCAAGCGCATCGAAGAACTCCTGGCCACCCGCACCGTCTTCTCCGACGCCGCCAAGGCCCTGATCGAAAAGGGCGAGCGCAGCGGCGGCCTCTCGTTGGACGACGCGACGGCCCTGATCGCCGAGGGCACCGGCCGCATCTTCAAGTGGACGGCCCAGGCTTGCGACCACGCGCTCTACAAGGCGCTCTCCGACGCCGGCTTCAAGATCGCCGCCGACATCGCCTGCTTCCGCTCCCACCACCTCAACCACCTCACGCCCAACACCTTCTGCATGGACCTCTACACCGCCGCGATGAAGTTCGCCATGGGCGAGATGGACCAGACCGCCTTCATCACCCGCGCCACCGGCGCGCTCGAGCGGCTGGCGGTCTTCGCCGACCGCGACTACATGCACCTGACCTTCAAGCACCTCAGCGCCAAGCAGATCGACGCCCTCAAGCCCGGCCGGCTCCGCCCCGGCTCCATCGGCCAGATCATCTCCGCCCTGGTCACCCGCCTGACCGAGCCCGATCTGCGGCTCAGCGAACTCAAGCACGCCGGCTTCAAGGACTTCACCGAAGGCCCCAGCGAGGACACCCCCGTGCTCCTCCGCCAGGACGCGTACAAGGCGCTCACCGAGCCGGTGACCTTCACCAACCCCGACGGCTCGGTGGTGCAAACCGTGCACACCGCCCGCTTCGGCGAGATCGAGCAGCGCTTCTACGCCACCACGCCCGCCGGCCGCTCTCTGTACGACACCTGCCTGACCCAGGCCGACGCCGCCCGCGAGAAGGACCCCGCCCTCCCCAAGCGCGACTTCCCCGCGTACCAGTCCCTCTACGCCGCGCCTTTCAAGCCCTTCCCCAAGACGCTGCGCGAGCTCATCCTCGCCGGCTTGGTCTACGCCCACTTCAGCCCCACGCCCGCGGGCCTGGCCGCCGCCAAGGCCGGCAAGCTCAGCACCACCGACCACCTGGCCCTCTACCGCGACGGCCACCTGGCCGCCGACGGCCTCCGCTACGAGGACTTCCTCCCCGTCTCGGCCGCGGGCATCTTCGCCTCCAACCTCAACCAGTACGGCACCAAGTCCACCGCCGCCACCAAGCCCACCTACACGCAGGCGCAGCTGGAAGAGGTCATGGGCAAGAAGATCATCACCGCCGACGCGACCTACGCGGGCCTGCAGGCGCAGTCGCTGCTGGCTTCGTACGCCGCACTGAATCTGGTCGCCAAACTGCCGGCGAGCGTGAAGGCCGATCTGGAAGCCGCCGCCGCCCGCGTGCCCTCCGCCCCCAGCGGCTCGTCATGGGCGCAGCCGTCCCCGGCCTGACCGGCCCGTCACCAGCGTCGGCGAAGATCGCGAAGAGCCAAGACAGAAAGACAGAAAGTCAGAAAGGCCAGTCAGCGAAGAAGCGAAGGAAGCGAAGCAAGACAAGCCAGACAAGGAAGACAAGCAAGACAAGCAAGACAGCAGGATCACCAGCCGCGGGCATCCACCTTTCCGTCCTCACCGGTCCGCTGGGTTCTCTCGCATCTCAAGTCTCAAATCTCAAATCTCCGATCGCTCCTCTCCTCTCTTCTGCCTTTCCTTCGCTCTCTTCCCTCCTTCGCTGACAACTCTTCATCACTCCCTCCCTCGCTGACACTCCCCCGCACCGAGCACCGCATGACCCGTCGCCCCCTGCTCACCATCGCCCCCGCCGCGCTGATCGCCCCGCTGGTCGCCTCGCTGCTGGCCTCTGTGGGTGCCGGCTGCGCCGCCACGTCCTCCGCTGACAAGGCCGCGGCACCCGCCCCGCTCACCGTCGCCACCCTTGAGGCCTCGCAGGCGACGCTGCCTTCGGCCCAAACCTGCCGCGATGTGGCCATCTGGCGGGGTGATGGCTCCTCCGCCACCTTCACCGACGTGCTGGCCTCCATCGCGGACGCCGAGGTGGTGCTGATCGGCGAGACCCACGGCCACCCGCTGGGCACCGCCTGGGCCGCCACACTGTGGGAGGATCTGCTCGCCCTCCCCGCTCGCGACGGTCTTCGCCCCGCGCTCAGCCTCGAGTTCTTCGAGCGTGACGACCAGTCCCGCATCGATGATTACCTCGCCGGCCTGGGTGACGAGTCGGTCTTCCTCCGCCGCACCGAACGCAACCCCGGCAACTACCCGCCGGCGCACCGGCGCATGCTTGAAGCGTCCAAGCAGGCGGGCCGCGCCGTCTTCGCCGCCAACGCGCCTTGGCAGATGATCCGAGGGCTTCGGGGCCGCGACTACACCTGGCTCGCCGGCCTCACGCCCGAGCAGCAGCGGCTCTACCGCATCCCGCCGAGCCTGATCGGCGGCCGCTACCGGGCCGACTTCCAGGCCCTCATGTCCGGCATCAAGCCCGGCGCCGCGGCGACACCCGAAGCTTCGTCCACACCCACGCCCGAGCAGCAGGCCCGGCTTGACGGCTCGTACCGCGCCCAGCAACTCTGGGACTGGACCATGGCCGACACCGCCGTCCGCGCTCTGGCCCTCGGCCACCGCCCGGTGGTCACCGTCGTCGGCCGCTTCCATTCCGATTTCACCGGCGGCCTCCCGCAGGCTCTATCGCAGTTGCGGCCCGGCGTCCGCACCGTCACCATCAGCGTGGTCGATGAACCCGCAGCCACTCCGCCGGCCCTCAAGCCCGACGACCGCGACCGCGCCGACTTTGTGATTTACGTCGGCCCCTCTCCGGCCAACTGACCACCACGCCGCGTCCCTCACGCCGCCGGCGCATCAGGCACGACAGACACAAAGACCAGTCAGCAAAGGCGTAGAGGAAGCGATGCAAGCCAGAACGATCACCAGCCGCGGATAACCAGTCCGTCTTGCCGGCTCATCCATCGGCTCATGCCGACGCCGAGAGCTCACCACTTCGACTGCCCCGCCTTCCGTCTTCACTCTTCTGCCTTTCCTTCGCTCTCTTCGCGCCTTCGCTGACAACTCTTCTCTTCTGCCTTTGCTGAGAAGAAAGACTGAAGACAGTCAGCGAAGAAGCGAAGGAATCGAAGAAGCGAAGGAAGAAAGAAAGCCAGGAACCCCCGCTTGGCTGATCAGCCGCCCAGCACCGCGTCCAGCAGCTCCGGGATGCCCTGACCCATCGTCGCCACCGTCTCCATGATCCGCCGGCGGCCGGCCACTTCGCGAAGGTTCTTCACCAGTTCGTTCTGCCCCGGATAGTCCGCCTTGTTGCACACGAACACGTCGGCGATCTCCAGAATGCCCGCCTTGTCCATCTGCACCGCGTCGCCCATGCCCGGCGTCAGCACCACCGCGGTCATGTCCACGTGCTTGCGGATCTTGGTCTCGTTCTGGCCGGCGCCGACGGTCTCCACGAACAGCGTGCCGAACAGCGGCTTGCCGTCCGGGCCGTCCACGCCGCCGATCAGCTCGATCACCGCGTCCAGCGACGAGTAGTCCTCACCGCTGATCGCCAGCGAGCGGTAGTACACCGACTCGTCCAGCGTGTTGAAGTCCACCCGCAGCCGGTCGCCCAGCAACGCGCCGCTGGTGATCGGCGATTGCGGATCAAACGCCACCACCGCCACCTTCTGGCCCAGCCCCGCCTCCTTGGCCCGCCGCCCGAACTCCGCCGCCAATTGCGCCACCAGCGTGCTCTTGCCCGCGCCCGGCGAGCCGGTCACGCCCACCACCCGCGCCGGCCGCCGCCGCTTGGCGCCGGGCCGCAACGCCTTGCCCGCGTGCAGCATGCTGATGTCCCGCGCCAACTGCGCCGTCGCGTTGCCCGAGGGCACCTGCGCCGTCCACGCCGTGGTCGCCCCCTTCACCGCCTCGACGATCTCCAGCAGCCCCGTGCCCGTCGTGAAGCACTTGGCCACGCCCATCTCGGCCAGCTTGGGCAGGTCCTCCTGAGGCAGAATGCCGCCCATGTACACCGGGATGTCCGGCCGCCCCAGGCTCTTGAGTTCCCCCACCAGCCGAGGCCCCAGCACCAAGTGCGAGTTGCTCATCATGCTGGCGCAGATCACGTCGCAGTCCTCGTCGCGAGCGCTGATCGCCAGGCTGCGGGGCGTCTGCCACAACCCCGAGTAGATCACGTGCACCCCGCTGTCGCGCAGCGCCCGGGCGATCACCTTCACGCCCCGGTCGTGCCCGTCCAGGCCCATCTTGCCCAGCAGCACGCGCGGCCGGTGGTCCAGCCCGGCGCAGCGGTCGAGCTTCTCAAACTCCGTCGTCGCCGTGTGCATCACACCCCCCACACCCGTCGTGCCGGAGACCATTCCGCTTGCCGTGCTCATTGCTCACCTCGTCGCTGCCGTCGTTGTCCTCTGCCCGGTCCGTCCGCCAATCACGCGCCCTCGTTGCCCGCCACACGGCTGGCCGCCACCACCTTGTCCCCCTCGTTCAGGCTCGCCACGCGAACGCCCTGTGCCCCGCGGCCCGTCTCGCGGATGTCCTCCACCGGCATCCGCACCAACTGGCCGTCCTTGGTCACCACCACCAGATCATCACCCGGCCGCACCAGCAACGCCGCGACGCTCCGACCGTTGCGGCCGTCGGTGCCGCCGATGTCCTGCCGGCCCTTGCCGCCGCGGCTCTGGCTGCGCATCTTCCCGGTCTCCGGCTGCACGCGGTACTCGTCGATCAGCGTGCGCTTGCCGTAGCCGTTCTCGGTGATCGTCAGCAGGTGCAGCCCGGGCTCCACCGTCTCGCGGTAGAACTTGCGGGCGTCCTCGTCCTGGTCATCGGGCTTGCCGTCCTCGCGCATCGGCACGCCCACGGCACCGATGATCTGGTCGCCCTCGGCCAGGTCGATGCCCCGCACGCCGCCGGCGACGCGGCCCATCTCGCGGGCGTCGTCCTCGGGGAAGCGGATGGCCATGCCTGAAGCGGTGACCAGCAGCAGGTCATCAGTGCCGGAGGTGAGGATCACATCCAGCAGGCTGTCGCCCTCGCGGATATCCACCGCGTTCAGGCCGCCCTTGTGCACGTTCATGTAGGCCTTGAGGGCGGTCCGCTTGACCAGCCCGTTGGCCGAGACGAACGTGAGCACCTGGCTGCCGGCTTCAAAGTTCTTCACCGCCAGGAAGCCCCGGGCCTTCTCGCCGGCCTTGAGCTCCACCAGGTTGACGATCGGCCGGCCCTTGCTGGTGCGGTCCAGCTCGGGCAGCTCAAAGACCTTGATCTTGAACACGCGCCCCGTGTCGGTAAACACCAGCAGGTCATCGTGCGACGAGCACACCAGCATGTGCTCGGTGTAGTCGTCGTCCTTGCTGGTCGACGCGATGATGCCCTTGCCGCCCCGGCCCTGACGGCGATACGTCTCCAGCGGCACGCGCTTGGCGTAGCCCTGGTGCGAGATGGTCACTGCCACATCGTGCACGGGGATCAGCGAGGCGATGTTGAAGGACTCCTCGCCGGAGTCCTGGATCTCGGTGATGCGCTCGCCGCCGAAGCGCTTCTTCATCTCCTCGCAGTCGGCGGTGATGATCGCCAGCACCCGCGCGTGACGGGCCAGGATGTCCTCGTAATCGGCGATCTGCGAGGCCAGCTGGGCGTAGTCGGCCACCAGCTTCTCGATCTCCAGCCCGACCAGCTGGATCAGCCGCATCGAACCGATGGCCTCGGCCTGCAGACGCGAGAGCAGCACGCCGCCCTGGCCATCAGCCGCCCGCACCATGGTCATCAGCCGCTCGGGGATGGCCTTGGCGAACGCGTGCGTGCCGGCGATGGAGAAGCGGCGGGCCAGCAAGGCTTCGATCGCTTCCGCCCGCGTGCGGCTGCTGCGGATCAGCTTGATCACCTCGTCCAGATCGCACACCGCCAGGATCATGCCCTCGAGCAGGTGGGCCTGCCGCCGGGCCTCGCTCAGCAGGTGCGCCGTGCGACGGCGGATCACCTCGGCGCGGTGGTCGATGTAGCAGCGTATCAGTTCCTTGAGGCTCAGCGTGCGGGGCTGCCGGTTGACCAGCGCGATGTTCTGGATCGAGAAGCTCTGCTGCAGCCCGGTGTACTCGTACAGCTGCTTCTCGACAATCCCCGGGTCGGCGCCCTTCTTCAGTTCAATCACCACCCGCACCGGGCTCTTGGCGTTGCTCTCGTCGTAGACCGCCGAGATGTCCTTGATGTTCTCCGCCTCAACCGCGGTGCCCAGCTGCTCCACCAGCGTGTTGATCGAGCTGGCAAAGGGCAGTTCGTACACCACCAGCTGCTGGCGGTCCTTGCTGCCCGGCGCTGCCTCCACGGCCACGCGCCCGCGCATGATGATCTTCCCTCGCCCCGTCTCGTACCCCTCGACGATGCCCCGCCGGCCGAGGATCATGCCGCCGGTCGGGAAGTCCGGGCCCTTGATGCCCCGCCGCACCACCTTGCCCTGCGCGTCGGTCACGTCCTGCATCAGTTCCAGCAGCGGGATCTCCGGGTTCTCGATCACGCGGATGATCGAGTCCAGCACCTCCACCGGGTTGTTGGGCGCCATCGAGGTCGCCATGCCCACCGCGATGCCCACCGCCCCGTTGACCAGCAGATTCGGGAACTTGCCCGGCAGCACCAGCGGTTCCTCGCGGGTGCTGTCGAAGTTGGCCTGGTGGTCCACCGTGCCCAGATCCAGGTCGGCCAGCATCTCTGAGGCCGCGACGGTCATGCGGGCCTCGGTGTACCGCATGGCCGCGGGCGGGTCGGGCTTGATCGACCCGAAGTTGCCCTGCGGGTCCACCAGGGGCGTGCGCATGCGCCAGCTCTGCCCCATAATCACCAGCGTGGGGTAGATCACCGACTCGCCGTGCGGGTGGTAGTTGCCCGAGGTGTCGCCGCAGATCTTGGCGCACTTACGGTGCTTGCGGCCGGGCTGCAGCCGCAGGTCGTTCATGGCGACCAGGATGCGCCGCTGGCTGGGCTTGAGCCCGTCGCGGACGTCGGGCAGGGCCCGGTCCATGATGGTGCTCATGGCATACGTCAGGTAGCTGTCCTGAAGCTCGCGCTCGATTTTCAGGTCCACCACGTGCCCGATGGCGCCCGGTCCGCCCGCCGTCCCGCCGGTCTGGCCCTCGGCGTTGCCGGCCCCTGCGCTGCCCTGCTCGTTGTTGCCCATGTTGCGCTTCCTTGCTTGCTGCCCGCATCCCCCCGTCCCATCACCACCCCGCCCCCTCACCCCCCCTCACCCCCCACCACCACCCCACCGCCCCACCGCCCCACCG
>JAJTDF010000038.1 GCA_021294835.1 Planctomycetaceae bacterium
TTGACCATCCTCAACGCCCTGGTCCGTGACGACAAGCTCTGGGGCGAAAAGAACTCGAAAGAGGCTTGACAATCAACACAGTCGCTTCGCTCCTTCGCTGACCATTCTTCTCTTCTGACTTTGCTGAAAAGAAACACATGAAGGCCTGTCAGCAAAGCAGCGAAGGAAGCAAAGAAAAACCAAGACGGCACAAGCAACCCACCCCTTCCACACGCCCACACCGCCCTTCTCGCCCTCTCAAATCTGAAATCCCAAATCTGCTTCCCTGTCTTCCCGCCTTCTTGCCTTTCTTGCCTTCCCTTCGCTCTCGTCGCTCCTTCGCTGACCATTCTTCTCTTCTGCTTTCTCTGAAGAGAAAGACATGAAGACAGTCAGCAAAGAAGCGAAGGAAGCGAAGAAAGACCAAGACCTCACAAACGGGAGCCGCAAACCATCCCTCCGATGCCATGATCACGGACCTCCACTCTCGAATCCACCGCTCCGCCTTCCCGATCCCCCCTCTCAAGTCTGCTCCCCCGCCTTCCCACCCCGCCCCCGCCCGCACCACCTGCCTTCATTTCGCCATCTCTCCCATCCCGCCCTCCACCCTTCGTACCGTCCCCTTGGCCATGGCACGCCGATCCCCCTCAGCCCGCCCCGCCCGCTCAGCGCCCCGCACCCCGCCGCGGCCCACGCCCATGCCCCGCCGCGTCACCGGCCCCTCCGCCCCGCTCACCACCCGCGCCGTCGCCGCCTTCCTTGACACCCAAACCCCCGACCGCCGCGTCGTCATTGCGGATTTCCTCGGCTACCTCCGCGTCGAAGTGGGGGCCTCCCCGCACACCGTCGCCGGCTACTTCCGCGACCTGGCCGACCTCTGCCGCGACCTCTTCGCCTCGCCCGACAAGCCCGCCCGCCGCCCCGGCCTTGTCACCTTCGCCGACCTCCAGCCCCGCGACCTCACCGAACACCTCGTCCGCCTCAAGCAGGGCGAAGTCACCGGCAAGCCCCTGGCCGCCAGCAGCGTCACCCGCCACCTGGCCACCATCCGCGTCTTCGGCCGCTTCCTGGTCGAGCGTCGCCTCACCACCACCAACCCCGCCGACGCGATCGACCGCCCCACCCGCTGGAAGAAACTCCCCAACGTCCTCTCTCCGGGCCAGATCCGCGCCATCCTCCGCGCCGCCGCCACCCCCAAGCCCGCTGACGACTCCCCCCGCGCCCAGGCCCTCGCCCAGGCCCTCGCCCTCCGCGACACCCTCCTGATCGACCTGCTCTATTCCTGTGGTCTTCGCGCCAGCGAACTGGCCGGCCTCCGCCCGGACGACTTCAAGCCCGCCTCCGGCGTGCTCCTGGTCACCGGCAAGGGCGACAAGCAACGCCTCGCCCCCATCGGCCTCCCCGCCCAGAACGCCCTCCGCCGCTACCTCTCGGCCGGCCGCCCCGTCCTGCTTCATGATGCCAAGGGCCGCCCCCGCCCCGACCCCGGCCCGCTCCTCCTTTCCACCACCGGCAAAGCCCTCGAGCGCGTCGCCCTCTGGCAACTCGTCCGCAAAGCCGCCAAGGCCGCCCGGGGAGGCGGCACCGTTCTGCCCCTGAAGATCAGCCCCCACGTCTTCCGCCACAGCTACGCCACCCACCTCCTCGCCGGCGGGGCCGACCTCCGCGTCGTCCAGGAACTCCTCGGCCACGCCGACATCACCACCACCCAGATCTACACCCACGTCGACCGCACCGCCCTCAAAGAAGTCCACCGCGCTTTCCACCCCCGCAAATAGCCCCGCGGCCCACCCTCACCCGCCCGCCGTACCCTCGACCGAACCCCGGTGGCTCTGCCCAAGCAGCCAAGGGCAGGAGTGGGGTTGGAAGTGGGGGGTGGCAGCGGGGGTTTGTAGTGGGGCGGGTTGGGAGTGTGGTCCACATATGCCGGTCTTCCTTCGCTCATTGCTCAGGCTCGGCCCGCTCAACCCCATCGCGGTGCGCTTGGTCAGCAACGGCTCCCGCCGTTCCCGCCACCACTACATCCGCATCGCCTATCTGGGCTCGCTCATCGTCGTCCTGCTGTATGCCCTTCTGGTCGAAGTCCGGGGCGACGCCGTCTCCTATCGCGACCTGGCCGCCGCAGGCGCCACCAGTTTCGCCTGGATCGCCTACCTCCAGATCGCCCTGATCTGCATCCTCGCCCCCGTCTTCATGGCCGGCGCCATCGCCCAGGAGGCCGACCCGCGAACATGGGACATTCTTCTCACCACGCCCTTAGGCGCCGGTGAGATCGTCCTGGGCAACCTCTTCGGCCGCCTCTTCTTCATCCTCGCCCTGCTCTTCAGCAGCCTCCCCCTGTTTGCCGTCACGCAGTACTTCGGAGGTGTCCGAGGCACCACCATCTTCAGCAGCTTTCTCATTGCCGCCTGCGCCGCCCTGCTGGTCGGCACCATGGCCATCGCCCTCTCCGTCAGCCGCCTGGTCGGCCGCCGCGCCGTCTTCACCTTCTACGTCTCGGTGGTCAGCTACCTCGCCATCACCATCGCGATTGACGCCCTCTCCCGCGTCGGCCCCACGGTCACCTGGATGACCGCCATCAACCCCTTCCTCGCGCTCCAGGCCCTGCTCAATCCCACCGGATACGCCCTCCGCCCCGAAGGCTCCCAGTCCGGTCTGGCCGTCTGGTTCCTCGAACGCCCCGTCGCCACCTTCTGCCTGCTCTCGTCGGCCATCAGCCTGCTGCTCATGGTCGTCTCGGTCATCACCGTCCGCGTCGGCGGCTTCGCCGGCTTCGGCTCCGCCGGCGCCGGCCCCCAGGCCTCGTTCTTCCGCCGCATCCTCGGCCGCGCCGCCGCCGAGGGCTCCGGCATCCGCGCCCCCCGCGCCGTCTGGCACAACCCCATCGCCTGGCGCGAGGCCGCCGGCCGCACCCAGACCCTCGGCCGCGCCGCCGGCCGCTGGCTCTTCATCGCCTCGGGCGTCGCCCTCGGCCTGGCCTTCATTGTCCTGGTCCACCGGGGCGCCTTCACCCCCGCCCAGTTCCGCACCGCCGTCTTCGTCACCGTCATCGGCGAGATCGGCGTCATCTGCCTGGTCGCCATCAACATGGCCGCCACCTCCATCAGCCGCGAGCGCGAGGACGGCACGCTGGACATCCTCCTGACCACCCCCATCCAGGCCAGCGCCTACCTGGCCGGCAAACTGCGGGGCATGGTCACCTGGCTGCTCCCCATGCTGGTCGTCCCCATCGTCACCGTCGCCGCCGCCGGGCTGTACTCCGCCTTCGGCGGCTTCGGCCGTGCGGACAACGCCGCCGTCCCCTTCGTCCCCACCGCCCAACTCGGCTTCGGAGGCCCGGCCGCCGGCGGCGCCGTCGCCACCATCAACGTCCCCTTCGTCCTCCCCGAGGCCCTGGTCGTCATGACGCTGGTCGCCGTCCCCTTCACCGCCTTCTGCGTCATCGTCGGCATGCTCTGGTCCCTCCGCAGCCGGGGCACCATCGCCTCCGTCGCCAGCACCGTCGGCGTCGTCGCCGCCGTCGCCGGCACCATCGGCCTGTGCGCCTGGAACGCCTCCCAGCAGATCCAGATCATCGGCCCCGTCCTCGGCGCCGCCAGCCCCGCTTCCGCCGCCTTCGCGCTCATCTTCCCCGAAGAGGGCATGTTCACCACCATCAACCGCTCCGGCGAACTCATGGGCGCCCGCACCTGCCTGCTCGTCGGCGCCCTCATCTCCGCCGTCCTCCACGGCGTCGTCGTCTGGAGCCTCCACGCCTCCATGACCCGCAACTTCGACATGACCGTCCGCAAGCTCGCCGGCCTCAAGTGACCCACGCCGCCGCAACCACCACCTCCGCCCCGCGGCTCCCCCGCCTGATCGACCGCGGGCCCTGTCCCCTCTGCGCCGCCCCCGGCCCCTTCCCCGTCGCCGTCGCCTTCCGCCACATCCCCGTCGTCCGCTGCACCCGCTGCGCCATGCTGCACTCCGCCCGCATCATGGACGCCACCGACACCGCCGCCTACTACCGCGAGACCTTCGGCTCCGAGTTCCACCGCCAGGGCCAGCGGGTCAACGCCGCCGTCAACGCCCAGGTCGTCACCCGCCTCTTCCGCCTCGCCGGCCTCACCGGCCCGCAACGCATCCTCGACGTCGGCTGCGGCTACGGCTACCTCCTCCCGCGCCTCCGCGCCATGGGCCACACCGTCCGCGGCGTCGAGCCCTCGGTCGGCGAGTCCGCCTGGGCCCGCGAACGCCTCGGCCAGTCCGTCCGTACCGGCATCTTGGACCTCTCCTCTCCCGAGTGCGACCCGGCCCCGAACGGCCCTGGCCGTTTCGACGCCGCCGTCACCTTCGAAGTCATCGAACACATCCCCACGCCCGGCCCCTTTGTGCAGGCCCTGGCCGCCGCCGTCCGCCCCGGCGGCCTGCTGATCATCGGCACCGACAACTTCGCTTCCCCCGTCGTCGACCAGTTCGGCCCCGGCTTCCCGAAGTGGATCCCGCACACCCACGTTTGCCACTTCTGCCCCGCCACCCTTCGCCGCTGCATCCAGTCCGTCCCCGGCCTGTCCCCCGTCGGCCTCCTGACCTACACCCCGCCTGAGAACGCCCTCCGCGCCCTGCTCCGGGGCGGCTTCCCTCCGCCACCGGCGGCGCACGCGTTCGACCTCGCTTCCCACATGGCCGCCGAGATGCAGCGCGGCTATCCCCTGTTCGCCCTCCGCCAGGCCGTCACCGCCCTCTGGGCCGGCCTCACGCTGTCCTCCAGCGACCGGGGCTCGATGATGTTCCTCGCCGCCCGCCGAGAGGCCTGAAGCCGCCGGCTCACTTCTTTCCCGGCTGCTTTGGCGGTGTGGTCGGCCGGGCCGGCTGAGCGGGCGTTTTCTTGCCGTCCTTGCCGTCCTTTCGGTCCTTTTCGCGATCGATCAGGTTGCCGATAGCGTCAATCAGATTCTCCGGCGACTTGATGACCTCCCTGCCCAGGTTGTCGATGAACGCCTGGAAGTCCAGTTCCCGCGTCGGCTTGCTCATCGGCCCGCGCGTCCGCAGCGGGATCATCGTCGCTTCGGAAATCAGATTCGGCATCACCCCGCGCAACGCTCCGGCCACCTGGTTGTTCAATCGCTCCGCCAGCCCCGGCGACAGTGCCACCGTGGGGATGTACGTGATCACGTCGATCCGCTTGTTGACCAGGTCCACCGTTCCTTCAGTCCGCATGAAGAAGTTCCGCACCGGGATCTCAAACCGGTCGTACCGCAACACTCCGTTGGTGATGGTGATGTCAAACGGTGCGATCGGCCGCTGGGACACCGCCGAATCCTGCGTGAAGATCGTGTTGTCCAGAATCTCCCCCAGTTCCCGCGCGAACGTGTACTGCACCTGCCCCATGTCCACCCGGATGGTGCCGTTGAGCTTGCGCAGGTCTCCGTCAATCGGCAGCCGGAGATTCGTCGACGAGATCGCACTTGGCCGCTCACCTGCCTTCCGCGAGACCTCTGCGAACAACGGCAGCACCTCCAGGAACGTCGTGTCCACACCGTAAGTGAACTCCGACAGCTCCAGCCGCAAGGGCCGCCCGCTCTGCCCTCCCGGCCCCCCCTGCCCACCCACGCTCAGCACCCCGCCCGAGATCGGCCCCGCCACATCCACCAGTGATCTGGCCGTGCGCAGATTCGCCGACAGCGAGCCCGAGGTGCCCGTCTTGGAGAACTGCCGCAACGCCACGTCCGCCGCCAGTTCCGGCCCGAGGATCCGGGGCAGGTCCATCCCGCCGGCCAGCGCATCGATCAGCGCCGTCGGCACCTTGCCCGCCTTGAGCGTCAGGTCCACCACTGCTCCGTCGGTGGCGATCTTCCCGTTGGCGCCGGCAAAGCCGCTCAGCAGCGCATCCAGCCGCAGCGGTTCGCCCGTCGCCGCACCGCCTTCGGCCACTCGCGTCACCGCCGCCTTGAGCGATACCGCCCGCCCGTCGTTCTGCGTCCCGATCTCGACGCTCGTCCCGCTGATCTCCGACTGCACCTTGCCCGGCTTCCCGTCCGCCCCCGTCGTACGCCGCTCCATGGTGATCTTCGGCACGCTCGCCGTCGCCGCCAGCGCAAACACGCCCGGTCGCGCCGGCCCCGCGTCCGGCTCGCTCCCGCCGGTCGAGAGCGTCAGGCTCTGCAGGTTCAACGTGATCTTCGTGTTCCCCACCACCGCCAGATCCGGGCTTTGCCCCGCCGGCAGGCTCTCGCCGCCCATCGCAAAGCGGTTCAGCCACTCCGCCGTTGCGTCCAGTTCCACCGTCACCGGCTTGCTCACGCTCAGCCGGTCGGCGCTCGTCCGCACCGCCACCTCCGAGACCTTCAGCCTCGGGCTGTCCACCGCCACCGTCGCCTCGAGCGGGGCCCCTTCGCCCGTCCGCGCCGCCTTGGCCGTCACGGTCAGCTTTTCGCCCGCCGCTCCGCTCACCAGCATCGGCCGGCCCGCCAGGCCGTCCAGCAGTGCCGTCGGCACGTCGGCGAGTTGAACGTCCGCGTTCAGCCCGCCCCCGGCTGTCGTGCCGCCACGACCGCTCAGCTTGCCCGCCACTGCGCCATCCTGAAGCACCTCCCCGCCGAGGGTGAAGTTCAGCGTGGGCGTGCCAGCCAAGCTCGCCACCGGGGCCCGCGCCGCCAACTTCAGCCCATTCACCCCGTGGCTCTGCGTCGGCTTGTCACGCATCAGCCCACGCACCGCCACCTTTTCCATGCCCACCTCCACGCCCACCTCGCCGCTGCCCTTGGCGAAGTCCGGCGCCAGCGTCACCACGCCGTTGGCGGTCTTCAGCGGCACCTCAAAGGCGCCCACCGTCACCTTCGGACGCACCGCTTCGGTGACCGCGAAGTTCGGCAGGCTCTCAGCGCTTAGCCCCGCGTTGCGCAGCAGTGCCGTCAGCCGATCTGCCGGCATGTCCGCCTCGATGGTCACGCCGCTCACCGCCAGGCTCGTCGGCTTGAGTGCTGCCTCTGCCGTCGCCGTCCGCAGCCCGCCTGCGCTCAGGTTGGCGCTGACCACCTGTTCCCCCGCGCTCCCCGTCCGCAGGCCCACCGTCACCCCCGCCGCCTGCCCGTAGAGCATCTCCGCCGCTTCCAGCGTCACCCCGCTGAGCTGGGCAAACTGGTTCACCAACGCAAACGGCACGCCTGTTACCGCCGCCTGGCCGTTCAACCGCATGCCGTCTAATCCTGGCAGCGCGGGCGTCACTTTGGTGCCCAGCGCCCCGGCCACCTTCATATCGGCGCTCAGGCTCGCCGGCACGCCCCGGTGCCGCAACTGCCCGTCGACCTTCACATCCACCGGCTGCCCGGGGTTCAAGCCCAGCGTCGTCGTCAGCCGCGTGACCTCAACCGCGTCCTGATCGGCCGCCAGTCGGGCTGCCACATCGGTCACCACCGCGCTCACCTGCGCCGTCACAGCGTTCATGTCCGGCTTGCCCCCCGTCGTCGGCACTCGCAGCGTCGCCTGCGCCTCCACCACGCCCCGCCCGCTCAGCTTCACCGCGTCCCCCGCCAGCCGCCCGGCCAGCCCGCTCGCCGAGTTCACCTTCACGCTCACCGGCCGAACCGTCGCGATCTCCGTCGCCCGGATCACCATTGGGGCCTCCACGTTCACGTTGGCGCTCGCCACGCTCAGCGTCACTGCCCGATCGCTTGAGCCGGTCGCCGTCTCCGCCTTGACCGTCACATCCATGCTCGGCCCGATGTCGTCCTTCACGACCAGCGGCAGGTTCATCCCCTTGAGCACCGGATCGAGCAGTTCCGCCGACAGCCCCGTGACCTTCGCCTCACCCTGCACGTTCATCGCCGCGACCGCCGCCGGCCGCCCCTGGCCATCCAGCAGCCCGCTGGCCGTCGCCGCCACGCTCAGTGTGCCCGCGCTCGCCCCGCCCAGATTCGCCGACGTGCCGCCCTGCACGCTCACCGGCCCGCCCAGGTCGGCCGCGTTGACTGTCAGCCGCAGCGGCGCCACCGTCAGTGCCCGCTCGGGCTGGTTCGGCAGCCGCGCCGCCCCGGTCAGTTCGCTGAGTTCCAGCATCACCTGCGCCCCGCTCCCGCGCAAATCCGCCGACCCGCTCATGGGCACATTCAGCCCCGTCACCGTCACCTTGGCCGACGGCCACGTGCTGATGCTGATGCCCGTGTCGGCCAGCGACGCTTTGAGGTTGCCCAGCCGCTCGACGAAGCGTGTCGATCGCACCTCCGCCGTCACCGGTCCGGTTGCCGTCAGCCGGTCATTGGCCGCCCGCAGCGCTGCGTTCACCGTCGCCCGGGGCGCCTGGACGTTCACCACCACCGTCGCATCCTTCAGACCACCGTTCACCTCGGCGTCCACCGCCAGGCTGTCGCCCAGCGCCTCCACCAGCAGCCCCTGCTGCTGCGCCAGCGCATCAATCAGCCGCACCGGCACGCCCGAGGCCTTCACCGTCGTCTTGGTCTTCATCCCCGCCACAGCCACCTTCCCCGCGCTGTCCAGCAGCCCATCCACCGTGCTGTTCACCGCCAGCGTACCGCTCGCGGCCCCGCCGCCGGTCGCCGCCCCGCTCCCCTCAGCGAAGCCGGCTGTCAGATCAATCTGCGCCGACCCGCCCCCTGCCATGTTCGCCGTCACCGTTCCCTTCAGTCCGCGAATCGCCGCCTCGGCGCTGGTCTTCCCGCCGGCGTCGGTCTCCACATACGTCACATCAATCCCGGTGATCTCCACCTTCGCCCGCAGCGTGCCGGGCACCCCGCCCCCCCCGCCGCTCGTCCCGCCCGCTGCCGGCGTCGCCGGCGTCTTGGGCGCGATCGCCCGCTCCAGATTCGTCTTCACCGCGCCGCTGGCGTCGGTCACCGCGCGCAGGTCCGCCCGCCCGCTCACTTTCAGCGTCCCCACGTCGCCAATCCCGCCCAGCACAGACAGGATCCCCAGATCGCTCACCAGGTCCACCTTGGCCACCGGCTTGCCGGCCTCATCCAGCAGTTCCACCCCGCTCACGCTGATCGGCCCGAACCACGACAGCGACACCCCGCCCACCTTCACCGACCCGCTGATCTGCGCGTTGGCCGTGCTCTGGATGATCCCCGGCGCAAACGACGAGGCCACCGTCGGCCCCAGCAGCACCACCCCGCCCGCCAGCAGCACCAGCCCACCGCCACCGAACAGCACCACCTTGCCCAGGCCCGTGCGGAAGAACGAACGCGAAGTCTCAGCCATAACGCCTCCATCCCCCCGTCGTATCCCACTCCATTCGCCTGTCACCCTGCCCCACCCTGCCCCACGCTGGCCCCCTTCGCCCCCCGTCTTCATCGCTGCCTGATACCCTTTCATTACCCAAACACCATACCTCCCGCCCTGCCGACCGCGTTTCGCGTCCGGCCGCTCTATCGATGCAGATACGGTCCGGTTCACCCGTACCAATTGTCACATCACCCATCGCCGGGCCGGGATTGTTCGCCACCCACCGCTCATGGTCCGGCGGCCTGATGGCCGAATCACCCCCTTGCCCCCTGCCCCCCCCCCCCCCCCCCCCCCCCGCCCCCCCCCCCTCCCCGCGCCCATCCCCATCGAACACCGCCTCCTCACCGGTGGCCCCATCCGCACCGCGCTGGCCCTCGCCAGCGGCCTGGTTGCCGCCGCCGCGATGTGGGCCGTTCTCGCCGCCGTCATCCTCTCCGGGGCCACCCACGCCCGCACCCAGTTTGATCAGGACCGCTTTCACCTCCGCGTCATCGCTGATTTCTCCGCCGCGCTGCCCGCCCCAAACCTGGCCGACTACCCCTCCGCCACCACGCCCGGCTTCCATCTTCTTCTCGCCGCTGTCCACCGCTGGCTCACCGCCGACACCACCACCCTCCGCCTTCTGGCCGCCCTGCTGCCGGCCGCGATGCTCGGCCTGCTGGTCGGCTGGCTGGCCCCGCGGCGGGGCACCCTGGCCGCCCTCGCCCTTGCGCTGCCGCTGGGCTGCTGCATGTATGTGGTGCAGGCTGGTGCGTATCTGTTGCCCGACAACGCCGGCTGGCTCGGCGTGCTGGTCGTGCTGCTGCTGGCCCTTCAGGGCCCGCCCGATCGTGCCGCCCACGGCTCGGGCCGCTGGTGGGGGGGTTGGTGGGGGATGGGAGGTTGGGGTGGGTGGTACACGCTGCTCGGCCTGGCCCTGTTCCTGCTGGTCATGTGTCGGCAGATCCACCTCTGGGTGCTGGCCCCCGCGCTCGTCGGTGCGTTCTTCGCGGGCCGCGTGGGCCTGGGCGACACCCGCCGTGCCGACGCATCGCTCGCCGCCGCCCGCTTCGCCTGGCTGATTCCGGTTGACGGCCTGACCGGGGGCCTGCGTCGCGTGGGCGTGGTGCTCGCTGCCGCGGTGCCCGCCGTCGCCGCCCTCACGGTGCTGATCATCACGTGGCGGGGCCTCACCCCGCCCGGCTTCCGCTTTGCCCAGGCCCAGGCCGGCGATGAGGACGCCACCAGCGTCACTGGCCTCTCGCCTTCAACGCCGGCGTTCATCCTCGCGTTGCTCGGCGTGTATGGCGTGTTCTTCCTTGCGTGGCTGTGGCCCCGCATCCAGCGGAACACCGTCCGCTGGGGGCTGGTGCTGGCCACCATGCTGGCCGCCGCTGCGGTGGCCCTGGCGGTGCCGACGGACCACTTCCCGCGCCCGCGCATCGGCGGCCTGTGGAACCTCGCCCGCGCCACCGAGCCGCTGGGGCTGGTGGTCACCTGGTTCGGCCATCGCACCAGCCTGCTGATCGTCGCCCTGGCTGCCCTTGGCGGGGCGTGGCTGGCCCTGTGGACGCAGGCCCTCCCGCGCCGCACCGCACTCATTCTGCTGGCGGCGCTGGCCGGCTTCGTCGCCGCGATGACCTGCCAGGCTCTCTCGTGGCAGCGGTACTTCGAACCGCTGCTGCTGGTGTGGCTGGCCCTGTGCGCCGGCTGCCTGCCGGCCCAGGCTGCGGAGGCGGTGCAATGGGCGGCACCGGCGGGTCGGTGGCCGCTCGCGAGTGTTCGGACGTGGCAGGTGGTTGGGCCGGTGGTGTTGGGGGTGGTGCTGGCTGCGTTGACGGTGGGGAGCTTTGTGGGGTCGTAGATCTCACTCGCGTGCGGCCAATCATCTGCTTCAGCCCCCAACTCGAAGCCCCGGCGGAGCCTCCGTTGGCCGCAGGAGAATCGCATCCTGCGAAGCACAGTTGCCCCGACGTTCCTCTCCGGGCGATTCCACGAAGTTGCTATACTGATTGTCGGTGCAATGAACGACGCGGCAGGGAGGATGAAGTGCCGATAGACTCGAGCGACCTCAGGACAGTGCTGGGTTTTGCAGTCGCCGGAATGCAAACCGCGGGGGAGGCGTGTTGGAACTGCTACGCCGTGGGCTGGCGTCCCCCAACCCCGGCCGCCGGCGATGAGGGGCTGGCCTTGGCCGTCAGAGAGCCATCGTTCGAGAAGTACACTGAGCTGACTTGCAGCGATGGGTATCCGGACGGCACCATCATGTACTGGTGTTGTGCCGTCGGGCGGCTCCAGATTGCATCGCTTGCGGTTGAGGTTCACCTGCGAAACGACCTGGTACGAGAGCTTGCGGCTGGTTGTGCATGGCTGAATGTCGCACCGCCGATCGACGTCCACCGGATGCCATGCATTGAGATCTCGTTCGAGAAGATCCAAGAGTGTCGTCAGTTTGCACAGGAACAAGAGACTCGTCAGGGTTGGTTGAAGAAGTTCAAGCAGCTCATCAGAAGGGCAACAAGTGGTGGCGTGAGGGGTGAGGAACACACGGCAGGGGGCCGGTAACTGCTCTGGCGCTCCACTTGGGGCCTTGCGTCGTCCAGCCAACGCCTGAGTTGCCCGGGACTGGTCGGCCACGGCGATGGTGGAGAGATCCTGACGGAACTCGACCCCGCAGCTGCCCCACCGATCGCTTCCATCGCAGTCCCACGGTTCCTGCGTGCTCACCCCAAAACACAAGGCCCCGCGGCATCACCGCAGGGCCTTGCTTGTTCACTTCGCGTTCAACCAACCCAACCAACCGGCCGCCGGCAACCCGGGCTGGCCGTTCAGTTGGTCATGTTCGACATCCGCAGGATCTGCTCCAGCGAGGGCTGGGGCACGCCCTCCGCGGCGGCCTGGGCCTGAGCGGCCGCCACCGCCTCCTTGGCGTCGCGGTTGCCCAGGAAGTTGGCCTCCAGTTCAAGGCGGATCTTCTCCATGGCCTTGTTCTGGATCTGGCGCACACGCTCCTTGGTCACGCCGATGATCTGGCCGACCTGCTCCAGCGTCATCGGCTTTTCCGGCTCCTCGGCCTTCTCGGCGGCGCGGGCGATGCGAACCTCTTCGCCGGCGCGAATGCCGAAGCGGTGCTCGATCACCGTCCGCTCCACGTCGGTCAGGTCGGCGCGGTTGTTCAGCACGATCCGCCGAACCTCTTCCGCAGCGTCCTTCTCGAACGAGGCCCGCTTGGTCTCCAGGAAGTTGGACTTCTCCAGCTTGGGGTCAAAGTCCGTCGGGAAGCGCTGGCGGTACTTGCTCAGCTTCATGCCCTGACGGCTGAAGGCCTTGAGGATCGCGCGGCAGGCGTAGGTCGAGAACTTGTAGCCACGCCCCGCGTCGAACTTGTCGACGGCGCGAAGCAGGGCCATGTTGCCCTCGCTGACCAGGTCGGCGAAGTCCACCTCGCTCATGCGGGTCCGCTTGGCCATCGCCAGCACCAGCGCCAGGTTGGTGTTGGCGATCTGCGTGCGGATCAGATCGGCCTTGCGGTACCACCGCAGGATCTGCTGAGCCGTGGTGATGTCCGGCTTGCGCGTCGGGCTCTCCCACACCACCTTCTGGAGCTGCCAGATGCGGAAGCGGGCGTAGTTGAACTGGTGGAACAGCACCTTCTCCTGCGCGCCGGTGAGGATCACCTGCTGGGCAGTCTTGATCGTGCGGGTCCGGCCCGAGAGGTCGTCCATCACCGGGTGATACCACGAGGTGTCGGGCTTGGGGATCTCCGGCGCCTCGTCGTAGATCTTCTTCTCCGCGTCGTCCTCGTAGAACGCCGGGGAGTCGATGAAGTCCTGCTCGGTCTCAAGCAACGAAGACAGCAGCCGCTCGTCCTCGGGGGACAGCCGCATCTTCGTCTTGCTGATCACGCCCTTGGACGCGCCCTTGGCGGTCTTGGACGGAACCTTGACCTCCGCGGTGGCCTCGGAGATTTCCACCTTGATGCGACGCCGGACCTGGTCCAGCGGGCTCGGGGCGGCAGACATCGGCATGAGATTGGTGGGCTGCATGGTGTGTTCTCGCCTGGGTGCGGCGATCCTGGTTCCTCGAACAATGGCTTGGTGGACGCTCCAAACGCTCACCTGCCGGTCTGTCTGACTGGTCCGACCGAGTTCCAACTCCGTCACGTCGCCCCGCCCTGCTTGTCTCAGCGGTTGTTCCGCTTCAACGTCATCTGGTTCCCCTTTTCCCTGTCTGTTCCGCCGGGTCCTCCACGGACGCTTGCGCTCAACCGCCTGTGAGCCTCCCCCTGCCGGTCAGGCCATCCTGCGAACTTCTTGCCCCTACCGGTCGCACAGATTGCCTGTCTTTCCACTCTCACCTGTCCCCCTCTGCGGGAAGGTACCACATTCGCTGGGAAAGTGGGGGGCTTCTCAGGAAATCAATGACGAGTTCCAGACATTCTCTGCTTGCCGACAACTTACCCATGTCCACGTCACCCACACGCCTCCTCCCTGCCATCTTCTGACCCCACATGTACGCATTGTGTTTGGTGGTCGCTGCCAGCCATTCAAGCCTTGGGATACGCATCCCGCCATCGCAAAGTTCCATGAATCGAGGCGATCTTGGTGCAATCCGCCGAGAACTCGCCTCCATCCGGGTCCGGTGGGGCGGTTCACCAACCCTCCGGCTGCCCTCCGCGGGATCCAGTCGGCTCCGTCTGAAAAAATACGGGTTTGTGATTGCTGCTGTTCGCTCTCTTCTGTTCGCTCGACTCGTTGTACCAGACGCACCGCAGAGCCGCCAAGATAGCACAAAAACGAGTACCTGCAATCATTCCACACTCGATCTCGGGGTTTCTCTTGGGGTGTCCCGGCGCACCGCTTTGCATCCGACAACATCTCCCCGAACTTCTCTGCTTGGTTCTCGGTCAACCATCAACGTCCCAGCTCCGCCGCACCGCCCGTAGTTGTGCTCCAGCACGATTAGAACCCGTACTCAAACCGCTCTGTCCTCTCAGGGCGCGGTGGTCTGTCAGCCGGTCAGCCCGGCGGGCATGTGGGCCGCGGGCGGCCCGCCAAAAACAAACATCCCCACGAGGGTCGTGGGGATGTTCAAAGACCTGTTGTTGTGTCGGCCGAAGCGGCCAACCTCAGTTCGCCGAGGCGCCCAGCCAAGACGGCTTGGGCTCCTTCGGATCTGTCGGCTGCACGTGGACCATGCGGCCCATCACCACCACCTTGCCGTGGCCGATGGAGTACAGGGTGTCGTCCTTGCCGCGACGCACGTTGAAGCCAGCCTTCAAGGGCGTGCCGCGCTGGCGGACGATGATCGCGCCCGGGGCGGCCGTCTCGCCGGCGTACAGCTTGACACCCAGGTACTGCGGGTTGGAGTCGCGCCCGTTCTTTGTCGAGCCCTGACCTTTCTTGTGTGCCATGACAACGATCCTTCTAGTGCCCCAAGCCCCGGCGCAACACCCGCTCTCCGCCGGCCAAACGCTGCGCCTGCGGCCCCCATCTGTCGGGCCAAGATGATAGCCGCTTGATCCCCCGCCGGGCTACCCCGCCTCGCCGCCACCCGAGCACCTGCGTCTGCCCGCTTCCAGTCCGTCCCAGTCCGGGAACCGCAGCCCCTGACGCCCGTCTATCTGTTGCAGCACCCCATGCCATCCACCCGCCTGATCTCCTCCGCCATCCTGCCCGCCCTTCTGAGCCTGGCCGTCATCGCGGTTACGCCCTATAACCATTCGATCGCGGCCCCCGCAGCCCCCAAGCCGCCCGCGGCCGCCCCCAAGCCCGCTCAGGACGCCCGCCCCTCCGTGCTCACCTCGCTTCCACTCGAGCAGGCCATTGCCCAGGCCACTGCTGAGCAGCGGCTGCTGCTGGTGGTCCTCGCCCCCGCCCGCCAGAACCAGGAACGCTGGCGCTCCGTCTTCGCCCAGCCCCGCCTGGCCGAGTGGGTCCGCCACCACGCCCTGGCGGTCATGGTCTCTGACCAGGCCACCGTCACGCGGCTGACTGATGCCGGTCTGAACCCCGGCCCTGATGCCGATCCGCTGATCTTCCGCGACGGCCTGCAGGTCCGTCTGTTTGGTTCTGGTCTTCCGCAGAAGCGCAGCCGCCTTTGGTCCCGCCGCGCCACGCCCGCCTCCATCGCTCTGCTCTGCAAACTCGACTGGACCGTCCAGTTCCTCGGCCGCACCTCCCCGGTCACCCCTGCCCCGAATGCCGGCTGGCTCGCCCGTCACGGCCCCGGTCGACACCTTCAGCCGCCCGCCTACTCGCCTGTGACTCCGCCCGCCGCGCTGGAGCAAGCCCTCGCTGAATTCACAGCCGACCCGGTCGCTTTCTTTGCCCGCACCGCCGCCGCCGCCTCATCCACCAGCACGCCCGAGGCCGGCCTGGCTGCCGCCACCAGCCTGGTCGCCCTGTGGGAGGCCACTTGGCTGACGCCGTCTTCCTCGCAGCCCAGCCCGCATCCGCTGCCGGCGAACCCCGCCTGGCGGGCCGCCTGCACCGTCCTGCTCGGGAACCACCTGCAGCTTCTGGCCGCCAAGCACCCGTCCGCCCGCCAGCAACTGCTGGCCCTTCGGGCCGCCTCGCTGGCCTCGCTGAATCTGCGTGATGAGCAAGCCCTCTTCGCCTACCTCATGCTCTGTCGCGCTGCGGGCGAGGTGGATGAGAACTTCGGGTTCCTGGATGATGCGCTGAACGACCCCGACGGCCGGTTCATGCTCACGTGGTCCCAGCGCACCGCCTATGCCGCGATCCTGCGCCATGCCCACTGGCAGGCCCCGCCCCCGGCCGAGCGTGCCGCCGCGGTCCGCGCCGTTGCCCAGCTCCGCCAGCGGCTGGCCGATGAACGCCCCGACGAAGCCTCTCCTGAGGAGTTCCAGCGTCTGACCGCCACCCGGCGCTTCCTCTTGCATGTCGCCGCTGTCCGCACCTACGCCGCCCTGCTCGCGCAGGGTGAGGACGACCGCGCCGCCGCACTGCTAGACGCTGCCCAGCCGCAAGCCGCGCCCGACCCCGACACTGCTGCCGCGCTGCTGCTGGCCGCCGCCTTCGTGGGTCAGCCCCGTCAGGCTCAGGCTGGGCTGGCCAAGGCCCTGACCACCGGCGATCAGCCGGTCCTCTGGCGCTGGGCTGAGCCCTTTATCGCCAAAGCCGCCAAATAGCGGGCGAAAGGCGGCCGTCGCCAGAGCGGGCACCCCGCGGTCACGCCTCAAACATGTCGACCGGCGTCGCCCGCAGCTTCTCGACCAGAAACTGCACCAGCAGGGTCTTGGCCTCGCCGGCCACCCGCCCGAACCCGCTGTGTTCGTCGGGGGCTCCCGTCGTTGCCCAGGTGTGGATCTTCACCAGATCCGCGTCGGCGCCACGATCCCGATACATCGTCCGCAACGCCGACACAAACGTCGTGATGCAATCCAGCGGCACGATCCGGTCCGCCGCCGAATGCAACGCCAGCAGCGGCACCACCCGCCATGTGGCCATGTTGATCAGCGGGTCCAGCGGCGCCACGGTCTGCGGGCTGTGATGCACCGGCCACGGGTTCTCCGGCGTGTCGCCATACAGCATCGCCAGATTCCCCGCGGTGCTCTCAACGGCCCCGCACGTAAACACGTGGTGCGGCTCGCACAGCTTCCGCAGCGCCGCCATCCCGCCGGCAGACATCCCTCCGATCGCGAGCCGCTCCACGTCGAACACTCCGCCGTGGTGCGGCCCGTGCAGTTCCTCCACCACCTCATCGAGTTCGTGCCGCACCGTCGCCAGCATCTCCAGCGTCCGCTCCGGTGATTGCAGCCCCGTGTCCAGCCGCTCCCCGTGCCCAGGCAGGTCGATTGCCACGCTGGCGATCCCGACCCGCAGCAAACGCAAGTACCGCCCGTTGTCCAGTTCCTTGTTGGCCGTCCGTCCGTGCATCCAGATCAGCGTCGGGCACGGCGTCCGCCAGTCCGGGTGCGCCATCAAGGCCGGCACCCCGGTCGTCCCCAATCTCGCAAAGCGCGTGCACCGAGCCAGCGCCGAAGGCAACATCGTCGTTCGCTCTTTCATGATCGCTTCCCCTCATTCTTCCCCTTCGCTCGCGCCGCCCGCTTGCCCTGCACCCGTCCGTCGTTCTTCCTGCCCAGGCTCCGTCGCATCGCCGCGATCGTCGCCGCCGACACGTGGTGCTCGATCCCCTCAGCGTCCAGTTCCGCCTGCCATGCCGGCACCCCGAGGCTGCGCAGAAACGCCAGCACCACCGCGTGCCGGTCCTCCACTTTCCTGGCCAGCCGCCGACCCGCCCCGGTCAGCCGCAGCGGCCCGTACCGCTCCTGCTGCACCAGCCCGTCCGCTGTCAGCCGCACCGCCATCTTGCACACCGTTACCGACGACACGCCCATGAACGCCGCCACATCGCGCACCCGTGCCGTACCCAGCCCGCGGCACAACTGCTCGATGGCTTCCACGTAATCCTCCACCCGCTCATGCCGGTGCGCTGCGCGCGTCCCCGCGAAGCGCGCGCTGGTTCGCACGCCGCCCGCAGCGCCGCCGGCCGCCCCACCCCGTCCAGTCTGGTCCCGTCCGCGTCTGCTCACAGCATGATGCCCTGAAAGGCCCGCCAGTTTAGCGTCCTGCCCCGCGCGCCCCACCGGGAACGCTCACCCCACCCCGCCCGCACGCAGCCTGGCGCTCGCCTCCGCCGCCGACAGCCCCTCGACCACAAACACCTTCAGCGGGTTGGCTCCGTCGCTGCTCAGCCGTACGCGCCCCGCCTGCACCCCCAGTGCCGCCGCCAGCACGCGGCCCACCGCTGCATTGGCCCGCCCATCCTCCGGCGGCGCCGCCACCCGCACCTTCAGCCGATCCCCCAATAGACCCGCCACCTCATCCCGCCTCGCTCCCGGCACCGCCTTCACCCACACCGCCGCCCCCTCTGCCGACGCCCGAACGCACGCCAAGATCGCTGCCTCGACGCCGCTGCCCGAGGTCGGCGGAGTGGGGGGTGCAGAAGGGAGTGCAGAAGGCGGTGAAGTGGGGGGCGTGGGGCCATGCCCCGCCGGCTCGTTCCCGCGTTGCCGTCGTTTCATTGCCGCCTCCGTTTGCCCACCTTCTCATCGCCCGGGGCCCGTCCAGCGTCCGCTTTGCTTGTCGGCCGCTGCAAGGGGGGTACATTGTCTTTCGTCCACCGTATCTCCGCCCCCTGTGCCTTCGGAGTTCTCGGTCCGTGCGTTTCCGCCCCGCCAATCTGCTCGTCCGCGTCCTGGCCGGGGCCGGCTCGCTCGCTCTGGCCGCCTCCGCCTCGGCCCAACTCCGGCCCGATCAGGTTTTGGTTGTCTACGACAGCCGCATCCCCGACTCCCTCGCTGTTGCCGAGCACTACGCCGGCTCGGCCGCGGTTCCCGGCGGGCTGGGCAATCTCCCCGGCACCCGCCCCGGCGTCCGCGTGGTGGATCTCGCCTCGCTCGGCGGTGTCGTGCAATCCGCCGCCACCATCTCCCGCTCCGCCTTCAACCTCCATATTCGCGACCGCCTCCGCACCCATCTGGCCGCGACCGATGCCCCGGGCGGCGGCGGCTCCACCAACGGCGGCGCCATCCGCTGCCTGGTGCTGACCAAGGGCCTGCCGCACCGCATTCTCCAATCCAACAACGCCAACGTCGGCGACAACCCCTCCCTCGCTGGCAACACGCTGGGCGCTGCGAACTACAACAGTGCCGCCTTGGATGCCGAACTGGTCCTGCTGTGGCAGAACCTCGATGCCGGCGAGAACAACGGCCCGGCGGATTCCCCCGCCGACGGCTTTGTCGTCAACCCCTATTGGCGACAGACCCTGCCCATCGAAGCGTGGCGCACGCGCTTCCGCCGCAACGCCAAGACCTTCTCCGCGCCCACCACCACGCCCGCTGCCGGCCCCGGCATTCTCTGGTCTGCCAGCCTCACGAACCCGACGCTCGCCCCGCCGCCCAACGCCCTGACCCCCGGCGACATCTACCTCGTCTCGCGCCTCGACGGCCACACCGTTGCCGACGTCCGCGCCCTGCTGGATCGCTCCGCCGGCCCGGCCATCCCGGTGAACGTCGATGCCGCGGGCTTCATCCTGGATGAGTCCAACTCCGACGGCGTCCTGAGCCCGATCAACTCCGCCGAGTTTGACACCGGCGGCTTCTCGCTGATCTGGAACGGCGACGACTACGAACAGGCCCGCGACACCCTTCTGGCCGACCGCCGCTTCGCGCCCGCCAACGTTCGCTACGACCGCTTCGCCAACAAGAACAACTTCCTTGTCGGCTCGCGCATCAGTTACGGTGGCCAGGGCCTGATCGTCGATGCCCCCGCGGCACCTCTCCCGGTCATTCTGCTGGCCAGTTACGGCTCCAACCACGAGGGAACAGCCCCCGGCGACGATGTCTCCACCTCGCCGAACGTCCGCACCACCTACGCCGAGAGCTTCACCTACGCGCCCGGGGCGGTGTTCAACACCATGGAGAGCTACAACGGTCGCCAGTTCAACAACGTCGAGGCCGGCGGGGTGCCGCAGGAGCAGGCGGCCGACTTCATTGCCGCCGGGGGCTCCTTTGCCATCGGCAACGTCTTCGAGCCCTTCACGCTGACCGTCCCGGACAACGACGCGCTGGTCAAAGCCTGGCACCTGGGCAACCTCTCCTGGGCTGAGGCCGCGTTCAGCAGCCTGCCCGTGCTCTCGTTCCAGCAGATCGTCATCGGCGACCCGCTCGCCCGCCTGGCCCGCTCCAGCGAGGACCGCGACGCCGACGCCCGCCTGAGCGTCGACGACCTGTACTCGATGAACCAGACCCCGGCCGACATCAACCGCTCCGGCGTCGCTGATGACGCTGACCGCGCCCTGGTCGAGCGCGCCGTCCGCTCGTCACGCGACGCCGACATGCGCAGCGGATCGCTGCAACGTCCCTGACGGTGTGAACTTCGCGGTCAGCGACCTGCCGTTGCGCAGGCGGCGCCGCACAGCTTGTACAGCACCCGAGCTCCCACGCTCTGGTCGATCGGCGGATCCGACTCGTTCGGTCCCGGGCACACCTCTACAAGGTCAAAGCCCACCACCCGCCGCCCGCTTTCCGCCAGCATCTTCAAGGCCAGGGCCGCCTGCGAGAAGCTCAGCCCGCCCGGCACCGGCGTGCCCGTGTGCGGGCAGAGCGCCGGCTCCAGCGCATCAATGTCAAAGCTCACGTACACGTTCGCCGGCAAGGCGTCAATCGCCCGCTTGACGACCGCCTTGAAGTTCCCCCCGCTGTTGATCTCATCGGCGATGTCCTGGTCGTAGAGCACCACCACCCGCCCGCCGCTGTCGTCCGCCACCGCCCGCTCGGCAGCGCAGTAGTCGCGGATGCCCAGTTGCACCAGCCGGCTCACCCCCGGGCACTCCTTGAGCACGTTGAACATCACCGACGCGTGCGAGTAGGTGAAGCCCTCGAACGCGTCCCGAAGGTCCATGTGGGCATCAAAGTGCAGAATCCCCAGCCCCTTTTCGCCCTTGGTGCCCTTGGCTCCCTTGCCACCGGTCACATGCTCGGCGCATGCCTTGATCGCCCCCAGCGGCGTGCTGTGATCGCCACCCAGAAGCCCGGGGATCTTCCCCTCCGCCAGCACCGCCGCCGTGCGCTCGTAGACGTGCTGGTTCACCTCGGCGCTCGCCGCGTTCACCTTGTCCAGCGCCTTGCGCAGCCGCTTGCCCCCGTTCTCGATGCCGCCCGCGGCGATGATCGGCTCGGCCAAAGCCCTGGCCTCGCGGCTCAACTTGCGGATCCGGCCCTTGGGCTTGTCCATGAACAGCCCGTGCTTCCAGACATCGCCAAACTGGTGGTCGAGCAGGTCCACCTGCATGGAGGCCTCGAACACCGCATCCGGCCCGGCGCTGGCTCCGCCGCCATAACTGGTCGTCGCGTCGAACTCCACCGGCGTGATGACGATCCGCGACTGCTCCCGGGTGCACGAGAGTCCGAAGATGCCCGCTCCGGGGGCCGCGGCGGCGTTCGGGTCAAACCCCGCCGGCGGAGCGTCTGCCGCCACATCCGCCTTGCCCGAGGTCTTCACCTTGCCGCCCGAAACGTCTTTGCCTTTGCTGCTGCTCATGGCCGAGATTAGGCCGCCGCACCCGCACCATTCGGCCCCGATTCGGCCCAGTTGTGTCAATCCTGCTCGTCACTTTGTCGCTGGGTCCGATGGCAGCTTTGCAGTTTCAGCCCGCCCGCACTCGCTGCACCTCCGCATCCGTTGCTCATCCGCCGGGCCCAGTGCATACCCGCACCGCAGGCACTGCCCTGCCACCAGCCGCCTGGCCCGCCGCCGCCGCCGCCAGGCCACCCACGCCGCGGGCACGCCGCCGGCGCCGATCACCATCGACCACGGCAGCGACACGATCTGCGCATCTTCACCCTGCCGGCTCTGCTCAATCAGCCCCAGCCCGCCTGCCTGCCAGTCGGTCAGCGATCCCCATCGCCACGCCACCACGCGGTCCGCCCGCAGGTGCACGCCCTGCATGCTCGAGCCCTCCCACCCGCCATAGGTCTCCCACTGGCTCAGTCCGGCCCGGTCGGACGAGTAACTGGTGTACCGGCTCACCCCCAGCAGCAGCACGCCCGAGTTGCTGGTGACAAAGACCCGCCCGGCGACAAACCGCCACAGGCTCTCGCGTGGCGCTGGCTCAACGAACCACCCCAGCCCGTAGCCGCCGTGGTCCAGCCAGCCCGCACTTCGCACCCACATCCCCACCCCGCCCACGCTTACCAGCGTGCCCAGCGCGAGCACGGCTGTTCCCAGCCGCCGCGGCCACCGTCTGGCTGGCGTGCCCGCCCGCACCGTGCTTTGGGCCGATTCACCGATCACTGTTCACGATAGGCCCAAACCAGCTCCTCCCACCCTCCACCGCCGGTCACGTCCGCTTCGGCCCCTCCGCCACCCAGCCGCACTCGCTGCACCGCCGCACACCCCGCACGTCCGCCGCCCCCAGCGGGTAGTCGCACGCCTCGCACTGGGTGAGCACGATGGGCTGGCCCGGCCTTCGCCGCAGCCACACTACCACCGCAGCGGGCGCGCCGAACAGGCCCATGACCAGCGCCCACGGAATGACCACCGCTTGACAACTGTGGGTAAAGACGCCCAGCCCCCACATCTGCCAGTCTGTTATCGACGCAAAGAACACGTTATCCAGTTGCGTTCGCGCCAGAAGTGTCACGGGCAAACTCAAGACCTCCGGCCCGTTGGTGTAGTTCTCGATAAGTTCAGGCCGCCTTTGCGTATGCCAGCCTTCGGACTCACCGCGTCCGAGGATCAGCACGCCCGAACTACTCAGCACGTAGAGGCGCTCGCCCGGCATCCCAGACGCCATGCCCCATGGCGGCACCTGCGGGGCCGGGGCCGCCCCGACCCTGTACGCCACCTGATCCAGCCACACCTCACTCCGCACCCACATCCCCGCGCTCACCACGCTCCCCAGCGTGCCGATCACCAGCACCGCCGTCCCCAGCCGCTGCCGCCACCGCCTCAGCCTCGCCCGCCGCCGGCTCATGCGTTCACGCTCAGCACCACCTTGATGCCCTCGCCGCTCTGCATCAGCCGGAAGCCGGTGGCGAAGTCCTCCATGGGCAGATCGTGGGTGATGATCTCATCCAACTGCAGCCGCCCGCCCAGCAGCAGTTCCTCCATCTGGTACCAGGTCTCGAACATCTTCCGCCCGTTGATGCCCAGCACCCGCGCCGCCTTGAACACAATGTGGTTGGTCAGATCAAACGTGAACGGCATCGATGGGATGCCCAGCAGCGCCGCCGTTCCGCCCATCCGCAGCGCGGTGAAGCCGTCGTTGATGGCCGCGGGGTGGCCTGACATCTCCAGCAGCACGTCCGGCCCGTCCCCCCGGGTGGCCTTGCGGATCTCGTTGATCCACTCCGGCGTCGCCGGCGTGACCGCACCCGCGCGGCCCGAGGGCTCGCGGGGCGGCGGCGGCACATAGGTGTTGAACGCTTCGGTCGCCCCCAGCCGCTTGGCCAGCGCCAGCCGCTGCGGGTTCACGTCGGTCACGAAGATGCGGCTTGCCCCGGCCGCCTTGGCCACTGTCACCGCCATCAGCCCGATGATCCCCACCCCGGTGATCAGCACCGCTTTGGCCGAAACGTCGGCCGCCATCACGGTGTGCACCGCGTTGCCCAGCGGGTCGAGCACCGCCGCCACCTTGTCGGGGATGCTGGGGTGCACCGGCCAGACGTTCTCCTCCGGCACGCAGACGTAATCTGCAAAGCAGCCGTCGCGGTCCACGCCGAGGATCTTCATGCTCTCGGCGATGTGGGCGTTGCCGGTGCGGGCGTTGTAGCCGGTCCCCGGCGAGATGTGACCCTCCGCCGACACCCGCTGGCCGACCTGGTAGCGCGTGACCGCCGAGCCGACCTTCTCGATGATGCCGACGAACTCGTGCCCGGTGACGATGCCCACGGGGATTCGCGACGCGGCCCAGGCATCCCACTCCCAGATGTGCCGGTCGGTCCCGCAGATGCCCGCCTTGCGAACGCGGATCAGCACGTCCCGGGGCCCCGGCTCCGGCACCGCCCGCGCCGCATCCAGCCGCAGTTCCGGACCGGCGGTGTGCTTGAACAACGCCCGCATGGTCCGGCTCCCCGCCGGCTTGCCGGCGGTGGATGAGGAGGCGGCTGGGGGGGTCTGGATGGTGGCGGTGGCCGAAGAGGATGCAGCAGCGGTCATGCCCGCAGGGTACCCCGCTCCATGGGCCGTTTGCCCCACCCCCGGTGGTTCGGTCGCACCCCGGCTGGGGCATTCCCCCCGCCGCCCTCCCGCGGCCGCACCGGCGCACGCCCTGCGCCCGATACGCGCTGCATCATGCACCCCGGGCACCCCGTCCCTTCCCCTGACACCCTGACCCCCTTCCCGGGGTCCGACCTGTTCCTGGCCCCCGGCCCCGGTCTGACCACCCTCGCCGAGACCACCGCCTCCAACCCCATCCTGGACGCCAACCTCCGCGCCCTGGCCCGCACCTGTGCCCCGCTGGCCGTCACGCTTTCCCAGACCCAGCCGCACCCCGGCCTGGCCTTTGTTGACACCCCCGATGGCGCCCCCGCCGGCGTGCTCACCCAGTGGGGCCTGCTCGGCCCCGGCTTCGGCGACGCCGTTGAACGCGCGCTGTGCAGCCGCAAACGCCCGCTGCATGAGGCCGCCGTGCTGGTCGAGAAGGTCACCGCCGCGTCCTGCGGCATCGCCGTGATCACCGGCTTTGCCTGCGGCTACCACGTTGCCGAGGCGGCCCGCAAGCTCGCCCACGGCGGGTTGGTGGTTGTCCTTGAGACTGACCTGCCCCTGCTCCGCGCCGTCTTTGAACGCATCGACTGCACCGCCTGGCTCGACGGCGGCAACGTCATCGTGCTCACCGACCCTGCCGACGAGGGTGCGCTCGCTCACGCCATCAGCGGCGTGGAGCATCTGGTCGGCATGGGGGTCGCCGTCATTGACCACCCGCCCAGCAAGGCCCGCCTCGGCCCCGATGCGGCCCGGTTCGTCGACCGCTTTGTCGCCGTTGCCAAGGCCGCCCGCACGACCCTGATCACCACCCTGGCCCAAAGCAGCACCACCCTCCGCAACCTCACGCAGAACCTCGACCACTACACCGCTGCTCCCGGCATCGCCGACCTGGCCGGTGTCTGCGCCGGCCGCCCGGCCGTCGTCGTGTCCGCCGGCCCCAGCCTGCAACGCAACATGCGGCTGCTCGCCCAGCCCGGCATCGCCGAGCGTGTGGTCATCATCGCCACCCAGACCACCCTGAAGACCCTGCTGGCCGCCGGCATCCGACCCCACTTTGTCACCGCGCTGGACTTCCACGAGATCTCCGGCCGCTTCTACCAGGGCCTGACCGAGCAGGATGTTCAGGGCATCCAACTGGTCGTCGAGCCCAAGGTCAACCCCGCCGTCACCTCCGCCTTCCCCGGCGTGATCCGCTGCTGCAACGATCCGTTTCTGGATGAACTGCTCGGGCGTGATCTGGCCCGCAACATGGGCGCCCTGCCCAGCGGGGCCACCGTCGCCCACCTGGCGTATTACCTCGCCCGCCATCTCGGCTGCGACCCCGTCGCGTTCATCGGGCAGGATCTGGCCTTCACCGACAACCTCTACTACTCCGCCGGAGCCGCCATCCACGATGTGTGGGCTTCGGAACTTGGCCCCTTCACCACACTTGAGACCCGCGAGTGGGAACGCATCGCCCGCGCCCGCAACCTGCTCCGGACCGTCCCCTCGCACGACGGCCGCCCCGTCTACACCGACGAGCAGATGTCCACCTACCTCGTCCAGTTTCAGCGCGACTTCAAGATCGACGCCGCCCGGGGCCTCACCGTCATCGACGCGACCGAAGGCGGAGCCGTCAAGCATGGCGCCGCCCCCATGCCGCTGGCCGAGTTTCTTCGCCGCTACGTCCCCGCAGACGCACCGCCCATTCCCAGCCTTCTCCCCGCCGCCGCCGTCGGATCCGGCGATCAGGATCCTGTCGCCCGCCGTCGTGCCGTCCGTCAGCGGGTCCGCGAATTGATCTCCGATGTCCGCCGCGTCCGCACCGGCTCCGCCGAGGCCGTCAAACTGCTCCAGCAGATGCTCGAGCACCATGCCGACCAGCCCCGCGTGAACACACTCATTGACAGGCTCGACAGCGTCCGTGCCCGCGTCACCGCGATCCGTCCTGCCTTCACGCTGGTCGAGCGGCTCAACCAGCGGGGTGTCTACAACCGCGTGCGCACCGATCGCTCCATCTACACCGACACCTCGCTGGACCCGTTTTCCGTCCAGCGCCGTCAGATCGAGCGCGACATCGCCAACATCGACAGCATCATCCACGCGGCCGACCATCTCACCGACATCCTCGACAGCGCCGCCCGCGTCTTGGACGGCGCCCCCAAGATCACCCGCGAGGCCCTTGCTGTTGACGCCGGATTGCCCCAGGCCGGTACCGGCCCCGCCCGCCCCGCGGCGGTCATCGCCGTCGTTGCCTGCCTCACCCCCGATGCCCGCGACTGGGCCTCGCCCTTGCCTGACGGCCGCACCGCTCTGCAACTCACTCTGGCCCGGCTGCTCCGCAGCAAGCGGATCGACGGCTGCGTCGTCATCGCCGCTGATCCGCATGCCGCTCGCGCCGCCGCCGGCGCCCTCGCCGACGCCCGCGTTGGCGGCCGACCCATCACCTTCGCCTCCGCCACCCGGGGCACGCACCTTCCGTCCGATCTTCTCGCCGCCTCCGCAGCGCTCACGCCCGATCAGTGGCGGGGCGGCCCCCTCGCTCTGGCCTGCTACGACTGCCTTCTCCCCAACCTCGATGACCTGCTCGCCGCCTTGAACGCCGTCGGCCTGCCCGCCAAGGGCGACTCCGCCGCCCTTCTGGTCGGCGGCCACTGGGGCCTGATCGATCCCGCCCTGTGCGACGAGATCATCGCCCGCTACCGCGAGGACCCTTCCGGCCACCGCCTGACCTTCAGCCAGGCCGCCCCCGGTCTGGTCGGCTGCGTGCTCGATGTCAAACTTCTGGCCGACCTGCAGCGCACCCGCCCGTCTTCCGGCGTGCACTGCTCCGTCGGCGGCCTGCTCTCCTATGTGCCCGTCGCCCCTGCTGCCGATCCCATCGCCCGCAGCACCTGCGTTCCCGTCCCCCCGGTTGTGCGCGATGCGTTGATCGGCTGCGAACTCACGCCGGCGCGCTGCGGAGCCATCCTCACCGCCCTGCAGCAGGCTGGTGTGGATCCGCACACCGCCGACGCCAAGGCCATCGCCGGTGCCCTTACCGCCGACCGCCTGGCCGCCGCCGGCCTGCCGCCCCAGACCCTGCACCTGCACGAACAGGCTGATTTGGTCGCCCTCCAGCACGCCCGCGAGCAACTCGCCGACTTCGCCCGCGCCAATCCTCGTGGCGGCGTGGTCCTCCAGGCCGGCTGGTCGCCCACCTCCGCCACCGTGGATCTCACCGCCCACGCCGCCTCGCTTGGTCTGGTCGTCTGCGTCCGTACCGCGCTGGTCACCACGCCCGCGACGGTCGATGCCCTGATCGCCGCCGGCGTCGCCGTTATCACTGTGGACGAACACGCCGCGGACGCCGCCGGCTGGTGCGCCGTCACCGGTCGCAGCGAGCACGAGTTCCACTTGGCCCAGCAGGCTCTTGAACACCTGGCCACCTGCCGTCCGGTCGCCACCGGTGAAGATCTGGCCAACCGCTGGGCCATTCGCCGGCCCATCGTCATCCCGCGCATGGCCCGTCGCGACGCCATCCTGCACCAGATCGAGGACTGGTACGACCGATCCATCCTCCGATTCGGCGGCGCGGTCATCGACCCGCCCGATTCTCCCGAAGCACCAAACGGCCTGGGCTCTGCTCCGGCCGCCGCGGGCGAGCGTCTCACCGCCCTTCCCCTCCCCGCGCTGGCCCGCGCCCGTGAGGCCCTGCTGCTTCGCCCGGCCACTCCCAACGGCGGAGCCTCCGCGTGATCACTCCGCTCGGGTTGGTCATTCTCGCCCGCGCCGGCAGCAAGGGCGTGCCCGGCAAGAACATTGCCCCGGTCGCCGGCCGTCCGTGCATCGCGTGGAGCATCGACCACGCGCTGGCTGCGCAGCATGTCGGGGCCGTCGGCCCGGTCGCCGTCAGCACCGATGGTGCGGCCATCGCCAGCGTTGCTCGCGATCTGGGCGTTCCTGTCCTCTCCCGGTCGCCCGATCTCGCCTCCGACCGAGCCACTGTGGATGCCGCCGCCCGCGAGGCTCTCGCTCAGCTTGAGGCCGCCCACGGTCCGCTCGCCGGGTTGGTGATCCTCTATGGCAACGTGCCGGTTCGCCCCGCCGGGCTGATCGAGCGTGCGGTGGACGTGCTGCTGACCACCGGGTGCGACTCGGTGCAGAGCTACGCCCCGGTCGGCAAGCACCACCCGTGGTGGACCGCCCGCGTGCAGGCCGATGGGGCCGTCCGGCCCTGGGAGGGCGACGTGCTCAACCACGGGGTCTTCCGGCGGCAGGACCTTCCGCCCGCCCACATCCCCGACGGCGGCGTGCTGGTCGTCACCCGCGCGGCACTGCTGCTGCAATGCCCCGGCGCTGCGCCCGGTCCGCACCAGTTCTTCGGACGCGACCGTCGTGGTGTTCTGACTGCCGAGGGCGATGTGATCGACATCGATTCTCCGATCGATCTGCTGGTTGCTGATGCCCTGCTTCGTCAGCGGGCCGGCCAGCCGACGGCGGCCGAGCCGGCAACCATCTGAGCACTCATGCGCATCGCACAGCGACACCTCGGGCCCGGGCACGAGCCCTACATCATCGCCGAACTGGGCGTCAACCACGACGGCTCGGTGGACAAGGCCCTCGCGCTGGTTGATGCCGCCGCTCGCGCCGGGGCCGACGCCATCAAGCTCCAACTGTTCCGCGCTGATCTGCTCATGAGCGCCGCCGCCCGTCTGGCTGCGTATCAGGCCGCCGCCGGGGAGCGTGACCCGGTGGAGATGCTCCGCCGGCTGGAACTCTCCGTGCACCAGATGGGCCCGATCGTCCAGCGGGCCCGCGCGCGCGGGCTGCACGCCATCGTCACCGTGTTCAGTCTGCCGCTGGTCGCTCAGGCCGAACTGCTGCCGTGGGACGCGTACAAGACCGCCTCGCCCGACATCGTTCACCGTCCGCTGCTGGAAGCCCTCGCCCGCACCGGCCGACCGCTGATCATCTCCACCGGGGCCGCGGAACTGGGCGAAGTCGGTCGCGCTCTGACGTGGCTGGCCGAGGCCGGCGCCGGACCGGATCGCACCGCCGTGCTGCAGTGCGTCAGCAGCTACCCGACGCCCCGCGAGGATGCCGAGCTCGGCGGGATCACCTCCCTGTGCGCTATCTGGCCTGGCGTCGTCGGCTACAGCGACCACACCGCCGAGACCGACACCGGCGCCCTGGCCGTCACCACCGGCGCCACCGTGCTTGAGAAGCATCTCACGCTTGACCGCACCGCAGCCGGACCCGATCACGCCGCCTCGCTGGACGAAGCCGGCCTGACCGAGTACGTCCAGCAGGCCCGCCAGGCCGCGGCCGGCCTTCGGGCCGGCGAGGGCATGAACAGCCAGCTGCCGGCGCGTCCCGGCAAGCGTGTGCTGGAGCGCGAGCGCGACGTGCGGGCTGTCTCACGTCAGTCCATCACGGCCATCTGCGATCTGCCAGCCGGCACCGTGCTGCAGACGGAGCACCTGGCCTTCAAGCGTCCGGGCACGGGGCTGCTGCCGTTTGAGTTGCCCCGCGTGCTGGGCAAGCCGCTGACGCGGGCGGTTGCAGCCGACATGCCCGTCATGCCCGAGGACCTGGCGTGAGCGGCGCACGGCGTGCCAAGGCGAAGCCGGCGAGCATCATGGTCGTCACCGGCTCGCGGGCGGAGTTCGGCCTGCTGGCGCCCGTGATGCGTGCCATCGACCGTCACCCCCAGCTCGCGCTGCAGGTCGCGGCGGCTGGCAGCCACCTGCTGGGTTCGCAGCCCACGCTCGCCGAGGTACGGGCCAGCTTTCCGGTCGCCGCCACCGTACCGATGCAACGCGCCCGGTCCACTCGTTCGCGCCGGGCCGATGCGTTGGCCGTTGCCCGGGGCATTGCCGGCTTCACCAAGGTGATGGATCGGCTGGAGCCCGACGCGGTGCTGGTGCTCGGCGACCGCATCGAGGCGTTTGCTGCTGCGACCGCTGCGGCGTTGCGGGGCGTGGTCGTTGCCCATGTGCACGGAGGGGACCGTGCCGAAGGCATCGCTGATGAATCGATGCGGCACGCGATCAGCAAACTGGCGCATGTGCACTTTGCCGCCAGCGCCCAGTCTGCCGCGAGATTGGCCCGCATGGGCGAGCACGCGTGGCGGATCCACTGTTCGGGCTCACCGGGTATTGACGATCTGGCCCGCATCCCGGCCCTCCCTTCTGCCCGCTGGGTGCAACTGGGTTGCCCTCGCGTGGTCATCCTGCTGCATCCGGCGGGCCTGAGCGAGCGGCAGGAGCAGCGTACCGCGTTGGCATGCCTGCGGATGGCGATGCACGTGCAGCCGGCGGCGGTGCGTCCCGGCGATCTGGTCGGTTCGCCGCCCCGCCCGCTGTGGCTGGCGCCCAACGCTGACGCCGGACGCGAGACCATCGTCTACGTCCAGCGTGTCGCGGCCGGGGCGGGCGTGGTCACCGCGTGCGAGCATCTGCCCCGGGCCGAGTTTGTCGGCCTGCTCAAGCGGATGGCCCGCGACTGCGCCGCCGGTCGCCCGGCGGCACTGATCGGCAACTCCTCCGCGGGGCTGATCGAGGCTTCGGCGCTGGGTGTGCTGGTGATCAACGTGGGGCCGCGGCAGGCGGGTCGACAGCGCGCGGGGCGGATGGCGGAGGTGCCCAGCATCGAAGGCCGGGGCTGGCAGGACGCGGTTCGGCGGATTGAGCGGTGGACCAGCCCCGGCTCACAGTCCGGCTCGCGACGCCCTCACCCGTACGGCGATGGGCATGCGGGCGAACGCATCGCTGAGGCGCTCGCCGGGTTGCGGCTTGATGATCCGGCTTCGGTCGCCCGGCTGATCCGCAAGCAGAACGCCGACTGACCGGGTGCGGGGGCCGGGCTTGCTTGGGCTCGCTTGGGCTTACTTGGGCTTACTTGGGCTTACTTGGGCTTGACCGGTCCGGAGTTGCCGACGGCGTGCTGCAGGGCGATCAGGCCGTAGGCCGTGATCAGCACCGGGTTGTTCTCCATCCAGCGGTCGTCCAGAGCCTTGAACGAGCCATCGGGGTTCTGCAGGGCGACCAGGCGTTCGACGATCGCTTGCCGCCAGTCGATGGTCACCGTGCCCTCAGTGGCCCAAGCGTTCTCGGCGGTGTGCACGCGAAGGGGCGTGTCGCCCACCTTCAGGCTGCCGCCGGGGCCGATGAGCGCCATGAGGGGGGTGGCCTGGTCGTCCTTGGCGGTGTAGAGGATGATGTCGCGGCTGCCCGAGGCTGGGCTGCCACCCGAGGGTGCAGCGGTGGGGATGTCCAGCAGCACGCCGACATCGGGGTCATCGGCGTTCTTGCGCAGCGCGGCGACGGCCGCCCGCACCTGCTCGTGGGTCACGCTGGCGGGCACGTCGCGGAGCACCAGCGAGTTGCGGGGCTGGGCGAAGGCGCTGACGGCGATGGCCGGTTCGGCGGTCGCGTCCAGAGCGCGGGACATCATCAGCACGTAGTAGTAGAAGCCGTCGGTGCCGATGCCGGGGTTCTCGCGCATCGACCAGTTCTGCTGCATCCACCTGTGGGCCAGCACCACGCGCGGGTCGTTGCGGGTCAGGCCGGCGTAGATGTAGCTCTTGAACCCGGCGTAGGTCACGCTGCCGTAGGCCCGCAGCATGCTGACGCGTTCGCCGGTGGTGAGGGTTTCGTCGATGCGGCCGGCGAAGGAGTTGCCCTGGCCGACGGTCTTGTCGTTCTCGCTGGTGGCGTAGATGAACCCACCCTGCTGGGAGCCCTTGGCGTAGGGCATGTCGTTGATCACCTTGCCGGTGGGGTCCTTCTCGGCCATCTGCATGCGCTGCAGGAAGATGACCGCCCGCTGGAAGGCGGGGTCGTCTGAAGGCAGGCCCGAGTCGTGCCAGGCCTGGAGCGCGAAGGCGAGGTTGGAGATGTCGGGGCGGCCCCGGTTGCCGTACCCCAGCCCGCCGTAGTGCGGGTGTGAGGGCTCGACGGTCGACGGCGCTTCCTTGCCGCCGGCCCCGCCGACGCCGACCGGCTCGGTGGTGCCCCACTGGGAGCGCTTGAGGAACTCCTGCGCCGGCGCGATGGCGGCGCGGGCCTGGGGCGTGTTCATGCGGGCCAGGGCCGAGAGGGTGATGGCGGTGTTGTAACTGGGCAGGATGGTGTCGTAGATGCCGCCGTCGGGGCGGGCGAAGGAGAGGATGTAGCGGGCGCCGTTGGCGACGGCCGGATCGGCGCTGTCGATCCCCGGCTGGAGCAGCATGCCGTTGAGGACCAGCCCGGTGATCGCCGGCAGGTTGGGCATGGGCGAGCCCTTCTCGGGCACCGACCAGCCGCCGGTGGCCTTGTCTTGCGTGCGGCGGAGGTACTCAATCGCTCGCGCGATGGCGGCCTGGCCCCGGTCGCGGTAGCCGAGCGCGGGGGCCATGGCGGGGGCGGTGGCGGGGGTTGAAGCGGGGGTCGACTGGGTGTTCTGCAAAGCCAGCGCGGCGTTGGAGCCGGCGGCGAGCACGAGGAGCGAAGCAAGGCGGGGCAGGGTGGTGCGGAGCGTGCGGGTCATGGGGAGGGTCTTTCGGGGGCGGGCGACGGCGGGGGGGGAGGCGCGGGCGAGGGACGAAGGTGGATACGTCCGGAACTGTGGTGCGGTGCGGCGGGTGGCGGTGCGGGTGCACACGCGCCGAACTGGTCGCCCCACACGGTAATCGCGCTGGCGGCGGGTCGGCCGGTTGCCCACCTTGGTCTGCCCACAAAAACAAACCCCCCGGCGGAGCGTGCCGCCGGGGAGGAGTGGACGAAGGAATGTGGGCCGCGGGGTGCGATCGGTCCGGCCGGTGGTGCGGGCAACGCTCAGTTGCCCGGCTGCCAGTCGACCGGACGCTGGAAGAGCATCTGCAGGGCGCTGGGGAAGCGGCGGGCCCAGGTGGCCTCGTCGTGGGTGCCGTTGTTGTCCAGGATGACCTGCACGTTCAGGTCGGCGCCCTTGGCCTTGGCGGTGGCGAGCGTGCGGAACTCTTCGGTGGCCTCGCGGAAGCGGGTGTTGGCGTCGGCGTTGTCCGGACCGTCCCCCGCCTCCTTGCCGCCCATGGCGAAGTAGATCACCGGCGGGAACGCCGAGGCGGCGGCGAAGTGCCGCATCAGGGCTTTGTCGTTGTTGAGCAGGGGGAGGCTCTCCAGCAGCACCTTGCCGAACAGTTCGGGGTGCTTGACCGCGGCATGCAGGGCAATCGCGGCGCCCATGCTGGCCCCGCCGATGGCGGTGTTCTGCGGGCCGGTCTTGGTGCGGAAGGCGCGGTTGACGCGGGGCATGACCTCGGTGACCAGGAAGTCCACGTAGCGGTCGCCCCGGGCCTCGACGCCCTCGGCCACCGGCACGGGCGAGTACTCGCTGACGCGGGTGCGGCCGGAGTGCGGGATCGCGACGATGATCACGGGGACGATCTTGGCCTCGGCGATCAGCCGGGTGGCGGTTTCGTCAGCGCCCCACTCGGCGGGGGTGCCGGGCATCTGCATGAACACGTTCTGGCCGTCCTGCAGATAGAGCACCGGGTAGGTCTGGTTGGCGTTGGCCGGGTTGTCATAGCCCTCGGGCAGCCACACCAGCACGTCACGCAGGGTGGCCACACCGCCGCCGGCGACCTGGAGGCGGCGAACCGTGCCGGTGGCCTTGATGTCGTAGTAGGGGTTGAGGTCCGGCCGGGCAGCGGCGGAGGGCCGCTGGTCGGCCCACTTGGGGACGACGAACTCGATCACGGGCTTCTCGCCGGGGGCGAGCTTGGAGATGTCCACCTTGGGCAGCGAGCGGTTCTCGATGTCGGCCAGGTCGGCGGAGACCTCGCAGGTATCCCAGTTGCCGCGGGTGAACTTGAAGGAGAGGGGAGCGTTGAGCTTGGGCTTGGGGAGGACGATTTGCCAGCGGAGGTCCGAACGGGAGGTGAGGACCTGGTTCTTGTCGCCCGGGTCCCAGCCGTTGTGGCTGGAGGCCAGGTGGATGGGCGAGTTGGCCGAGGCCAGCCCGGCTTCGTCCTTAACGACGATCACAAAGCCCTGCTCGAGGGTTTCGGGCTGGACCATTTTGGGCTCGGCGGCGGCGGGGGCGGGCTGCTTGGCGGGCTGCGCGAGTTCAGCGGCGGACGCCGTGGCCAGCGGCCGGGCCGAGGCCTGATCGGCGCGGCTGCCGGCGAGGGAGGCGGACTCGGTGCCGTAACGCTGGAGCATCTCAGCGCGGTTCTTGCGGGCGGCGTCGCGGTCCACCATGAAGGCCAGACCGGCAACCACGGCGAGGGGACCGACGAGGAAGAGGGTGACGATGAGCTTGGTGTTCATGGGGAACGGGCGGACGAAACGTGGTGGACTCGGAAAGCGAACGGATCGGCAAAACGCGTTATCTGGCAAGGATATCGCGGGTGGGGTGGCGGTGGCGGTCGGGAGGTGTCAGGGGGTGGAGTGATGGCAGCATCAGGTGGCAGTGAGGGCTCGCCGGAGGCAGTGGGAGGCGAGGCGTTTGGCGATGTTCTGGATGAAGCGGGAGAAGTTGGCGGGGGCGTGGGCGTCGGCGCGATCGGAGAGGATGCGGAGGACGGCCAGGGGTACGGCGAAATCCGCAGCGACCTGGGCGACGGCGGCGGACTCCATGTCGCAGGCGAGGGCGGAGGGGACCAGGCCGTGCAGGCGGGCGCGGCCGTGGGCGGAGCAGATGAACTGGTCGCCGGTGACGATGTCGCCGGCGATGGCCAGGGGTGTGCGGGTGGTGAGGCCGAAGGCGGCGCGGTCGGCATCGGAGAGGAGGGTGGACAGGTCGTGCGTGAGGGTGGCGTGGGCGGCGGCGAGCAGGCGGGCGGACCAGTGCGGATCAGCGGGGAGAGAGGTGTGGGAAGTGAGGGGGATCTGCATGGGCGGGAAGAGGGGCGAGGCGTCGAGATCGTGCTGGAAGAGGTGGCGGGCGATGACGATGTCGGCGATATCCAGCGGGCGAGGGAGGGGCTGGGGGGCGGCGGTGGCGTCAAGGGCTCCGGCGACGCCGACGAACAGGAGCGCTTCGGGCTTGAAGTGGGTGATGGCCAGGGTGGCGGTGAGCGCCGCGGCGACCTTGCCCCAGCGGCTGAAGGCGATGACGACGGGTCGGCCCCAGAGATCGCCCTGCACGAAGGTGCGGCCGGCGAGGGTGTGGGTGACGGGGTTGGCGAGGTGGGTGAGGAGGTCGTCGACCTCTTCGGGCATGGCGCCGAGGATGGCGATGGAGGCGAGGAGCATGGAGGATGGTTGGGGAGTGGAAATGGCAAAATGGCAAAATGACAAAATTGCAAAATGGAAGACACTGCAGGGTGCGCAGGGGTGATGGCTGGGCGCGGCAGTGGGGGGCGGGGCCTACTTTGGTTTGTGGCGACGACGCGGGCGATTCCGGCGATCAGTGATGTGAAGTTCCTGCGTTTGGCGGAGGGCGCGGACGCGGCGGCGTTGCTGCGGATGCTGGGCGGGCATGCGGAGGTGCTCAAGGCGGAGGGGCAGGCGGGGGATGGGGCGGACCCGTGCGGGGTGTGGGCGAGCGGGGAGGTGGTGATGAAGGTGCGGCGGGCGGGGTCGTTCTCGGAGACGATCAAGCGGGCGGTGGGAAGGAGCCGCGGGGGCCGGCAATGGGAGGGCGCGGTGTGGCTGGCGGGTCAGGGGATGGGGACGGTGGTGCCGGTGGGCTTGGCGGTGGGGCGGAGTGCGCGGGGTGTGGTGGAGGTGTTGTTTGTGCCGAGGGTGCGGGGTGACGGGGTGCTGGAGGGGATGGCGGGGGGGGCGGGGGCGAAGTGGTCAAATGGTCAAATGGTCAAATGGTCAAATGGGGGCGGGCCTGGTGGGGGCGGAGAGGGCGACAGTGCGTGGAGCTTTGCGGAGGAGGCCTTGGTGGCGGAGGCGGTGGGGCGGCAGGTGGCGGAGATGGTGGAGCGCGGGCGGTACAACCGGGATCACAAGCCGAGCAACCTGATGGTGCGGTGGGGTGTGGGGGACCGGGCGGGGGAGGCGGAGGTGGTGGTGCTGGACACGGTGGCGGTGCTGCCGGTGCGGCCGAAGCACGCGACGGTGCCGCACGCGGTGCGGATGCTGACGAGTCTGGTGCTGGAGCCTTTGGGGTGCGGGTGCCTGCCGAGGCGGACGGTGCGGATGCGGGCGCTGCGGGCGATGCTGGAGGAGATGTGGAAGCGGCAGGGGGTGAAGATGGGGGATGCGGGGCAGGCGGGCGGGGCGGCGGAGGTGGACGAGGGGTGGCTGCGGGGTTCGATGCGGGCGTTGTGGGTGCAGGTGGAGCGGCGGGTGCGTGAGCATGGGGACCCGACGCCAAGGGTGAACCCGCTGGCGAGTTTGGAGCGGGGGATTGGGGTGCGGTGAGGGGGGTGAGGGGGTGCGGTGGCGCGGGGGCGATGGGGGCAGTACACTGGGCGGCGATGGCCAAGAAGACGACCAGCACGGGCAAGCAGGGGGCGGATGCGGCGCGGGCGGGGGGCGGTGTGGAGGCTGTGCGCGGGAATGTGGGTGCGGAGGCGAAGCCGGACTACAGCGAGGCGGGCGGGGCGACGCGGGTGTATGTGGGGGATTGCCGGGATGTGCTGCCGAGGATCGGCGAGGTGCGGCGCGGGGAGGTGGATCTGGTGTTCGCGGATCCGCCGTTCAACTGGAACCGGGCGTACGACAAGTGGGACGATCAACTGCCGGACGCGGAGTATCTGGCGTTTACGTATCGGTGGCTGGACCTGAGCGTGGACGCGTTGCGGCCGCACGGGGCGATCTGGGTAAACATCCCCGATGACTGGGCGGCGGAGATCGTGATGCACCTGAAGGGGCGGGGGCTGAAGATGATCAACTGGTGCATCTGGCACTACCGCTTCGGGCAGAACAACAAGAGCCGGTTCATCAACAGCAAGGTGCACGCGTTGTACTTCGCGAAGAACGCGCGGGAGCGGCGGTGGAATCTGGACGCGGTGCTGGAGCCATCGGACCGGGCGACGACGTACTTTGACAAGCGGACGCTGGAGAAGAGCGACGGCGTGAAGGCGGGGATGCGGTCGCCGATGGATGTGTGGTACGGGCAGTATTGGGGGCGGATTCAGGGGAACAACGAGGAGCGGCGGCCGGGGCACGACAACCAGTTGCCGGAGGTGTATCTGGAGCGGGTGATCAAGGCGTGCAGCAACCAGGGAGATCTGGTGCTGGACCCGTTCAACGGCTCGGGCACGACGGGGACGGTGGCGCGGGCGCTGGGGCGGCGGTTCATCGGGACGGAGTACTCGGCGGACCTGGCGGCGGCGGCGTGGGAGCGGATCACGAAGATCGGGGCGGTGCGGGTGGGGAAGGTGAAGAACGAGGGGTCGGCGATTTTTCGGCCCCGCAAGGCGAGCAAGGAGGTGGTGGCGAAGTTCAAGGGGGAGTGAGCGGGCCCAAATGGCCAAATGGCCAAATGGCCAAATGGCCAAATGAAGCATGCGGGTGGGTGATTGGGTGGGCGCAGAAAAACACCCGCGGGGGGGGCGCGGGTGTGGGGGGATCGGAAGTCAGATTGAGTCGAGTGGGTTACTTGCCGGCCTTGGCGGCGGTGAGCAGCTCGGCGACCTTGGGCCAGTTGACCACGCCCCACCAGGCGGTGATGTAATCAGGGCGGCGGTTCTGGTAGTGCAGGTAGTACGCGTGCTCCCAGACATCCAGGCCGAGGATGGGGGTGCCGCCGCAGCCGGCGATGGCTTCGCCCATGAGGGGGTTGTCCTGATTGGCGGTGGAGCAGACCTTGAGCTTGCCCTCGCCGGCGTGCCAGCAGAGCCAGGCCCAGCCGGAGCCGAAGCGGGAGGTGGCGGCGGCGGCGAACTGCTCCTTGAAGGCGGCGAAGGAGCCGAAGGCGGCGTTGATGGCGGCGGCGAGGTCGCCGGTGGGTTCGCCACCGCCGCCCTTGCCGGGGGGCGCCATGATCTGCCAGAACATGGAGTGGTTGACGTGGCCGCCGGCGTTGTTGCGGAGCGGGCCCTTCTTGTCAGCGGGGAGGTCGTTCAGGCGGGTGATGAGCTGCTCGGCGGGGAGATCAGCGAAGGGGGTGCCTTCAAGGGCCTTGTTGGCGTTGTTGACGTAGGCGGCGTGGTGCTTCTGGGAGTGGATCTCCATGGTCTTGGCGTCGATGACCGGCTCGAGCGCGTTCAAGGCATAGGGGAGGGTGGGGAGGGTGTATGGCATGGGTGTGCTCCGTGCGGGGGGTGATGGGGGGGACCGAAAGGGCGGTCGCCAACGGGGCGCGGCGGTCGCGGCTTTGAGACGCGGTTCCGGGGCGTTGGCTCTCGCTTGAACGAGGGTAGCGATGCGGGCGGGGCAGGGGGCCGGGGGGCAGGGGCGGAGATATGCTGGGACAGCGCCGGGGGACCCTTGGAGCGGTCATGGCGACACACCGGTCGGCGATGGATGTGTGGCGGATGCGGCTGGGGTGTCGGTCGCTGTACCCGTTCGCGTTGCTGCCGTTCGCGGCGGTGGAGCCGTCGCGGCGGGCGGCGATGCGGGTGCTGGATCTGCCGGCGGGCAACGGGCTTTTGAGCTACGCGTTGGCGGCGGCGGGGTTCGACGTCATTGCCGCGGATTTGTTCCCGGAGTACTTCCTGCCCCCGGATGAAGCGGCGAAGGCGTCAGGGGCGGCGGAGTTGTTTGAGCGGCAGGCGGAAGCGAAGCTGCCGGGATGGTTGCGGCGAGAGCTGTTTGGCCCGAGCGGAAATGCGCCGGTGGCCAGGCCGGCGTTGCCCCGGCCGATGGACATGGAGGCGCCGCTGCCGTTGGCCGACGGGAGCGTGGACCGGCTGCTGTGCGTGGAGGGGATCGAGCATGTGATGGACCGGCACAAGGTGCTGTCGGAGTTCCGGCGCGTGCTGCGTCCGGGCGGGGTGCTGGTGCTGACCACGCCGAACCTGCTGAGCTTCCGGTCGCGGGCGGCGTATGCGTTGGCGGGGCAGCGGGCGTTCGCGTCGTACGTGGATGAGTACACGTCGGTGTGGGGCCGCTCGCCGGACGGCACGCGGACGTATCACGGGCACGCGTTCCTGGTGAACTACTTCCAGTTGCGGTATTCGCTGCACCACACCGGGTTTGCGATCCGGTCGCTGCAGCCATCGAACGCGAGCCCGAGCAGCCTGGCGATGACGCCGCTGTGGCCGGCGGTGGCGGCGGCGACGTGGTGGTCGCAGCGGCGTGCGAAGCGGAAGTTCGGGCGGATGCCCGAGGGGAAGGCGGGGGTGCGGCCGCCGTATGCGGAGATGACCTCGCACCTGCTGTCGGCGAATCTGCTGTACAACGCGACGCTGATTCTGGAGGCGGAGGCGCGGTGAGGTGGGGTGAGGTGAGGTGAGGAGTCACGCCGAGCGGCGGAGGACGGCGGCGGCGGGGGTGTTCAGGTGCAGCGTGGCGGCGAGTTGGTCGGCCTTGGGGCTGGAGAGGTGGGTGACGGCCCACTGCTCGGCGAGTTCCAGCAGGGGGCGGTTCTCGGGGTCCAGCAGATCGGCGTGGAGGTTCAGCGGGTGGTGGAGGATGGTGGCGCCGGCGAGCAGGGCGGGGAAGAAGTGGCTGAGGAAGGGGGCCGGGTCGTGCCAGGGGTGGGTGGTCAGCAGAGTTGAAGCGGGGGAGAAGTGTGCCGCGGCGTCAGCGGCGGCGAGCAGGTCGTCGTCGGTGAGTGTGCGGCCGTCGGGGAAGACGACGCGGGGCTGGCGGGCGAGCAGGGCGGGGTGCTGGGCGAGGGCGTGCGGCGGGGCGGCGTCTTCGCGGGCGTGGGTGGCGCCGGCGGCGGGGAGGCCGTCGTGATCAGGCCTGACGGCCCAGCGGCCGAAGGGGGCGACGGCCAGGGCGGCGTCGGCGATGGTGACCAGTTCGTCGCAGTGCTCGGCGGAGGCGGGGGCCGGGAGGATGTGGATGGTCAGGCCTTCCCACGCGGCGGCGACGAAGGCCATCAGCCAGGCGGGGGAGGGGTCAAGGGCGAGGGCGAGCCGGTCGCCGGGACGGAGGGAGAGCAGGCGGAGGGCGGCGCACCACTGGCGGGCGCCGGTCCAGATGGAGGCGCCGGGGATGATGCGGCCGGGTGGGTTGCTGGCGTGGAAGACGACCAGGGGATGGCCTTGACCACGGAAGGCGGTGTAGAGACGGGCGCGGAGGGCGGAGGTTTCGGTCATGGGGGAAGGAGAAATGGCAAAATGTCCAATTTGCAAAATGACAAAATCAAGGCATTGCTTCTGTCTTCGCTTCCTTCGCTTCGTTGCTGACTGGCTTTGGGTTGGTGTGTTTGTGGATCAGCAACGGCAGAAGAGAAGAGGGGTCAGCGAAGGAGCGAAGAGAGCGAAGGAAGGCAGAAGAGAAGAGAGGTCAGGGAAGGAGCGAAGGGAGCGAAGGGAGGCAGAAGAGAAGAGAGGTCAGCGGAGGGGTGAAGGGAGCGAAGGAAGGCAGAGGGGGGCAGGGAGGAGGGGAAGAGGGCAGGTGGGAGAGAGCGGAAACGCGGGGCGGAAGAGGGGGGCTTGATA
>JAJTDF010000114.1 GCA_021294835.1 Planctomycetaceae bacterium
ACGGGCAACCGGCGGCGAAGGCGGAGATGAAGGCGTTGAAGTCATCGCCGGTGATCAGGCCGTCGGGGTCCGAGGGCGGGCCGCCGACGCCGGTGATGTCGGCGAAGAGGCTGTCGGTGGCGAAGGCAGCGATGAAGGTGTTGAAGTCGTCACCGGTGATCAGGCCGTCAGCAGGGGGCAGCCCACCTATGCCGACGATGTCAGCGATGTTGCAGGCGGGAACGGGCTCGCTGATGGTGACCGAGATGGGGAGCGTGGTGATGGACCCGCACGCGTTGGAGATGGTGCATGCGTAGACGCCGGAATCAGAAGGCTGCACGCCGATGATCCGCAGCCGGTTGTCGGGCTCGCCGAGGATCTGGACGAAACCGCCGTTGGGCGAGGCACCCTGCACGCCTTCGACGACCGGCTGGCCGTTGCGGGTCCACTGGAAGGTGAAGGGTGCATTGCCAAGCAGCGAGCCGATCTTGATCGTCAGGATCTCACCGGGCAGAGGGTCGCCCAGAATCTCCGGAGCTCGGGGCGTGACCGGGCAGCCGGGGCTGGCGGCAATGAGTACCGGGGCCTGGTCGCCCTGTTCGAGAATACCGCAGGGGCCGATCGCCTGGTAGCTGTAGATTCCGGTGTCGGCGGCGGTGCTGGCGTCGATCCGGAGTGTCGGGGTGGCGGAGCCAGAGACGGTTCCGCCGCCTGAAGCGGCTCCGCCGGGGCCGTCGACGACGGGCTGGTCGTTGCGGAACCAACTGAAGATCAATGGTCCTGACCCGACAACCAGCGCGGAGACGGAAACAGACTGGCCGGCATTGGCAAAGACAGGGCGGAGGGGCTCGAGGACCTCCGGGCAGTTGACTTGCGCAGTGACCTGAAGCGTGACCGGGACGGTGACGAGGGTGCCGCAGGTGCTCTCGACTTCGCAGGTGTATTGGCCGGCGTCGGATGCTTGGGCGGAGAGGATGGTCAGGCGAGCGGAGGTCTGTCCGAACACCAGCCCGCCTCCGGGTGCGGCTCCGCCGACGCCCGCGCTGATGGGCTGACCGTCGCGCAGCCAGCGGAGGCTCTGCGGGGTGCGACCGGTAAAGACTGCCTCCAGCACGGCGGTCTGACCGGCAGGTATGGTGACCGGGGCGGGCTGAGTGAGAACCTGAGGACAGCCGGGTTGGGGGATATAGGTGGCAACCCAGCCGATGGAGCGGCCTTGGACATCGATGCCGAAGCCGACGATGGTGCGCCCATCGTCGGAGATTCCTCGTGCTTCGGACAGAGTGAAGCCGGGAGGCAGCACGGCACCCTGCGCCTGCAGGACGGTCTGGAGATCGTTGAAGCCGTCGTCGCGGGTCCAGATGTAGGCGCGTGCGGATTGGCCGGAGCTGGGGGAGTACCAGCCGACGACGGTGCGACCATCAGCGGCGATTGCCAGAGCGGGGCTGGGGAAGTTGTCGGGAGCGATCCGCTCCCAGCCGGTCTGGGCGGTCCAGAGATGGCCGACGTTGCTGACGGTGTCTGCGGTGCTGCTGGTGCCGCAAATGACAGCACCATCGGGGGTGGCGTCGGTGGCAATGCTGTTGTTGCTGAAGGGGTTGAGAGCTGCCCAGCCGAGGCCGACGGTTCCGGAGGCGGCAGTCCAGTAGAACGCCTGGGTGTCGTTGACGACGCGGTTCTGCTCATCGATGAAGAACTTGGCCTCGTAGCCCAGGGCGATGCGGGCGTCGTTGGCGGCACCCACGACGAGGAGCCCGGGGCCTTGCAGTGGGCCGGCGCGGAAGCCGGCGATGGGCGGAATGGTGGTGAAGCCGGTGTCTGCAGACCAGGCGAACGCGCCGTCCCGGCTGTCGAAGCCGAAGGGGAGCGAACCAATCACCCGACGACCGTCATCAGAAAGACCCACAGCATCGCTCGTGAACGGGATGATGCCGGCAAAGGGGTCCGAAGGGTCGGGACCGGGGAGAGCGGTTTCGGGAGCCCCCAGTGGCCAGAAGATGGCCGAGAAGGAACCATCGGGCTTGCGCCCGCCGATGAACAACCCGTTGCGGGAGACCCCCTGAGGGAAGTTGGAAAGACGGGAGAATCGGGTGAGTTGGACAGGAAAACCGTTGCGCCAGGCGAATGTGGAAATCTGAGAGCCGGCCTCAGGGCGGAGCGGGTCGATCAATTCGCCAACTGAGAATCCGTACACCAGCGAGCCGTCACCGGAGATGCCTTCGGCACCAGAAGAGAGGGAGATGCCAGTGCTGTTCGGGGAGGTGTCCAGCAGTTCAAAGCGGGGTTGGCTGGCGGGCTGGGCATGGGCTGCGTGCGCGAGCAGGAGAGCGGCGAAGACGGCGTGGCGGCTTGGTGCACAGATCCTGGACATGTTTCGCTCCGAACAAGCAGATGGGGCAATGGGAGATGGGGCAGAAAGGCGGACTCTGGCTGGCGATCGTGTTGCGCTGACAGCGAATGCCAGTGGGCTTGGGATACGGCGAACAGAGGGCCGAAGCGGCGAACTTCAGGGGCAACCGGCGGCGAAGGCGGAGATGAAGGCGTTGAAGTCGTCGCCGGTGATCAGGCCGTCGCCGGTGAGCAGGCCGTCGGGCTCGGAGGGCGGACCGCCGATGCCGGTGATGTCGGCCGGGCAGGGCGGCGGCACGGGGACGGCGTCGATGCGGAACCAATAGCCCTCATAGCCGGTGCCGCAGACGAGGTTGTCGACGTAGAACGGCTGCACGAGGGTCCGGTAGACGCCGGGCTCGAGCTCAGCGGTGCCGCCCCGGGGCACGCAGGCGTTGCTGTAGAACGTGTCGTAGAACTCGATGCCGGTGCCGGGGATGTAGCAATCTTCCGGCTGTTCAGAACGCTGCCACATCTCAAACCAGAGCGGAGCCTGTGAGACCAGCGTGACGGTGACGCGGGAACGGACGGGGAGGGTGAACTCGGTCCAGTCCTGCTCGCGAGCCTCGCTGTTTCCGGCGACGCGACCGGCGAAGGCGCGGCCGAGCTGAAGCTGGTCGAAGGCGAAGGGATCGGCATTGCAGCCGTTGTTGAGGTTCTCGCTGCAGTTCGTCTCGCTTTCGAGGATCGCATCAGCAGGCGTGCCGAGGTTGCACGGCGGGGGCAGGAGGGTGATGCGCAGGTCCAACTCGCCGAAACCGCCGCCGAGCATGCCCAGGGCCAGCAGAACGGGGACGCCCTGAGTGACGGGGGTGAGGATGCGGGTGCGGCCGTTGAAAGCGAAGCTCGAACCGCGCTCGGCACACTGCAGACTGGCGGAACCGCAGCCCAGGGCGCCGTCAAATCGGCTGATCATGGGCGTCTGCCCCGGTTCGCCCGCGGAACTGATTTCGGCATAGCCGCTGGCGGAGGGAATGTAGCGGAACCAGATGTCCTTGGTGTTGAAGGGTTCTTCGTTGTTGAACGGCCAGCAGGGGAACTGACCGTCGCTGGTGGCGCCCCTGGTGGTGCCGGTCCAGACCGGCGCGGTAAGGGACGGGCTCTCACCAACGACGATGGCGTTCTCGCAGTTGTCGTTGACGGGCGGCGGGACGGGGATGGTGTTGCCCACGATGAACGAGAGGCTGGGGTAGTACGTGCCGGGCTGGAAGAACCCGATGGGATAGGCGGCGGTGGTCTGGATGGACCAGTTCTGGGTGCCGACGGTGACCGCGTCACCGGCTCCGGCGGCCAGGGCGAGCCAGTAGACGCCTGGCTGCAGGGGGCCGTCCTGACCGCGAGCGGCGACGGAGACAACCGGGATTCTCCAGGCGGTTGTGCCGAAGGAGAGGCCGGCGGCGCCAAAGCCCTCGGGGAAACTGCCGTCGCGGTCGTCGGTGGCGACCAGTTGGCCGGAGGCGTTGTACAGGGCGAGGGTCAACCCGAGGGGAAGCGACTCGGTCTGGATCAGCGAGGTGGTGATGTCGAAGTAGAGAGGCGACTCGACCGGGGAGGCGACCTGGAAGCGGAGCCACTTGACGGTGAGGCTCTCGGTGTTGTCAAAGCGGAGAATGTCGAAGGCGGAGACCTGCAAATAGGCCTGCGTCTGCACCGGCGTGAGCGGGGCATCGACGATGCCGGCGTCGAAGAACTGGGCGGGCTGGGCCTGGGCGCGGGGAGCGGCCATTGCGGCAAGCGCAAAGGATGCAAGCAGGGCGAACAAGCGGGGGGCGGATCGGGTGCAACAGTTGAACATAACGAAACTCGTAAGGAAGTGAAGAAGGAAGCGACTGGTCAGACCATGGGACCGGAAGGCGGAACCGAGGAGAGGCGGAACCGAGGACAGGCGGGCGGGGGCAGGACTGGTACGGAACTTGGATCGACGCGGGTGCGCAGCCGGACGGGCAAGGGCAAGCCGAGGCGGCGGGCTTACGGGCAGCCGGCGGCGAAGGCGGAGATGAAGGCGTTGAAGTCGTCGCCGGTGATCAGGCCGTCGGGAATGGCCGGCGGGCCGCCGATGCCGGTGATGTCGGCGAGCAGTTCGCCGGGGGCGAAGGCGGAGATGAAGGCGTTGAAGTCGTCGCCGGTCAGCAGGCCGTCGGGAATGGCCGGCGGGCCGCCGATGCCGGTGATGTCGGCGGGGCAGTTGGGGCAGAGATCCCAGCGAATGGCGAACAGACGGTTGGGAACAAAGTTCGATCCGACGATCGTTGAGCCGTTTGCGGAAATGCCCCGGGCAACTGCCGTCACGGCGCCGGTGACCAGGCCGAGATCCTGCATGCCGTCAGCGGAGGTCCAGCGGAAAGCCCGGGCGCCCGGACCGTCGCCGCTGACCCCGACGACGACCGATCCATCGGCGGAGACGGCGTAGGCGGCGGACTCGTTGGTGCCGGGGAGGACGCCGAGGTCTTCGATGACGCCGGCGGCAGTCCAGCGACAGGCCCGCTTGGCACCCAACGCGTCGGTGCTCCAGCCGACAGTCGTCTGGCCGTCGGCGGTGATCCCCCAGGCTCTGGAGGTGCCGGCAGGATCAAGCCGCGGCAGGACCTCCAGCCCGGTGGCGGCGGTCCAGCGGAAGGCGGTTTCGCCCGGTGCGTCGGCATAGCCGACGATGACCGAACCATCCGCCGAGACCGCGGAGGCGGCGGAGAAGGAACCCTCGGGGAACACGCCAAGGGACACCAGTCCGGTGGACCGGGTCCACCGGAAGGCCGGAATGGTCTCGCCGGAGTCGCCGAATCCGACGACGGTCGATCCGTCAGCGGAAATGGATGCGGCAAGGGTGAAGCTGCCGCCGGGCAGCGTGCCCAGGTCTTCCAGACCGTCGGTTTCGGTCCAGCGGATGGCGCGGCTGCCGAACTGGCCGTTGCTGAAGCCGACCACCACCGATCCGTCTCCGGAGGCGGCAAAGGCGTAGGAGTTCAGCCCGCCGGGGAGTACATCCAGATACCGCACGCTGCCGGAGGAGTGCCAGAGGGCGGCGCGATCCGACCCGTCGATGACGGCATAACCGACGACCAGTGAACCGTCAGCGGAGATGCCGTTGGCGTCGGCGGGCAGGCCCCAGGGGGTGCTCAGGAGCGGGGGCGGCGGGAAGGCGATCAGTTGCTGCGGGTTGACGCAGGGCTGGGCGGCAGCCGGAAAGGACGCGGCAACAAGCAGCACGGCCGCGAGCAGGGGTCTGGAACAGACAGAGTCTGTCAACATGAACAGGGCCTTCATTGGGGGAGCAGTGCCGGCCATGAGAGGTGGCCAAGCCGGCTGGGGAGCTCTGATAAATATATCTGAGATATCATCGTGCACAAGTCTCAAATAGAAAAATGTTTCGTCCCATCATGCCAATGAACGGTCTTTGTTTGGATAAAAAGGTGCGAAAATGTGCCTTTTTTGAGCACATTTGGGGGAATCGCCAGCCAAACAGACCATTCTGAGATACATTTCGAGACAGTGAGTACCAGTACCTTGGGAGTGCGTCATATGTTCGTGGGAAATGCACCCAAAGCGTTTGCGGTGGATGGAATTTCACTGGGGCTGGGGCAAGAGGTGGAAGTGGACCGGGCCTGGGTCCAGCGGGTGGCGGACCGGCTTCGCGGCGAGTTTGGCGCGTTGCTGGGGTCGCTGCCGGACTGCCGCACGCCGGCGGCGGTGGCCAAGCGGCTGCGGTTGCAGCCGCCGATGTGCTACCGGCTGAGCTGGGGCGTTCATCGCAGCGGGGATGCCGCGCAAACGCTGGGCACGTTTCCCGGCGTGGAGGGCCTGCGGAAGGTGCTGACGGCGGCGAGGCGGGTGGACTGCCCGCCGGAGCGACTGGCGGCGGCGGCGGCGGCGGTGGACGAGTTCGCGGCGCTGATTCAGCGGTATGGCGGAAGCCAGACCAAACTGGTGGCGCTGCTGCGGGGAACCTCCGGCCTGCGGGAGAACATGTCGGCGATCGCCGAATCCTCCAGCGAGGAGATCGTGACGCGTCGGCTCGCGTTTCACTCGATGTGTGCGATGATGGGCTGCCGCGCTGAAGCGACGGTGGCGCTGCGCATCTACACCGAGCCGTCGGGCGGGGCGGGCCGATCGGACATCCATGCGGTGGTCGGCAAGCTGGGCTTCACGCGGGACCGGCACGGAATGCCGCTGGTGTTCGGCCACACGATGGACGGGACCCCAAATCAGATGCCGTCGGCACGCCTTCCGGCCGCGTCGGGGCAGGGCCACATCCTCGAGGAGTTCTGCAGCAAGCCGACGCCGCGGGTGCAGGTGGAGTATCGGGGCACTTCGGTGCTCAACGTGGTGGACCCGGAGCAGGAGCGGCAGGAGCCGCTGGACCTGTTCGTGGGTCCGCTGTCGTCGCTGGGCGTAAACAACCGGCCGACGAACGAGCATGTTCTCAACTCGGTGATGATGCTGTCGACGCCCTCGCGGTGGCTGCTGAGCGATATGTACGTTTCGCGATCGCTGATGGCCGAGGCGAGCGTGGAAAGCGGCGTGTACTCGCCGTCGATGCTGGGTCGGCTGCTGACCTCGCCGACGCAACGGTGGTTTGACCGGCTGCCGGGCTCGGTGCCGGTGATGCTGCTGGGGCGGGGCCTGTCGGGGGCGGATTCGCCGAAGTACGGTCGGATGCGGGAGCTCACGCAGATGCTGTTCTCGCACGCGGGGCTGGACCCGAACGAGTTCGTGGGCCTGCGGCTGATGGTGGAATATCCGATTCAGGGCATGATGTACGTCGTGTCGCTGTCAACGGACGGTTCGAGCGGCAGCCGGCGCGAAGGCCAGGTTGACCCCAAGGCCTGAAGCACGGACGATGTCGCGTGGACGCGGCAGCGCAGACGATTGTGGCATTGGCGACGCGGACGGCGCACCGGCCCGGCACAGGATGGGGTACGGCGATCGTCCGGATCAGCGGTGCGGCGGCGCAGGCCATCGGGCTTGCGTTGGCGGGCGATTCTCAGTGGCGGAGGGGATCGCGGTGGTGCGCAGCGGCGGCGCTGGGCGGCGATGCCGCGGCGCAAGAGGGCATCGGCGGGTTGCCGGCGCTGCTGGCCTGGGCGGCGGGGCCCCGGAGCTACACCGGGGAGGACACGCTGGAGGTGCTGGTGCCGGGGCAGCCCGAGGTGGTGCGGCGGTTGATGGCGGCGATGCTGCGGAGCGGTGAGGCGGACGGGGGTGTGCAGAATGGTGAGGTACGGATGGCGCAGCCGGGGGAGTTCTCGGCGCGGGCGTATCACAACGGCCGGCTGAGCCTGGCCCAGGCGGAGGGCGTGGCGGCGGTCATCAGCGCCGCCGGCGACGCGGAGTGGCAGGCAGCCCAGCGGGTGCTCAGCGGGGAGCAGGGGACGGTGTATCAGCGCTGGAGCGGGGAGGCGGCGGAACTGCTGGCGCTGGTGGAGGCGGGGATCGACTTTGCGGACACTGAAGGTGTGGTGGCGATCTCGGTGGCGGACCTGGCGGCGCGGAGCGAAGCGCTGGCGCGGGCGGTGGGGGAGGCGGCGGGGGAGCAGCGGCGCGGGGAGCGGGCCAGCGGGGCGGCACGGGTGGTGCTCTGGGGGCGCCCCAACGCGGGCAAGAGCACGCTGTTCAACGCGCTGCTGGGGCGGCGGCGGGCGGTGGTGGCGGCGGTGGCGGGGACGACGCGGGATGCGCTGTGCGAGCGGCTGAGCCTGCGTGCCGGCGAGCGGGCACTGGAGGTGGATCTGGTGGATGTGGCGGGGGTGGATGAGGGCGAGCTTGGCACGCCGGGCACAACCGAGGCAATGGCCGGAGCGCAGGCGGCGCGGGAGGCGGGCAGCGCCGACGTGCTGGTGTGGTGCGTGGCGACGGGTGAGGCGCCGGACGCAGCACCGGCGGTGAATCGCGACGGCGGCCAGACCGCAGCGGTGGTGAGGGTGCGGACCAAGGCGGACCGCGCTTTGGGGGCGGGCGCAGGCACGGGCGAATCAACCGACGGGTGGCTGGAGGTGTGCGCCCCCAGCGGGCTGGGCGTGGAGGCGTTGCGGGCGGCGCTGGCGCACGCGGTGCTTGAGCGTGAGGGCGGGGCGACGGCCGGTGGGGGGCGGGGCGTGCTGCCAACGCGGCACCGCGACGCGCTGGCGCGGGCGGCGACGCAGTTTCGGGCGGCGGCGGTGGTGGCGGATCGCGCCGAGGAAGCGGCGGCGGCGTTGCGGGCGGCGCTGGATGCGCTGGGGGAACTGACCGGCCGCGTGGAGCGTGATGAGGTGCTGGGGCTGATCTTCTCGCGGTTTTGCATCGGCAAGTGAGGCGCGGGCCTCAGTTGCCGGTGAGGATGTCCAGGTAAGGCTGGTAGGCGTAGACGCGGTCGCGGCGTTTGCCGGAGGTTTCTTTGAGGATGCCGGCGTGCTGGAGCGCGGCGATGGCCTTGAGCGCAGTGGGCTTGGTGACGCTGAGCACCCCGAGCACCAGCGACAGCGTGACCACCGGGTTGGCGGGCAGATGGTCAAGCAGGCGGATGGCCGGCATGGTGACGCCGTCGGCGGCGAGCAGGCGGGCGCGGTCGCCGCTCAGTTGGGTGAACAGGCGTTCGGCGACGGCCACGCCGTTCTCGGCGGCCTCGCGGACGCATTGCAGGTAGAAGACCGTCCAGCCCTCCCAGTCGCCTTCGCTGCGGACAGCGGTCAGACGCTCGTAGTACTCCTGCTGCCGACGCTTGAGGGCGAGGCTGAGGTACAGCATGGGGCTGCGCAGCAGGCCCCAATGCTCCAGCAGCAGCGTGATGAGCAGGCGGCCGATGCGACCGTTGCCGTCGAGGAACGGGTGGATGGTTTCAAACTGCACGTGCGCGAGCCCGGCCTTGATGAGCGGCGGGAGGGGGTCGGCCGAGTGCAGCCAGGCGTCAAGCTGTGAGAGCAGATCGGGCAGAGCGTCGGGCGGTGGCGGAACAAAGCGTGCGTTGCCGGGGCGCGTGCCCCCGATCCAGTTCTGCGAGCGGCGCACCTCGCCGGGGAGTTTGCCCTCGCCCCGGACGCCCCGCATCAGGAGCTTGTGCGCTTCGCACAGCAGCCGGGTGCTCAGCGGCAGACCGGTGGGGCTGGCGAGCTGCTCACGCGTGTAGGTCAGGGCGTCGACGTAGTTGCAGACCTCGCGCACGTCGTGCGGGCGCTCGGCCTGACGCGTGGCCTCAAAGGTCACCACGTCCTGCAGTGTCGCCTGGGTGCCTTCGATCTCCGAGGAGACAACGGCCTCCTTGCGGACGAAGCCGTACAGGAACCACTGGGGGCTGGGCACCATCGCGCCGGCGACGGCGAGCTTGCCCAGAGCCGCAAGCGCTTCAGCGTGCAGGGTGGCCAGACGGTCATCGATCACCAGGGGCGGCTGCGCCGGCGGCAGGGGCGCAGGCAGAAAGGCGCGGACCTGCTCGCCAGCGACGGTGGAGATGCGGAGTTTGCCGGTGATGCGAGGCATTGGCTTTGGTTGGTCTTTGATTGGTCCGTTGGTTCAGCTTACTTGACCAGTCGGTCATCATAGTCAAGTCGACTTGACCAGTGAGGGCGTTTAGTCAACTGTGCTTTACCAGTGAACTCGGCTAGGC
>JAJTDF010000039.1 GCA_021294835.1 Planctomycetaceae bacterium
CCCCCCCGCCCCAGACCAACACCCGCCCGTCCTGACGGGCTGACCTGAGCCGCAGCGACGGCCCAAGTCGTTTCAAAGAACCTGCTGCAACCGAGTCCACACGCATGAACCTCAATGTCATCACCTCGGTCTTCCGGAAAGAGATCGCCGGGTACTTCGCCAACCCCACCGGGTACGTGTTCATCACGCTGTTTGTGTTCCTCAGCGGCGTGGCGGCCTTCTGGGTGGAGGCGTTCTTCGTCCGCAACCTGGCCAATCTGGACACGCTGAACACCTACTTCCCGCTGCTGCTGCTGTTCCTGATCCCGGCCATCACCATGGCCTCGTGGGCGGAGGAACGCAAGCAGGGCACCGACGAACTGCTGCTGACCCTGCCGGCGAAGGTGGGCGACTTGATGGTCGGCAAGTTCCTGGGGTGTGCTGCGATCTACACGGTGTGCCTGCTGTTCGCCTCCAGCCATGTGCTGGTGCTGATCTACCTGGGCCGGCCGGACGTGGGGCTGATGGTCTCGACGTATCTGGGGTACTGGCTGGCGGGCGTGGCGCTGTGCGGGGTGGGGCTGTTCGCCTCGGTGCTTTCGGCCAGCCCGGTGATCTCGTTCATCGCCTGTGCGCTGGCGTGCGGGCTGATGGTGGCGATCGGGCTGGTGGGCGACATTCTGCCGGCGGGGGCCGGGGCGGCGGGGCTGCCGCTGACTGACGCACTGCGTGCGGTGTCGATCCCGCAGCGGTTGGAGTCGTTCGGGCGGGGCGTGATCGAGCCGGCGGACGTGCTGTACTTTGCGGCCGTGGCGGCGGTGGGCGTATGGGCGGCCAGCAAGGTGGTGGCGGCGCGGCGGACGGCCCACCCGGCGGCGATGACCAGCCTGCACCTGCCCCTGCGGCTGGCGGCGCTGGCGACGCTGGCGGTGTGCAGCGTGCTGCTGGTGGAGCGGCTGGCGATGCGGGTGGACGCGACGGCGGAGCGGCTGTGGTCGGTCTCGGCGCCGACGCGGGAACTGATCGGGAAGATCCAGCCGGACCGGCCGGTGGTGGTGGAGGCGTTTGTTTCGGGACGGGTGCCGGCGCAGCTGGTGCAGCAGCGCGAGACGCTGGTTGGGCTGCTGAAGGAGATCGAGTCGCTGGGCCAGGGGCGTGTGCAGGTGCAGATCAACCCGACCGAGCCGAACACCGAGGGGGCGCGAAACGCGGACCGCTCATACGGCATTCGGCCCCGGGCGGTGCTCTCTGAAGAGCGGGGCGGCGGGGCGGTGCAGGAGGTCTTCCTGGGGGTGGCGGTGTCGGGCGGGGGCGGGGCGGAGCCCTCGGTGATCCCGTTCCTTTCGCCGGGCCTGCCGGTGGAGTATGAACTGGCGCGGGCGATCCGCTCGGCGGGTGCGGACACCCGCAAGACCATCGGCGTGCTGGACACCGACGCGGCGCTGTTCGGGCGGTTCGACTTCCAGACCATGCAGCCCGGTCGGGACTGGCCGATCATCGCGGAACTTCGCAAGCAATACAAAGTGGAGCGGGTGGCCCCTGCGACGGAGGTTCCCGCCAACATCGACGTGCTTCTGGTAGCCCAGCCATCGAGCCTGACGCCGGAAGAACTGACACGGGTGACCGACTACGTCAAGGCGGGCCGCCCGGCAATCATCCTGGAGGACCCGCTGCCGATCGCCAACCCTTCGATCGCTTCGACCGAGCCCCGCCGGCCGGCCAACCCGATGATGGGCGGCGACCCGCGTTCGCAGCAGCCCAAGGCCGATCTGGCTCCGCTGTTTGATCTGCTGGGGGCGCGGGTGGTGACCGACGCGGTGGTGTGGGACACCTACAACCCGCACCCGCTGCTGCGGGAGACGCCCAACGAGTTCATCTGGCTGGCACAGTCGGCGCCGTGGGCGTCGGTCACGCCGCCATTCAACGAGCAGCAGCCGATCTCCTCGGGGCTTCAGGAGGTGGTGCTGCTGTTCACCGGCCGGATCGAGCAGACGGCCGCCAAGCCCGAGGCCACCGGCGCGGGCACGACGGTCGCGGCCCGCCCCGAGGTCATCCCGCTGCTGCGCTCGGGCCCGGCCAGCGGGCAGATGCCGTACGCGAACATCATGCAGCGCTCGTTCTTCGGCATGCAGTTCAACCCCAACCGGCGGCCGGTGCGCACGGCCCAGTCGCAGACCGTGGGCGCACTGATCCGCGCCACCGGTGAGCAGAAGCTCAACGTGGTGCTGCTGAGCGATCTGGACTTTGTCTCCGAGACCTTCTTCCAGTTGCGCGAGCAGGGCTCGGGCGGGGCCGGGCTGGAGTTTGACAACGTGACGTTCATCCTCAACGCGGTGGACGCGCTGGCGGGCGAGACCGCCCTGATGGACCTTCGCAAGAAGCGGCGGATGCACCGCACGCTGGAGCGGCTGGAGCAGTCGCGTCAGCAGCTGCTGGCGGCCAGCAAGGACGCCGAGTCGCTCGCCGAAGACGAGGCCTCGGCGCAGCTCGCCGAGGCGCAGTCCCGGCTGGACGCAGAAGTGAAGAAGGTGCAGGAACGCACCGACATGGACGACAACGCCAAGGCGATTCAGGTCGAGACGGTTCGGCGTGCCGAGCAGCGGCGGCTGGACGTGCAGACCCGCGCCATCGAGGACCAGAAGCGGCAGCGTATCGAGGACGCCCGCCTGGCCAACCAGGCCGCCATCGAACGCACGCAGACGCAGGTGCGGCTGCTGGCGGTGACGTTGCCGCCGGTGCCGGCGCTGCTGCTGGGGCTGGCGGTGACGACGCGCCGCCGCCGCATGGAGGCCGAGAGCGGCCGCCGGGAGCGGGCCAACTGAGGCCGCCGCCCGCGTCGCGCTGCGGTCAACGAACCTGAACCACACCACACCAACTTGCCTGTTCCAGGAAGCACACAGATGAACCTCTGGCCAACCACCCTTGCTCTGATCGCTGCCGCGGGCGTGGCCGTCGGCGTTGTTGCGATGACCCGTCCGGCCCCCCGCACGGTGGATGTTCTCGCCGATGTGGGCGCCGCGCTCACGCCGGAACTGACCGACCCGCTGGCGGTGCGTTCGTTGTCGGTGGTGTCGTTCGATGAGCAGGCGGTGCGGGTGCGGGCGTTTGAAGTGGCCAGCGACGGCAAGCAGTGGACGGTGCCGTCGGCGTTCAACTACCCGGCGGACGCGACGGAGAAGATGGCCCAGGCGGCGACGGCCTTCGTCGGCCTCAAGCGGGAGCGGGTGGTGAGCGACAACAAGGCCGACCACGCCAAGCTGGGCGTGCTGGACCCGACCGACGAGACTGCGGTGGGCACCACCGGGCGGGGCACGCGGGTGACGATGCGCGACGCATCGGGCAAGGTGCTGGCGGACCTGATCATCGGACCGGCGGCGCCGGCCGCCGAGGGCGGTACCGCGAACGCCGCCCGCCGGTACGTCCGCGAGGCGGGCAAGCCCCGGGTGTACGTCTCGACGATTGAAGGTGCGTTCTCCACGCGGTTTGCCGACTGGGTGGAGACGGACCTGCTCAAGCTGCGGGCCGATCAGGTCACGCGGGTGGACATTCAGCGGTACAGCATCGACGAGAAGACCGGCCGGGTGAGTTCACCTTCGGCGGTGGGGCTGGGGCGGGCGCGGGTCTCGGCGGATCCGAGCAAGCCGGCGGACCAGTTCTCGCCGTGGGGGCCGTGGACGCTGGAGGCCAGCCCGGGCGGGCCGCCGGCGGCGGGCGAATCGGTGAACAGCACGCGGGCCCAGGATGCGCTCAATGCGCTGGCGGCCTTGCGGATCACCGGCGTGCGGCCCAAGCCGGCCAATCTGGTCAAGCTGCTCTCGGCGGCGGATGCGTCGGTGGCGTTGTCGCCGGCGGACCAGGCCAGCCTGCAGCGGCACGGGTTCTTCGTGGCTTCCGACGGTGCGTTGGTGGCCAACGAAGGGCAGATGAGCGTCCGGGCCGATGACGGCGTGGTCTACTCGCTGTGGTTCGGCGAGTTGGCCTCCGAGGCGGACGCGGCGGCCTCCGGCGGCCAGGTGGGTGGCCAGTCAGCCGGCGAGCAGAAGGCCGGCAGCGAGGGCGAGGCGGCGACGCGGAAGACCTCATCGCGGTTTGTCATGGTGACAACCTCGTTCGACGAGAGCGTGCACACGGCGCCCGCCGAGCCGGCGGAACTCACCACGCTGAAGGCGGCGGAGGCGGCGACGACAGCCGAGGCCCCGCTGAGCGAGGATCAGAAGAAGCGGCTGAGCGAACTGCGGGCCAGCCACCAGACGGCATTGGATGCGCACAAGGCGAAGGTCGACGAGGCCCGCAAGCGGTCGGCGGAACTGGCCCGACGGTTCGCCGCGTGGTACTACCTGGTGGACCTGCAGTCGCTGGACGCCATCCGACCGACACGGGAACAACTGATTCAGGCTGCTCAGCCGGCGGCGGGCTCCGCTCCTGCCAATGCCGACACGCCGCCCTTCCCCCCCACTCCGCTGGCGCCGGCGTCCGCGGCCCCGGGCCAGTGAGCGTCGGCGGCCAGAGGTTTGGCGACGGCGATCAGCTGATGCGGCGGAGGAAGCGGTCAACCTCGGGATCTTCCACATCCCAGTCGCGCTGAACGGTCTGGCGGAAGAACTGGCTGGGGCGGTCGCTGCCCAGCTGCGCGTTGAGCTTGCGCAGGGCCTCGTCGGCGATCTGACGGACGCGTTCGCGGCTGATGCCGATCTCGGCGGCGATCTGCTTGAGCGTCAGCGGTTCCTGCCCGTCAAAGCCGAACCGCATGCGGAGGATGCGGGCCTCGCGCTCATCGATGGCGTCGAGCAGTCGGCGGATGGTCTTGAGTTCGTCGTCCTTGACCATGCCGTCACCGGGCTCGCCCAGTCGTCCGTCGGGCAGCATCTCCTCGAAGGACATGCCGCCGTCGGCGTCGATCGCCGAACCATTCTGTGCAGGGGCCTTGACGGCCTTGATGGCCCGCTTGATGATGCGGAGCTTCTTCAGCGGCAACTGCATCTCGTCAGCAAGTTCATGCAGGCTGGGCGGGCGGCCCAGCGTGCTCTCGAGCTTGCGGCTGGCCTGCTTCCACTTGGCGATCAGCTCGACCATGTACGCCGGCACGTGAATGGGCTGCACGGCGTTGATCAACGCCCGCTTGATGGCCTGCTTGATCCACCAGCTGGCGTAGGTGCTGAAGCGGGCGCCCTGGGCCGGGTCGAAGCCCTCGACAGCGCGAAGCAGGCCGACGTTGCCCTCTTCGATCAGGTCCTGGAGCGTGAGCCCCCGGTTCATGTAGTTCTTGGCGATCGACACCACCAGACGCAGGTTGGCGCGGATCATCCGCTCGCGGGCGGCGGGGCAATTGTCGTTGATGATCGCCCAGCCGAGGTGCTTTTCGTCCTCGGCGGTCAGCAAACCGATCTCATTGATCTGACGGAGATAGAGCTGCAGCCCGGTCTGCAGTTCAGCATGCGAGGTTGTTCGAGGCTTGGTGATCGCCAACTCGAGCCCTTTCCAACCGCCCCCCACTCGCGCGGGACAAACCCGCCACCCACCCGCCCGCCTCACCCATGCAGTTCCCGGCACCCACACCCACCGTCGCCTGCGGCCGCCTCGCACTGACCCACCTGTCGGGCATGGAACTGTCCGCCCCTGCCGACAGGGGGTCAAGCGTCCGCGTCCGACAACTGTGCCGCTTCCGATACGAGAGAAACGGCCCAGCGGTGCCGGGAGATCGACCCCTTCAAGGGCTTGCTTGAAGCGAAAGGGCACCTGGCTGCCCTCCTGCAGGGCAGCCCGGGGATGCCAGACCGGTGAGGCGGACCAGATCAAGGAGTTATCCGGACGAATCCACCGGTGCCGACAGGGTACCGACACCCGGAACACATCCCATGGTCGGGGATTTGGGGGGTGGCCCGAACAGAACGTATATTTGTGACGTCGGACCGATGGCCCGGATGCCCGCAGGCAGCCGGGGCTGACAAAGTCCTGACCGGAGGGCCCTCTGGGCGCCATGGATCGACCCGACCTGACACGCTTGCTGGAGCAGTGGCCGTACGAGCCGGGGAAGATCTCCGTCCGCCTGATCGAGGGTGAGGATGGGGAACCCCGGATCCAGATGCGGCTGGACCTGGGCATTCTGCAGATGCACGTGGACGGCCGCCCCGACGGGAGCCGTCCTCGCGGGTTCGATTCGCTGCTGGAGTACCACGAGGCCCGGCTGGACGACGCGCGAAGGGAAGGCCCCTCCACGGAGTTCTCGCTGAGTTCGGATGACTGCCGCGAGTTGCGGGAGGAAGCGGCCCAGTACTACCGGCGGTACACGGCGTTGTGGATTCTGGAGGACTTTGAAGGGGTGGTGCGCGACACATCGCGCAATCTGCGGGCGATGGACCTGATGCGGGAGTTCGCCGAGAACGAACCGGACCGGACCGAACTGGAGCCGTTCCGACCGTACGTGGTGATGATGCGAGCGAGGGCTCTGGCGTCGCAGGCGTTCAAGGACAAGGAAGTGAAGGCTGCGGTGCAGGCCCTCGATGACGGGCTGGCGGCGCTGCAGGAGCACTTCCAGTCCATCGGGCAGGAGGCGGCGTTCGAGAGCGCATCAGAGGTGCAATTGCTGCGATCGATGCGGGACGCCCTGGCCCCGCGCCTTCCGGTGAGCCAAAGCACCGAACTTCGCCGGCGTTTGGACCAGGCGGTGAAGAACGAAAACTACGAACTGGCGGCTATTCTGCGCGACGAACTGCGGGCGCTGGAGGAACAGTCCCCGGGGAAGGCCGAGCCGCGGTGAAGCGGCGGCATGCTGCGGCCGGAGGCGCGGTCAGCGGTGTCGAGCCTCAAGCTCGCGGATGACCTGGCGGGCCATCATCTCGGCGGTGGCGACCTCTTCAATCACCACGTAGTCGGCGCCGAGGGCCTGGGCAGCGAAGGCCTTGCTGAGGAAGCTGGTGCGGGCGGCGATGAAGATCTCGGGCCGCATGGCGCGGATGGTCTGACAGGCGCGAAGGGTGGCCTCGTCATCGGGTATGGTGAGGAAGACGGCGTCGGCGCGATCAACGCCGGCGCTCTGGAGCACCTCGGGGTTGGAGATGTCGCCGTACACGGAGGTGCGGCGGAGCCGTCGCTGGGTCTCGACGGTGGAGCGGTTGAGGTCGACGATGCAGAACGGAATACCGGCGACCTCCAGACGATCGGCGAGGGCGCGACCGACGACGCCGTACCCGGCGATGATGGCGAAGCGGGCGAGAGGCACGACCCGCGGGGCGTGAACAGGCGAGGCGCCCGGCTGGTGGTCGCTCGCGGGGGTCGAACCCGAGTGCGGATCTGACGCGGGCTCGCCCGGCCCGGATGGGGTGGCCATGGAGGAAACAGCGGGCGGTTCGGGGGCGGGGCGGGCATGGGCGGCTGCACCGCCTTCACGCAACGACTTGCCGTCGAACAGCCCGGCCAGCGGCACGCTCATGAGTCGGGGTTGGAGGTATCTGCCGAGGGCGTCAAGCCCGCTGGTGGCGATCAGACTGAGCACGACGATGGCGATGACCGTCGCCATGGTGGCGTCGCTGATCAGACCGACGGAGGCCCCGGCGGTGAGAACGACAATGGTGAACTCCCCGGCCTGGGAGAGCAGCAGCCCGCTGAGGGCGGCGACCGGCGCGGTGGCGCCCGCAGCCCAGGCGCAGGCGGCGATGATGGTGGATTTGATGGCGACTATGGCGACCAGGCCGATGAGCACGACGTACCAGTCACGGACGACCACGGCCAGATCGAGCTTGAGCCCGACGGCGGTGAAGAACACCGCCATGAACAGGTCGCGCATGGGCGAGAGCTGACCGCTGAGCTGATGGCGGAATGCCGTGCCGGCGAGCAAGAAGCCGGCCAGGAAGGCTCCCAGTTCCGGCGAGAAGCCCAGCCCGGCGGCGATGATCGCCGAGCCCAGGGCGGCGGCGGCGGCGACCACCAGCATCACGTCACTTGAACGGCCGTGGGTGGCCTCGCGCAGCACCGGCGGAAGCACAAAGCGGCCGGCGACGATGAGCAGGGCGATGCCGAGAATGCCCGCAGCGGCCCGGGCCCACGCTGGCCAGACTGAAGGCAGGAAGCCGACGACCCCGCCGTGGGCCGCAGCGTCGGCGCCGCCGCCGCTGGTCAGGGCTGCGGCCCCGGCGGCGGCCAGCACCGGCATGACGGCCATGAAGACCAGACTGAGCAGGTCCTGCGTAATGGAAACCGCGACGCAGATGCGGCCGTGAACGCGGTGCATCTCGCGTCTCTGCTGGAGAATCTGCAGCACCACCGCCGTGCTGCTCATGCTCACGGCCATACCCACGGCCAGTCCTTCAGCGGCCGACAGCCCGCGCAGCATCCCCAAAGGGGTGACGGCGACGGCGACGACCATCGTGCTGGCGACGCCAACGACAAGGCTCTGCGCCATGCCACCCCGGAGGGCGTCGGGATCCAGATGCATGCCGATGGTGAACATCAGCAGCACCATGGCCAGACTGCTGATCGCCGAGACGGACTGCTCGTCAGCGATCAGGCCGAAGGCTGAAGGGCCGAGGATGGCCCCGGTGATGAGGTAAGCGGGAATGACCGGGATGCGAACGCGGCGAAGGCCGATGGCGACGGCGCCGGCGGCGGCCAGCAGCTTGAACAGATCGAGCGCGACCGAAGCGCCGGAACCGCCGGCAGGGCCGTTCGATGGCGGAGCGTCGGAGATCGCAGCAGCGGCGAGCAGCAGGCCAGTCATCAAGCAGAAGGTATGCGGGCGCCACCCGGGTTCGGTTCTCGGGCTGCGGACGTCCCGGAAGGGGGCAAGCTGGGGGAGGGGTGCAGCGCCTGCGGGCGGCCGGCTCTCGGCCGGAGCTCCGGGCGGGCACGCGAGCTTGCAGGTTGTGCGGAACAGGGCATCTTGCATCACCAACAGCGGACGATCCTCACAGCAAGCCTGAAAACACCCAAAAGAAGAGAGCACATGAACAAGAACGTCTTGACCGCGACCGCCCTGATCCTGACCATCTCCGGTGCCGCCGCGGCCCAGTCGATCCCGGCAAGCAACGTGATCCGCGTGAACTTCGAACCAGTCGGCACGATCACCGGAGAGGTGGCCGGGCGCATTCACGGCCTGCAGCTGGCCCCCCAGGCGTCTCTGGCAAGCTCGCCATCCTTCAACACCTCGAACCTGATCGGCGGCAGCGGCGTTTCGCAGATCACCACCACGAACTCGTCGCTGTTTCTGAGCTTCTGCCTGGAACGTGACGACTTCGCCTCGGCCGGAACCCAGTACTTCTGGCAGCAGAACAACTACGCCGCCATGGGCGGCGCCAACAACCCCGATCCCTCAAGCGGTTCGGTCGCCTTCAACCCGGCGGACCCGACCCACACTGACCCGATGAGTTTCCGCACCGCGTACCTGTTCCGGCAGTTCTGGGATGGCTCGCTGACCGGCTACGACTTCACCGGCAGCGGACGCGGCAACGACGCCAACAGCCTGCAGATGGCCTTCTGGCTTATGGAGGGTGAATTGCAGTTGCCGGCCCTGAGCGGAGCCAACGCCTTGAGCAGCAGCAACCAGACGGCGCTTCAGACGGCTCTGGGCATGACCGCGTCGGCGTTCGCCGATTTCTACACCACTCTGCGCAACATGCTGCTGGCCGAGGCCAACGCCGGTGCGGCCCCATCACTGACGATGGGCAGCGCGACAAGCGACATGCAGATGCCGGCGGACCGCTGGGCTGAGACCCTGATGTTCCTGGACAACGCCCGCAGCAATGCCAACGCCTCGGCCGCCTACGGGGTCAGCGTGCTGAACCTGTGGTCCAGCAACACCGACCTGCGATGGGGCACTCGCGGGCAGGACTTCATGGTCGTCACCTCGGTCCCGCAGACCTCGGTGATCCCCCTGCCGCCGGCGGCATGGGCCGGCATGAGCACTCTGGCGGTTCTCGGCCTGACGGCACGGGCCCGTCGCCGTCGGCTGCTCTCGGTCTGAACCGGCACCTTCGCACCGACATCCATCACCCGCGTTCGTGGTACCGGTCTTCCACGAATCGCGCCAGCGGCCCCGGCATCAGTCCGGGGTCGCTGCACATGGCCGCCGATGCGTTCACCGCCGGCCCACTTGGAGTCCTGGCCCAGCGGCGCGGCGGCTTCGGGTTATCCGGACACGGGCCAGGCTGCCGCCCGGGCTCTATCCTCCTCAGCCGCCATCCGGTTCAATCGTCGATTGTCCGGCCATGGGTCCGGCTCAACTGCTTCGGTTCCCAGCGAGTGTGCCCGAATGAACCCGGAGAAGACCATGCGTTCACCGCTGTGCACGGGCCGCGAAGCACGGTTCCTGATCGCGATTCCCATTTATAACGAGCAGCGGTACATCCCGCGGGTGCTGGCGCACGTGCTGGAGTATGCCGATGACGTGCTGGTGATCGACGACGGCTCGACGGACAACACCCCGTCGCTGCTTTCCAAGTTTCCGGTGGAGGTGATCCGGCATGCGGTCAATCGGGGGTACGGTCGCTCGCTTCGCGACGCGTTCACCTTTGCGGCATGCAACGACTTTGACTGGGTGATCACCATGGACTGCGACGAGCAGCACGAGCCGCAGGCGATCCCGTCGTTCATGGCGGCGGCCCAGGAGAACACGGCCGACATCATCAGCGGGTCGCGGTATCTGGCGACGATGGACAGCGAGACCGCCCCGCCGGAGGACCGGCGGCGGATCAACCTGCAGATCACGCGGGAGATCAATGAGCGGCTGAGCACCAACCTCACCGACGCGTTCTGCGGCTTCAAGGCCCACCGGGTGTGCGCGATGTCGCGGCTGAGCCTGACCGAGGACGGCTATGCGTTCCCCATGCAACTGTGGGTGCAGGCGGTGGCGCAGGGCTTCCGGATCTCGGAAATCCCGGTGAAGCTGATCTACAAGGACCTTTCCCGCAGCTTCGGCGGGCACCTGGATGATCCGTCCGTCCGGCTGGCTCATTATCGTTCGGTGCTGCACGAGGAAATCCGCCGAAACGCGCACATGCTCCCGCCCGAGCACGCCCGCACGTCGACCACCCTCCCGAGCCAAACGCGAGTTGTCCCATGACCTTTGATCTCCGACCGCTTCTCTCGTTCAATCTGGACATGACCCGCCGACTGGCGGCCGAGCTGACCGAGGGCCAGTTGGACCACTCACACTCGCCCATGGTCAACCCGCCCAGATGGATCCTGGGCCATCTGGCGGTGTCGCTGGATTACGCCTTGCGGATGCTCGGCGAGCAGCCGCTGTGCCCGCCGGCCTGGCACGAGGCCTTCGGCCCCGGCAAGCCCACCTCCCAGCCGCACGCGGTTGAGCACTTCCGCCCGGCCAAGGCGGAACTGATGGCAGCCATCGAACGCGGCACCGCTCGCTGCCAGATCGCCGCTGAGCATGTCAAGCCGGGAACGCTGGACACGCCGCACGGCGTGCCCGTGCTGCAGAACACGCCCCTGCAGACGCAGGGCGACACGGTGGCGCACCTGCTGTCCACGCACTTTGCCTTCCACCTCGGCCAGCTGTCCGCGGCCCGCCGGTCGCTCGGCTTCCCGCCCCTGTTCTGATGCACCAGCCCGGCGGCGACGGGTTCAAGTCCGCGTGCTCCAGCGGATGATCTCACCCGGAGCGGCGGGGATGACGCGGCCCACGGCCGCACCGGCGGCGACGACCAATCGCGAGAGAGGCTCGTCATGCCCCTCGTCGCCCAGTTCAAACGTGCCGTAATGCACCGGCAGCACCGACTCGGCCTCCATGCGGCGGACCATGTCCCACACCTGCTCGGGGGTGGCGTGGGCGTGCTCCCAGGGGTCGTACGCACCGATGCCCATGATCGCCAGTTCCAGAGGGCCCAGCCCGTCAAACGCCGAGGTGTCGGCGGTGTCGCCCGCGAACAGCACGCGGCTGCGGGGTACGACGCCGTGAGATGATCGCTGCTGCAGCAGGTAGCTGTTGTACCCGCGGTGCCGGTCCCACGCGTTGCGGGCACCCCAGTGCCGGGGCTTGACGGCGGTGAGGGTGAGTTCGCCGCTGGACTGAGGCGACGAAAGATGCACGGTCTGGTCCCACTGCACCTCGTGCACGGCGGAGAAACCCCGCGGAATCAGGCGGGCGGTCTGGGCGGCGGTGAGCACCAGCGCCTGGCGGCCGTCGCGACGGGCGATGGCGGTGAGGGTGGGCCGATCCAGATGATCAAAGTGGGCGTGGCTGATCAGCACCACGTCCACCGGGGGCAACTGGCTGACGCGGAGCGGTGCGGGGGTCAGCCTTTGCGGGCCGAAGGTCAGACCGCCCAGAGCCATGCCGATGCGCTGGCCGAGGACGGGATCGGTCAGGATGGTCAGGCCGCCGAGCCGCAGCAGCACACTGCAGTGGCCCAGCCAGGCGAACGCGACCAGGCCGGGGTGATCGACAAGATCAGACCAGGCCTGCGCGAAGTGCGGGGCGTCGGCGGGGACGATGCGCAGCTTGCCTGCACGGTTGACGATGAAGGCAGGCAGGGATGCACCGTACCGACGGGCCCCCGAGCGGGCGGCACGAAGCAGGAAGGCCAATCGCTGAGCCAGCGGCTGCCGGAGTTGGGACGGGGTGGGCGCATCGGCATCGGGCACGGGGAATCCAAGGCGGGCCGAGACGCGGAGGACAGGCCGACCCGTGTCAATCTTCTCGCCCAAACGGGGCAGGGTCGTGCAGTTCCACCGGTTCACCGGTCGCCGGGTCGGTGAAGGCCAACCAAGTGGCGTGCAGCAGCAGGCGGCCGCTCTCGCCTGGGCAGGCCGGCGGCAGCCACGACGGCGGGGAGGTGTGGGGCGGCTCGGGGTCACCGTAGAACGAGTCGCCGAGGATGGCGTGGCGGGCCAGCGGCGGGGCCTGCACCGGGGCGGCCGGGTCGCGCTCAAGCCCCAGCGCGCAATGCACCCGCAACTGGTGCGAGCGGCCGGTGACAGGCGACAGTTCCAGTAGCGACCACCCCTTTCTGCGGTGCAGCACGCGGTAGTTGGTCTGGGCCGGCTTGCCGAAGACCGGATCCACCACCTGCCATGGGCGGCGGTCGATGTCCAGCCGCAAGGGCAGGTCAATCCTTCCATGATCGTCGGGAACGCACCCCTCCACCGCCGCGACGTACCGCTTGGCGACCCGGCGGGACTGGAAGGCGATCGACAGGGCCCGCTGGGCGGGGGCGTTCAGAGCGCACAGCAGCAGGCCGGAGGTGGCCATGTCCAGCCGGTGGACGGTGATCGGGCCGTCGGCGTGCGGGTACCGCTCCCGCACCCAGGCGGCGGCGTTGATCTCGCCGCCGGCCCGCTTGCCCGGGACGCTGAGCACGCCGGCGGGCTTGCTGAGCGCGACCCAGTGGTCGGTCTGGCGGACCACGGTCATGGCGTCAATGGCGTGACTCACGCTGGGATTGTTCCGGGCCGGCGATACGCTTGCTGCCATGATCCGCACGATCTCCGCCGCTGTTGTTCTTGCCCTTGCCGGGTGCGCCTGTGGTGCCCAGTCCGGCCAGTCAGGCCAGTCAGGCCGCCCCGCTGCCGCGGCCCCTGCGGCCCCCGCAACGCCAGCAACCCCGGCGTCAACCGGCCCGGTCAGCCTGCAGGCCACCCGTCAGGCGGCGGCCCAGGCCGAGGCGCCGCTGCTCAGCGGGCACGTGCAACTGACCTTCCCCGAGCAGTTCGTTCGCGCCGGCGAGGCGTACTTCGACCACCACCAGCCGCCCCGGTCGATCGTGTTCCAGGCCATCCCCGTGCCACCCGAGGGGCAAGGGCCGGGCAGCAACTACGACATGTATGTCGCCGACCTCAAGCGCGACGAGTCGGGCAACATCACCGGGCTGGGCACGCCGAAGTTGATCTCGCCCCCCGGCTCGGCCAACACCTGCGGGTGGTTCCATCCGCAGCGGCCCAACCTGGTGGTCTTCGGGTCGACCATCAAGCCGCCGGTGGCCACCGACGCCCCGGGCTATTCGCGTGACCGGCAGCGGTACTCCTGGCAGTTCCCGCCGGAGATGGAGATCGTGTCGGTGAGCCTGGACACGGCCGACGTCGCCGCGTCGCTGCAAAGTATGTTCAAGCGGCCCGGCTACGACGCCGAGGGCTCGTTCTCCGCTGACGGGCGGTTCTATCTCTACACCCATGTGGACCCGGCCAACAACGATCCCAACCTGTGGATCCACGACACCCGCACCGGCAAGCACTACCCCATCGTCACCGCCCGGGGATATGACGGCGGGCCGTTCTTCTCGCCCGATGGCAAGAGCATCATCTACCGCTCGGACCGGCAGGGGAACAACAACCTGCAGTTGTTCTGGGGCGAACTGGCCTTCGGCGACGACGGCGACCCGGCGGTGCCCATCGGGCTCAAGCGCGAGATGCAACTCACGCCCGACGCCGATGAGGTGAACTGGTGCCCGTTTTTCCACCCCGGCGGCGGCTATGCGGTGTTCGCGTCCTCAGCCCAGGGGCACCAGAACTACGAGGTGTACGCCATCGAGCTCGACGCGGCAAAGGCGCCGGCGGGCCTGCGGCGGGCCCGGGTCACCCACGCGCCGGGCTTTGACGGCCTGCCGGTGATCTCCGACGACGGCTCGGTGATGATGTGGACCAGCCAGCGGGGCGACAAACTCGCCCGCGAGCAGCGGCCCAGTTCGCAGTTGTGGGTCGCCAAGATGACCGGCACGCCCGCATGGACGGACGCTGCGTCGCCGGCCAAGTCGCCCGGCGACAGCAAGTGATGCGGTGCCCGCCGGGGGGCGGTCCGGACGGGGCGAACCCCCCAGATGCCATCCGGGAGGGGCTCGGCTGACCGGATCCGGGGTCGAAGCGAAGCGCTCTCGGACCATAGACTGTGTCATGATGTCCTCTTCCTCCGCCGCTGCTTCCGGGCCAAGGTTGTGTGCGCGTTCCTTGGAAACGCTGCTGAACGATCTGGTCGACTACGCCGGGTTGTTTCCGCCCGCGGGCCTGAGCATGGAGCGTGCGGTGGAGACCTACGCCCGGCACTGGGCCAGCCCGTATCGCTGGGGCATGGCCCGCTTTGTGTGCCCGATGGCGCGGGTGGATGAGTGGTCGCGAGCGGCCAGCCGCTTTCTGGCGTCGGTCCCGCCGCCGGATGACCAGGCCCCTCCCGAGCCCTGGCGGCTGAGCGTGCTGATCGACGGTCCGCTGGACCGCGCTTTGGATTCCATCGAGGCGTTCAACGAGGCCCACGAGGCCTCCAACGGCTCATCACACAAGCACGCCCACACCGCCCTGATCGACACCATCGAGATGCGTGTGCAGTCCCCGGAGATCATCGACGACGCGGTGGAACTGCTCCCGGAAGACCTGTACCCGTTCTTCGAGTTGCCCCTGGACGCGGACTTCCGCGGCTTTGCGACCGCGCTGGCGGGCACCGGCTTTGGCGCCAAGATCCGCACCGGCGGCGTCAAGCCGGAGATGTTCCCGTCGCCCGAGGTGGTCGCGGACTTTCTGCTGGCGTGTGCCGCGTCGGAAGTGCCGTTCAAGGCGACCGCGGGGCTGCACCACCCGGTGCGGGCGAGTTACCCGCTGACCTACGAGCCCGGCTGCGCCTCGGGCACGATGCACGGCTTCCTCAACGTTTTCCTCGGGGCGGCGCTGCTGCGGACGCTGAATCTCAAGCGCGAAGAACTCATCGCCCTGCTGGGCGAGACCAACCCGGACAACTTCCGCTTCCAGGACGACCACGTGGCATGGAAGGACCGGCGGATTTCCACTGAGCAACTCGCCGAGGCCCGGGAGAATTTCGCGATCTGCTTCGGTTCATGCAGCTTTGACGACCCGGTGAACGACCTCAAGCAACTGGGTTGGCTGCGGTGACGACCGCCCGGGGCACCCGGCTTCAGGCTGCCCCAACCTGCCCCCCCCACTACACTGTCAGTGCATCTCCTGTGGAGCTCATCCGCCCCACTTCGGGGGATCACCTGCGCCCGGGGCCGTTCCGGCCAACCGGCACCCCCCGGCCTCCCGCGGCAGCGCGGGCGTCCCTTCGCCTGGCGGCTCGCGGAGCCTGCCCTGCCCGATCGCCCTCTCGCCTCTTTCGGATTGACCCATGGCCAGCAAGACCGCCAAGCCGTCCAAGTCCGCCCATTCCAGCAAGGTCGCCGGCAACGGCAAAGCCGCCAACGGCAAGACCGTCTCCAACGGCACGCCGTCCAAGCCGGACCCGCTGCACCAGAGCGACCTGGCGCTGGCGCGACACATCAGCCCGCGTCGCAAGACCTCGCAGGCGGCATCGGTGAGCGAACTGGTGGAAGAGCAGTTGGCGCACTACGGGATCAACCCACAGAGCGAATTCGGCCGGCATCTGGGCAGTCTGGCCGAGCATACTTACCACGCCAACGCCGATGTGAACCGCCTGTGGCACGCGCTGACCAACGAACTGGCGTCGCTGCCCCGCAAGGACCGCGCCGCCCGCTTTGCCGCCCAGAAGTTCCTGTGCTTCCAGTTGGCCAAGGTGATGGACACGCTGATGCACCCGTTCCGGCGGACGTACCAGTCCATCGTGGACGGGCAGGGCGGGCGGCTGGCCCGCGGGCCGTACCCGGTGTTTGACAACCTCACGGCGCTGTTCAGCGCCAAGCCGGTGATCACCCGGACGGCAACGTACATCTACGCCTGCTCGGAATGGGTGGACGACGCCTTCCAGGGCAAGGAGCTGATGCTGGAGGTGTACAGCCGGCTGCTGAACCCGACCAACGTGTCGCTGGCCAACCACGTGGTGGACATTGAGGCCGGGCCGCTGGCGCACGAGTATTTCGCGTGGAACTTCAACAGCGGCATGGCGGCTGTGGACGCCGTTCTCAGCCACCTGGTCGGGCACCGCGACATCATCCTGGCCTCGCGGAACGTCTACGGCGGCACATACCAGCTGATGCACGACTGGTTCGCCAAGCCGGGCAATCTGGACGTGGGCGTGGAGTTCTTCGACGGCTACGCCGTGGAGGACTTCATCAAGGCGCTGGACGCGACGCACAAGAAGTATGCCGACCACATCAAGGCCGGCCGGCACGTGTACGTGTACCTGGAAAGCCCCTGCAACCCGCACGGCTACGTACTGGACGTTCCGGGCATCTGCAAGGAGGCCCACAAGCGGGGCCTGACGGTGCTGGTGGACTCCACGGTGGGCACGCCGTTCCTGCACCGTCCGCTGCAGCGCAAGGACCCGCTGGAGCGTCCGGACTTTGTCATTCACAGCTACACCAAGGACATGTCGGGCATGGGCGGCACCACCGCCGGCTGCGTGATCGGCCGCAACGAGCGGATGTTCATGGGCAAGCACGACAGCGTGCAGGGTCTGGACGTGGACGGCAAGCCCCGCACCTGGCACGGCCATGAAACGATGTTCTGGAACGTGTACTACATCAAGGGCGCGTTCCTGGACGCTGACAAGGCCTATGAAGTGATCAACGGCACGCACACGCTGGAGATGCGGGTGCTGCAGAAGACCATCAACACGCTGACGCTGGCGGAACTGCTGGGCATGCACCCGGACATGAACGTCAACTGCAACGCGGTGCCCGGCAACCCCAACGGAGCCATCCGCGAAAAGGTGCTGTACCTCGGCCTGCCGGCGCCGCTGTTCACCATCGACTTTGAGGGCAAGAAGGGGCGCGGCAAGCCGCCGTTTGACCGCAACACCTTCAAGAAGTTCTTCGACTGTCTTGACCCCGTCTTCGGCCACCAGGTGTCGCTGGGGCAGACCAACACCGTGGTGCTGTGCCCGGCGATCACCAGCCACAGCGAGATGAGCGACGAGGCCCTGCGGGCGGCGGGCATCGAGCCGACGACGGTGCGTGTCGCCGTGGGGATCGAGGACCCGCGCACACTGGTCGCCCACCTGATCAAGGCCTCCGAACTGGCCCTGGACCCGGTGGCGCCGGGCTTCAGCAAGAAGTTCCCCAGCCCGGACAAGATCGACGCGGTGTACCGCAAGCACTACCTGGAGGTGCACAAGCGGTACATCGACGCCCAGAAGGGCACGGCGGAACTGCTCAAGTAAGCCGTTGCCGCATCACAGCCAAAGCCAAGCGGCCCGCAGCGATGCGGGCCGTTTGTTGTTTTGCGAGTGCGGCTGGTGGCTTGACCGTCAGGCGGGGGAAAGGGCGGTTCAGCGGCCGCTGCCGCCGGGAATGGCGGGAACGGGCCGCTTGGGCAGCCGCTTGCGCTGCTCTTCGGTCAGCACCTGGCGGACCTGCTTGACCAGTTCGTTGTCCTTGCCGCGCAGCTCGCCCATTGGATCCGGCTGGCTCCACACCTCCGAGCTCGACTCCATAACCTTGGCCCGCTCGGCATCGTCCTTGGCTGCCATGATGGCGGCCTGAAACTCGTCCTGAGCCTTCTGCCGCTTGATGGCGTCGGGCCGGAGCCGCTTGAGGAGGGTCTGGTGGGCGTCGCGCAGGGCCGTCAGGCGGCCGCGCTGCTCGGCGGTCAGATCGGTGAAGGCCAGGGCGGCATCGATCGTGCGTTCGCCGTGCCGCGTGCGGTAGATGCGCGGATGAGCGGCACGGAGGAAGCCGTCGGTGAACTTCTCGGCGAGGTCGGGCGGCAGTTCGGCCGCGATCGCCCGCTGCGAGGCCTCGGTGGTCGCGATGACCCTGCGAGCCAGGGTGACACCCTGCCCCATCAGCTTCATCTGTTTGTCCATCTGCTCGGCACGGTCGTCGGCAAAGGCAGCGCTGCGGAGTTGCTCCTCGATGGGCGCCATGGCACGGGCGTGCACATCGATGGCCTGATCCCAGTCCGACATGGCCAGACCGACCCGCTCGCTGACTGTTGCGTCCACGGCCTTGGCGTCAACGCTGCGGGCCAGCACGGCGCGGAGGTCCACCCGGCCGCTCTCAACCATCAGCATGGACTGGGCCCGCAGCAGGCGGTTGCGGCGGTCGGCCATTTCAACACGCTGCCAGGCTTCGTCCTGCCCCGGGCCCAGCAGCGAACGAAGATCGTCCATCACGCCGGTGCGCAGGGCGGCCCGCTCGACATCGGCGGCCTTGGCCACCTCGTTGAGCTTCTTCATCTCTGTCTCGGTGGGCTGCGCCTCCATGTGCTCACCGTCACGCATGGCCTGCATCTGACGGGCCATCAAGTCGGCGAGCATCTTCTGCAGTGGGCCGGCCTTGGCCTGGTAGTTGGCCATCCGCTGGCTGTAGATCAGCGCTGCCGCCTGCTTCTGCTCGTTCTGAAAGTTCAGCAGCCGCACGAAGCCGTCGAAGTCCGCCTGGGTGATCGGCGGCCCGAACATCGCCCCGAATACGCCCTCGCCGGAGGTCATGCCCTCCAGATTCATCTCGAAGGGCATCTCCTCCATCATCTCCTCGAACTGCGCGTCACGGATGGCCTCGGACTCCTCGGCGGGATCACCGTTGCCCACGGGTGTCGCCTCGGTCGCCGGCTGGCATCCTCCCCACGCGGCCGCCGGACTCCACAACAGCGTCGACGCGGCCAACCCCGCCGCGACCGCCAAGTGCGACCACCGAGCGCGAACGCCGCCACTGCCGTTGCCCATCCGCTTCATGCTCGCAGACCTCCCAGACGGTGGACCCCGGCCTGGAGTTCATCTGTCCCCGTCGCACACGCAGTGTATCCGAGCGGCCCATCTGGACCGTCCCGTGGCAACACGCCACGCCGTCCGGCCCCTCAGGCCGGGCTGCCCCGCTCCAGGCGAACCAGCACCACTTCGGGGGGGACGCCGAACCGCACCGGCACCAGCGACAGGCCGATACCCGCGCTGACCACCACCGGACAGACCGGCCCCCGAATCAGTCCCCGCGCGTATTTGTCCCCGAACCGCGAAGGCACAATCAGCGGACCGGCAAGCGGCAGAGCCACCTGTCCGCCGTGGGTGTGCCCGCACAGCATCAAGTCCACACGAACCGGGCCGTCGCGGCCGCCGTCGCCGGCGAGCAGGTCGGAGTGCTCGGCGGTGTCGGGCTGGTGGGCCAGCACCACGCGGGGCAACCCGGCGGGCAACCCGCCCAGCGCCGAGGCGACGTTGACGGTGGCCTGCTCCAGATCGCCAAGGCCAGCAAAGCACAGAGCCTCACCGGGCACCAGCGTGTGGGGCTGGTCGCTCAGCCGCCGGGTGCGGGCGGAGAGATAGACCCGGCGGTTGTCCAGCATGGTCACACCGATGGCTGTCAACGCGTCGTGCATGCGCTGGCCGTCGGCGTACCAGTCGTGGTTGCCCAGCACGCCGAGGACCGGCAATCCGGTGGCGCACAGCGGCTTGAAGCGGTCAACCGCGGGCTGGATCTCGCTGATGGCCCGATGGATGTAGTCGCCGGTGAGGGCGAACGCGTCGGGCTTGAGGTCGATCGCTGTGGAGACCGCCAGGTCGATGAACTCCGGCGGCACGCGCGGGCCGTAGTGCGTGTCGGTCAGGTGGGCGATGAGGTAGCCGTCCAGTTCCGGCGGCAGATCGGCGATGGGCACGGTGTAGCGGGCGATCCGCAGCGACCAAGGTTCCACACCCGCGGCACGAACGTACAGCCCGCTGGTGGCGGCGGTGGCGATGCCCAGCGGGGCATCAACCAGCAGACGGCGACGGCCCGGGCTGAAGGTGGCCCCGCCGCTGTCGGTCACCGGATGACCATGGGCCTGCCGCTCGGCACGTTCGTCGCGCAGCATGCGCCGACGCAGCCGCAGCAGCACCCACAGCCCCCACAGCCACCCCGCCCAGGCGGCGCCGTTTGCGGCAAAGGCCAGTTCCATCCGCCCGCTGACGTTGCGACCAAAGGTGACGTATACCGCCGCCCACCCCGGCAGGCTGGGCATGGTGAAGGCAGCGGAGGCAACACGGACGGCGGTCTGAGAGGCCGGGGTCTGGTAACGGACGCCCTGGCGAGGCGCGATCCAGGTCAACCAGTGCACCAGGGTGCCCAGGCTGGCCAGGACCAGCCATGCGGCCACCCACAGACCCCACCGACGCCAAAATGGCTTGCGGATGCGCATGGCGAAGTCAGGTCAACGGACGGCACGGGCTGCGGGTTCAGCCCATGTGGACAAGGATCGTGCAAAAACAACCAGACCCCACCGGAGCGGGGTCTGGAGGACTGTCTGGTTAGGGCGTTCACCCGGCGGCCCATGCCACGGGGGCCGTCGCCGCCGATCAGGCGAAGTGGGCGAAGGCCTTGTTGGCCTCGGCCATGCGGTGCGTCTGATCGCGGGTGGCCATGGCCTTGCCTTCCTTCTTGGCGGCCGAGTAGAGCTCGTCAGCCAGCTTGCTGGCGATGGGGCGGCCCTTCTCGCCGCGGATGGCGTCGATGATCCAGCGGAAGGCCAGCGACTGCTGACGCTTGGCGTTCACCTGGATCGGCACCTGGTAGTTGGCACCACCGATACGCTTGGAGCGGACCTCGACGAACGGCTTGACGTTGTCGATGGCCATCTTGAAGATCGCGATCGACTCCTTGGGGGCGTTCGGATCGGTCTCCTTGGCGAGCTTCTGCGTGATGATGTCCAGTGCGTCGTAGATGATGCGCTGGGCGGTGGCCTTCTGGCCACGCACCATGATGCAGTTGATGAACTTGGAGAGCTGCAGGTCGTTGAACCGGGGGTCCGGACGGAGCTGCACAGCGGACTTGGTGAAGGACTTGCCACCCATGATTCGGACTCCTCGATTCGAGAACCACACGTGCCGCGGGGGCGTCTCGGCCCGGCCCACGCGGGCGGCCGACTCGACGCAACAGGCACGCGAAAAATGTCAATTCTGCTCACCCGACCGGCCAGCGAGATCACTCGCTGGGCGGACGGAGCGGATCAGCCCTTGCTGGCCTTGGCGCCGTACTTGGACCGGCCCTGCTTGCGCTTCTCAACGCCCAGGCAGTCCAGGGTGCCGCGGACGATGTGGTAACGCACACCGGGAAGGTCGCGGACACGACCGCCGCGGACCAGGACGATGGAGTGTTCCTGGAGGTTGTGGCCCTCACCACCGATGTAGGCGGTGACTTCCTTGCCGTTGCTCAGACGCACACGGGCGACCTTGCGGAGAGCCGAGTTCGGCTTCTTGGGCGTCTGGGTGCGGACGATCAGGCACACGCCACGCTTCTGCGGGGCCACGGCCAGGTCGCGGCTCTTGGACTTGGCCTTGGGGGTGCGGCGGGGGTTGCGGATGAGCTGGTTGATCGTCGGCATGGCGGACGGTATCCGTTCGGGTTTACGCTCGGGACAGGGTGGAAGTTTAGCGGGGTCAAGCGTCCGGGCAAGCGCGAACCTCGGACAGCCTGACCGGGGGGCTCCCGCCTTCCCTCCCCCACCTTCCGCCGGCGCCCCAATCCACCAACCCCCTGCTGGCCGTCAGGCACCGCCGCTCAGCGGTCACGCCAAACCTTCTTGACCTCCTGCGAGCCGATGTACACCTTCTCGTTGCTCTCCAGGTCGATCACTTCCAGGTTCACCTTGTAGTACGCGACGCCGCCCCGGCCATCCAGCGAGCGCGGGCGATCATCCGCCACGCGGCCAAGCACGATGTAGTCTGCGCCCAGCTCGTTCTTCATCTGCTTGCGGGTCTCGGGGCGAGACCACTCCTGGCCCTGCAGCCGCTCGGCCCGAATCGGGTCACGCTGGTCGGCCATGGCGACGAACCGCACCCGGCCGGAGTTGATGAGCTCGCGCTCGATCTCGGTGGTGAACATCTTGGTGTCGATGTAGTCCTGGGTGTCGTTCTGCACCGGACCGACGATGACCACCGGGCGGCGGCCGCCGTTCTCGCGGACGAAGTTGTCGATCCACGGGCGGGCCAGAGCGTCATTGACCATGCCCTGATAGACCTGCCGGGCGTCAGAGTCGTTGAATCGGTAATCGACATCGATGGTCTGACGCGGGTCCACGCGAGTGACCTGCCGGGTCGGCGCACAGCCGCCCAGCAGTGTGGTCGCCGCCGCCCCTATGGCCAACATCCCGCAGACCTTGCCGACCGTTCCGCACACCCAATCAACACGACGCATCACGGCATCCTCCAGAACCCCGCCTTGATCCCCACGATTCTCCCCGCGGCTCGGTGGCGCCTTGGCCGCCGTTGCCCGGTCAGAGACCAGTCTCACCGCCCGGCATCAACCGAGGCGCTACAGGCCGAGGGTATTCGGTGATCCTGACGTACCGGATGCTGCCCCGAATGTGCCTCACGCTCTCCATACCCAACAGACCGACTGCGGCGATGGACCCGTCGCAGAAATCCGCAACGTGCCCGGTCGCCGTTTACCCTCTATCGCCGAACACGGCTCCGGGAGCGGGCGGGAGTGCCTGTCGACGACGGCGTGGTCGCAGTTGCCGTCCCGGCCCCCAGCCCGACGCGGAGGAGCCTCTCGGCCCGCCGATTCAAACTGCGCAGTTCACGGCGGGCATTACGCCGGGCATGGTGCAGGCTGTCCTGCCGATGCATAGTCGCCGCCAGTCCTGGGCCGAGCCGGCGTTGGATGACCAGCAGCATTGGCGACAAAGCCGTCGGGAACCTGTGATTCACGCAACCACAGCCGAGCCACCCGGCAGCACTGATGCCCGCCTGCCACCTGCAAAGTACACGAAGATGCCGCTGCCCGCAGCACCCGCTGCCCCCCACCCCCCCCCGGATGGAACGGAAATCAGCCCTGCAACAGCAGGCCAGACCCCTCCATAATCCTAATGACCCCAACGGGATTCGAACCCGTGTCTCGACCTTGAAAGGGTCGCGTCCTGGACCAGGCTGGACGATGGGGCCGCGGCTGACGGTAGTCTAGGGCATCGGTTGAAGCTTGGCCGACCCATGCGGTGATGGGACTTGGCGAAGACGCGGCGACCCTACCCCGATTGCCCGGTCGTCATCTGCGGGGAGGGAACCCACCCACTGCCTGGGTAGCGATGAAGGCCAAGGCGGAGGTCTCCGATGTACCGTCCATGAGCCGGTTGAATTCGCAGAATCAGAGTGTTTCTTCTGCTGCCCCCTTCACCCCTTGCAACACCGCTCCCTCAACAGGGAATCGGTCCGATGTTCCAGTGGGTTCTCGGACGGACGAGCCGACTGTTGAGCAACTGGCCACCCAGCCTCTTCCGCGGGGTCTCAAGCGGTTCATGGCCTTGCTGGTGTGTGGCGGGGCATTGCTGGCCGTTGGAGCCGTTGTGCAACCGACGCCGTCGTCAGCACGGCCGCCCCAACAGGCCGCGGCGACGGCTCCGGAGGCAGCCGCGTCCATGCTGAATCTGCCGGTCACCCAACGCGATTCGACCGGATCGACGCAGCCTGCCTCCTCCGGGAGCGCACTGGGCAAGGCTCCGCCGGCCGACGGCGAGGGTCGCCCATTGCTCGGCTCGCTGGACGGGGCGAACTACCAACTGTGGATCTACGCCGGCGCCGAGGGCGCCGTGTACACGTTGGCGGATGCCAACGGCTATGTGCTGGCCGAAGGGATGACCCCCAATGAACTGACCCGCCGCTTCCCCTCGGTGGATCTTCGCGGGCTGCTTGCCGGGCAGGGTACCCGAATCATGCTCGCCCCCGAAACCATCCGCGAACACTGACGATCCACCCTGAGGGCGCGTGCCGCTGACAGCGGATGATCATCCGTCAGCGTGCGGACTGCCCGGGCTCCGCATGCGATCAGCCCCGGCCGCCGCCCACTGATGCCGCCGGGGAGGTCCCCTATGTTCGCGTATGGCTTTCGGGGACCGGCCCATTGCTGACGCGCCACACTTCCGGCCGCTGGTGCTCTGCCCGCTGGCGGCTGAGGCATCGGCCCTTCGCCGGCCGCTGGTCCGCGCCGGGCTGGGTGCTGCGCGGGTGCTGATCACCGGGATGGGATCGGCGTGTGCAGAAGTTGCCCGAACAGCGCTGCTGGGCGACAGCCGCCCGTCGCTGGTGGTGCTGGTGGGCACCGCGGGCGGTCTGGCCGACACGCCGCCTGCATTGATTGCCGAGGAAATTGTCGATGCCGACGGCCGGCTTCTGGGCCGCACCTTCGTTCCGCTCACCAATGCCGAGGGACCGGGTCGGCGACGCATCGCCGGTCTGACCGGCCCGGTCTCGTCCATCGCTGCCAAGGCCCGCTTGGCGGCCGCCTCGGGGGCGGTGGCCTGCGACATGGAATCCGCCGAGGTTCTTGGCGTGTGCCGGCAGGCGGGCGTACCGCTGGCGGTGGTGCGAGGCATCTCCGACGGCCCGCACGACGCCCTGCCTCGCGAGGTGCTGGGCTTTGTTGACCTGCAGGGCCGCACCCGGCCCGGTCGAGTGCTGGCAACGATCATCCGCCGGCCGGAACTGCTGGCGGTGCTGCTGCCCTTGGCCAGACGCACACGGCACGCCATGGCCGAAGCGGCCGAACTGGTGGTGCAGGTGCTGCACGCCCACCAGCGCGGCGCATCGGCCGCGCCTCCGGCCGCCACCACCGACACGGCGGCCGGCCCGCCAGCTGATGCCACGGTGGACCTGGATCCGGTCGCCGACGGCACAGCGGAAAGGGGCCGCCCGTGACCGGCACCGACTCATCCGCCGCTCCGATCAGCCCGCTGGCCATCCCCCCCCACGCCCGCACGCTGGTGCTCTTCGGCGGTTCCTTCGACCCGCCGCACCTGGCCCACACAAGTCTGCCGGCGCTGGTCTCTGCGGCGCTCGGCCCGGATGCGGCGGTCGTGTACATTCCCGCCGCCCGCTCGCCGCACAAAGACGCCCCGGGCACGCCCGCCCACCACCGGCTGGCGATGCTCCGGCTGGCCCTGCACGGCGGGCCCGGCCTGATCTGGACCGATGAACTGGATCGCACCCCGCCCGGCGGCGCCAGCTACACCGTGGACACGGTGCGTCGGGCCCGGCATGTGCTGGATGCCGCGGGGCAGGCCCACGTGGGCCTGCGACTGCTGTTCGGCGCCGATCAGGCGCTGGCGTTTCACCGCTGGAAGCAGCCGCACGACATCCTGCAACTCGCCCAGCCGCTTGTGCTGCTCCGCGCCCCCGCCACTGACGCCCAGCGCCTTTTGGAATCGCTCGCCCGCAGCGGCGAATGGAGCACCCGGGAGATGGATCTCTGGCGGCGGGGCACGCACACCGCCGCCGGCCTGGCTCAGTTGCCGCACGCCTCCACGGATGTGCGGGCCGCGGCGGCGGCCGGAGCCAATCTGGCCGGCATGGTCAGTCCGGCGGTGGCGCAGTACATCGCCGAGCACGGGCTGTACCGTGCTTCGGCGAAGAACGCTGATTCACATTAAGCCCGGGCCCGCAACCGGCCGGTCGTGCTCAGCCGAGCACGGACTTGCGCAGGGCTGCGGCCTTGTCGGTCTTCTCCCACGTGAAGAACTCGAGCTTGGGCCCGCGGCTCTCGCGCTTGATCGGGTCGGAGTACTGACCCTCGTACGGGGCGCGGCCGAAGTGACCGTGACGCGAGGTGGGCCCGTAGATCGGGTTGCGCAGCTTGAGGGTCTCGATGATCTTGCGGGGCGTGAGCGCGAAGTGCTCGCGGACGGCCTTGGCGATCTTCAGTTCGTCGGCCTTGGCGGAGCCGAAGCAGTCCACGTACACGCTGGTTGGCTCGGCGATGCCGATCGCGTAGGAGAGCTGAATCTCGCAGCGGTCGGCCAGATCGGCGGCGACGATGTTCTTAGCGATGTAGCGGGCCATGTACGCGGCCGAGCGGTCCACCTTGGTGGGGTCCTTGCCGCTGAAGGCGCCGCCGCCGTGACGGCCCATGCCGCCATAGGTATCGACGATGATCTTGCGGCCGGTCAGGCCGGTGTCGCCGTGCGGGCCGCCGATCTCGAAGCAGCCGGTCGGGTTCACGTGCACGGTGATGCCCGGGTTCCACCACTCCTTGAGCACCGGCTTGATGATGTGCTCGGTGACCTGCTTCTTCAGGTCGCCCTGGCGGTCGTTCCACTCCGGGCCGTGCTGCGTGGAGAGCACCACGGTGTCCACCCGCACCGGGCGGTCGTTCTGGTACTCCACGGTGATCTGGCTCTTGGCGTCCGGGCGCAGGCCGGGGATGAGGTTGTCGCGACGGACCTGAGCCTGCCGCTCGATCAGCCGGTGCGAGAGCTGCACGGCCAGGGGCATGAGCTCGGGGGTGTCCTTGCAGGCGAAACCGAACATCATGCCCTGGTCGCCGGCGCCGTCGCGGTCGACACCCATGGCGATGTGCGGGGACTGCTTGTTCAGGGCCACCATCACGCCGCAGCTGTCAGCGTCGAACCGCATGTCGCCGGAGGTGTAGCCGATCTCGCGGACGACCTCACGGACCAAGTCGGGGATGTTCACCCATGTCTTGGTGGTGATCTCGCCGGCCACCACCACCAAACCCGTGCAGCACAGCGTCTCGCAAGCGACGCGGGAATACGGGTCGTCGGCCAGCATCGCGTCCAGCACGGCGTCGGAGATCTGGTCGGCCACCTTGTCGGGGTGGCCCATGGAGACGGATTCGGAGGTGAACAGGCGGCTGGACATAAGTCAGTCTCTCTGCAAGGCTCTGGTGGAAACCGGTCACCGGCGGGGCGCAGACCGACCCGCCCCGGCAGACCGAGGGGGGGCAAGCATAGCAAATCAACGCTGCCCGCCCTGCAGCAGCCCGGCCAACCGTCGCCGATGCGGCGTCCGGATATCCGCCAAACAGCCCGCGCGGCCTGCCGACCGAACGAGAGCCGCCAAACCCGCTCCCCGGCGGGCTCGGATCCATCACATCCAGCGGTCATGGCTCCATCCGGTCGGCTGATTACGCTGCCGGGCGATTTGTCACGGCGGCTTGACCGGCTCTGGCCGGGCCAGCGACCCGGCTGGCTACTTGCCGCCAGCGGCTGGCACCGTACGGGCGTTGGGGTTGCCCTCCAGCGGCGTGGTGTGGATGAGGTTGCTGTTCGCCGGGGTTGACCCGGCACCCGGGGCCCCGGGGCCGCCGGCCGCCGCGGCAGCTGCGGACTTCATGGCAGCGGCCTTGCCGTCGGATGCGGGTGTCCCGTCGGCGACGGCCGCCGCAGGGTCGGCCGGCCCTTCGGCTCGCACGCCGGATTGGCCGAGCAGATTGGTGATGATGAGGTACAAGCCCACCAACCCGGCCATCGCTGCAACAGCGATGACCACGGTCTGGTTGCGCTTCGGCTCAGCCTTTTCGATCTCCGGCTTGGCGGTCGCGTTGGCGGCGGCAGACAGATCAGATCGCGGCACGGCAGACTCCGGATGATTCAGCGACCAAAGAGCTGGAAGTGGAAGGTGTACCCGGGCCCGGTGAGTTGGCCGGGCACAACGGCCAGATAGTCGGCGTGGCCGTCCAGGAAGGCCATGACGGCCTTGTTGCGGTCGCCGAACTCGCCGACCCAGTTGCGCAGCTGCGGGTCGTTGGCGACGATGTCGGCGGTCTGATCGTGCAGGAAGACGTACTTGCTGGGGTCAAAGTTGGTGGCGATGTTCATGCGACGCGAGACGTCGCGCATCATGCGGCCAACGAATGCGTAGGAGGTCTCACCCGGCGGGCGGGGCTGGCCGGCCATGAAGGCGTTCATCGCATTCCACCACTTGAGGTTCATGTGGTAGCTGGTGCCCACGTCGTTGTAGCTGCTGCGGGTGAAGTCGGCTCGCGGATAGGGGCTCAGCCACTGGAACGAGGCCTTGTCTCCCGGGGAGCGGAAGACGTCCAGCTCCAGCACGTAGCGGTTGCCGGGGGTGACGGCGCGATCGATCTGGATGTTGGGATAGATGTACGAGTTCACCGGACGAACGCCGGCGGAGATGTCGTGCATGTTGCCGGCGCCGGGGTAGTTCTGCCAGCGCTCGTGGTTGTTCTTGCCGCCGAAGCACCAGCTCGCGGCCCCCGCCGCCCCGCCGCCCGGCTGGCCGGACGGGATCATCGGGAAGATGTCCTTGTAATCCGTGCGGTAGGTCAACGCACCGGTCATCAGCGTCTTGTTGTTGCTTAGCGAGACCGCCAACTGGGCTACGCGACGCGCCTTGCCCAGCGACGGCAGCAAGATGCCGACCAGCAGGGCAATGATCGCGATCACCACCAACAGTTCAATCAGCGTGAAGCCGGTACGGCGGGCGTGCAAACAAGCAGAACGCGAGCCAAATGCCACATGCATCGAGTAACCTCCCAAGTTGACCCAACCGACCCACTGAGGCGTTGAGAGAACCCCAACGCGGCTGGATATGGCAGGCCGAACGGCCCATTGCCCAAGAGTACCGCAGATTTCCCGACTTGACC